>CALGKJ010000119.1 GCA_937930535.1 uncultured Clostridia bacterium
CCCAAAGTATATTTTGAAATATACTACTATTACTATTTCGATTTCCAACTTTTTGCTTAATTTCTGTTGGGGTCATTTTTTCGTACCAATCTACTCCTACACCTATAATCATAAACTTTAGTATCATCTTACGCATGGTATTTTCTAACTCATTAATTATAGGATATGCTAACCTGGAATAATAATAAGATATATCATCCCATATGGCATAGACGCTTACACGTTTATCGGAGCCCGCATTAAAGTGATCTTTGATTTTTGAAATCAAAGATGAAAACTCTTCAACAGCTTTACTATCGTCCTCTAATTCATTCATCATGGTCAAATTGAAATATCTGGATTTATTACCAAACTTAACAGGTTTAACTTGGTAAACAAAATTATTTACAGCATTTCTTATACTTATTTTGTTATTATTAAAAGAAAAAGAGGAATATGATTTTAAGTAGCTTACAAGATTTTCAGGCGTCTCGCAGAATTCTATATTCTCAGCTATAAGTATAATTAACTCTACCTTCATACTTACACCCCCACGTTCTCATATAAAGAGTACTTCTACATTTATTTAATATATCCTGCTTTTTACCAACAAAATAGAAATACAACTGTTGTAAAAAACTGTTACTTCAAAAAACAAAAACAGCCACAAACCCTAAGTCTGTAACTGTTATACTCAATATGGTGCACCTAACAGGAGTCGAACCTGTGGCACACGGTTTAGGAATTAGTGATAGTATACTTTTCTAAATTTTCTCCAGCTTCACAAGCCTTGATATCACTGTATTCCGCAGGTCTATAAATTACCTAACCTTTTGTAAAAATAAGATTTTATTTCGGCGTTGTAGTATGATTGTAGTAAACTATCTTACTTTGAGATATCCCTTAGCTATAAGTTTTTCAAGTGCTTCCTGTTCATAGTCTTTTGTTATTTGTAACTCCCATAATCCTAGAACAGTTTTTTTATATAGTTCTATGGAATTTACTAACACATGTTCCAAATCCTTATCTTTTACTATATCCTTGTTTATTACATAAAAGTCATCCTCATTACTTATAATATATTTATTCTTATCTGATTCTAATATACGATATAATACATCAAGCATTTCGTGTACTGATATCACTATTTTTTGCATACTCAAATCTATAAACCATTCATCATACTGTCCTCCTATATGCATTCCATTAGTAGACGCTACAAAATTTGAATGTACAAAATTACTAAGATTACTATATATATAGTCCATTACATCGCTTTCCTCCGGAAAGCCTTCTCTTACTTCGAAAGGATTCATGCCTTTGGGCTTCTTACCTTCCTGATCAGGAAATGATCTTTTCACCCATTCTATTTCCTTTTCTGGATACTCTATGAAATATTTCAACAACCACACTACTTCGAAACTTTGTCTAATCATTATTAGGCATTCTTCTTGCATGTTGTGAAGTAATAGGTTATAGCTCGTGACACTATGATTAATTAATTTGGGAACCAAGTAGTTTAATGCAAAATGAGGGCGTACTAAGTTATCATCCTTATCTATTATTTTATAATTATACATTACTAGGTTAATATAGTTCCAAAAAATAGTGTTTTTACCCGCTATATAATTTTTTGCTCTTTCATCTTTTACTATATTATCATAAAAAGACCTCATGTCAGGTAATATATCAAATTGATTACTCATAGCACTAATTCTCCTTTTTTAATTCTATAATACTAGTATACCATAAATTTACAAAAATAGTACTTAATACTACTATATAGAAATAGCCCTATAGTGTAATAGCCATTACATTACTATTACTACATATATCTTTTTCCTTTACTAATTCTGTACTTTGTAATTTTACAAGTCATAATACAGCAATTCTAATATATATATCCAAAAAACAAAGTAGTAATATTAGTACATAGTACATTATGCTAATATTACTACTATTCCTTACTACCTATCGCGATCTTATTTGCTATAAAAAGCTTCCTTAAGCTCGTTATAAAAATCTTTATCTATTGAAATCATTCTTTTAGATTTGCTCTTTTCATAAATAACATTTGTATTACTTTTCCCCGACTTGTCTCCAATAATAAAATTTAGCTTTCGGAGCTGAGAGAGTACCTTCTTAGGTTCTTCATCTGGATGCTGCTTTGATAATATAAACTTAAAATTATTGGGACTAAAATTCATCACCTTTCCTTTATGGATTGTCAATATTTTTTAGTACAATTTTTATTCGGTCATCTTGGCTAAACGATATTCTACTGGTGTCATATAATTTAATGACCCATGGATGCGTTTGTTGTTATACCACTTTACATAATCTCGCAATTCCCTCTTGAGTTCTTCTAAACTTGAAAAAACTCTATTAAATGCAAATTCTGTCTTAATAATTTTGTATCCTGCTTCTGCGATGGCATTATCATAAGGACAGCCTTTCTTGCTAAGGGAACGCTTTATTTTAAATGCTTCTAAAACTTCATCTATATTTTTATTTTTAAACTCATTTCCCCTATCTGTATGAAATACTTTTATCTTTGATAAATTTACACTAGAGTTTAAAAATGCCTCATATACTAGCTCTGCATCCTTTCTACCTCCTGCAGAATACCCAACTATTTCTCTGTTAAAGAGGTTGATTAATAGACATATATAATGCCATTTTCCCATTACATTTACATATGTTAAATCACTTACTATTATCTCCAAATCTTCTCTATTTCCAAATTGTCTATTTCCAAATTGTCTATTTACAATGTTATCGATCTCATCTTCGTTACATTTGCTTTTATGAACCTTAAATTGCTTTATAGTATAATTTGATATTAACCTGTATTTAGTCATTACTTCTCTAACTTTTCTTCTAGATGCTATTATTTTCTGCTTCTCAAGCTCTATCTTTATCTTTCTAGACCCATAATTATTTTTACTAGCTCTAAAAATTGCTATTACTGCATTTTCTAGCTTAGTATTATATACCCTTGCTTTCTTCTTATAATAAATCAAGCTCCTTGGTATATTTAATAACCTACACATTGCGCTGATACTGTACTTTTCCTTATTTGCTAAAATAATATCTACTTTCGTGCCATTATCAGCGCTGCTTGCTTTAAAATATCATTCTCCATCAATAACTGCTTATTTTCTTTGCGGAGACGTATTAGCTCATTTTCCTCATTAGTACGATTATCATTAGCCTTAAATGATCCTATATTGCTATAATCGTTTGTCCACTTCACTATAGTTGACTTTGCTATTTGGTACTCTTTTGCTATTTCTGCTGCTGCTTTACCATTCTGTCTAATTGCAACTATTTGCTTCTTAAAATCATCTGTATAATTCTTTGTTTTTCCTGCCATGATATTCTCCTTTGTGTTAAATTAATTTATTTTATCATGACCGAATGTTTTCTGTCTAACTAATTATAACCTATCCATTACATTCTTTCCGCTCTTTTGTATAGTTTCTAGTATACTAACTACTTTTATCAGAATTTCAGCAAGATAATTTAATCTATTCATTTTTTACTCTCCTATTAATTTTATGATGTGTTGTATTACTGCTACTTTTCTCATTATCTTTAAGAGTCTTTTTGATTTTTTTTACTATCTGCTTTATAAATTCAAATATAAAATCATCCGTGAGTTCATTAGCACATATGTCCATTTTAGCAAGCTCATCTTTCATATTCATATACACCCTCCCTTTATCTAGGATTGTGAAATAAAGGGAAAAACGGTATAATAGTATTGCATATGCCAATCGTAGCAAAATCGGCAACTGTAAAGGTATAGGTTCAAAGAAAAAATGTAACTTGATGTGCTGCATTGCATAGCAGGATAAGCCCCGAAATTGGAAACCCAAAAGAGTTTTTTATTATGGAAGAACTCGACAAGAAGTAGCTGAAAAGCTCAATAAAGCTTTGAATAGTATAGGACAGGGGACTTTTGTTGAACCGTCTAGGCTTACTGTTTCAGATTGGATGGATACATGGTTAAAGGAATATAAAAAACCTAGTGTAAGAGCCACTACATTTGAAAGCTATGAGTACCTTACAAGAGTACATATAAAACCTTCAATTGGTCATATTTGTCTAAAGGATTTACGCCCTCACCATTTGCAAAAGTTATATAACGATAAATTGGAGAATGGACGTGTTGGAGCTGATGAAAGAATATCTGCAAAGACAGCAAAAAATATGCATAATGTAATCCACGCATCATTTGACCAAGCAGTTAAAAATAATCTAGTAGTACGGAATGTTTCAGAAGCAACAACATTGCCAAAGTATACTAAGCGAGAAATGCGTGTCTTAGCTATAGACGAGCAGTTGAGGTTATTGAAAGTATTAGAAGATGAAAGGTTAAGATGTGCATTTATACTTGCGTTGGGCACAGGTATACGAGAAGGTGAGCTTCTGGCACTTCGTTGGATCGATATAGACCTGAAACAAGGAATAGTGAATATTAATAGAACCGTGAGAAGGACAAACAATTTTGATAAAAATGCAGAGACAAAAACAAGTATTATGTACCAAGAACCTAAAACAAAATCGGGAAGAAGGTCTATTCCACTTCCAGAGAGTGTTATAAAAGAGCTTAAAGTTCATCAGGAGCGACAGGAAGAAGATAAAAAATTGCAGGAGTGGTCTATGAGGAAAATGATTTGATATTTTGTTCTGAAATAGGCACTCCCATAGAAACAAGCAATTTGCTCAAAAAGTTTTATAAGCTGATTAAGAAAGGCGAATTGGAAAAAGTAAACTTTCATGCTTTGCGACATACATATGCAACTAGATTGCTTGAGGCTAATGAGCATCCAAAAGTAGTACAGGAGCTTCTTGGGCATTCTGATATAAGTCTAACTTTGAACACTTATAGTCATGTTATGCCGGAATTGAAAAGGGCTGCTGCAGATAAGGTATATGAATTCTTATTAATATAGGCATAATAATATTTAAGATTTTATTTGTTATAATATGATATAATTGAATTGTAAATATATGGAGGTAAAGAATGCTAAAAGAAATTAGGTTTATAAATTGGAAAAGTTTCGGAAATGCAACATTATATATAGATCCTCTTACTGTGCTAATAGGTACAAACGCAAGTGGTAAATCAAATACTCTTGATGGTATTGCATTTATCAATCGCGTTGCTCAAGGAAAAGATCTTAGCGAAGCTTTAATGGGTGCATCAACAATTATGTTTGATGATAAGCTTAATGCAATTCGAGGAGGTACAGATTGGGCAGCTAAAAAACCCGGTTCGCAGTTTAAAATTGAAGCTTTAATTGAAAAAAGTGAAAATCTAGAATATAAATACTCAATTGAAATTAGGACAGCTCCACAACTGGAATTAGTCTCAGAATCCTTAATGAAAATAACATATACCAAGAGGAGAAAAGAAAGGGATATACCATTATTTACAGCATATGAAGAAATTACTGATAGTATTGGTATTCCTGTGGAACTTTATAATGGTCAAGGTCGGCAGAAGAAAAAGCAGTTTAAAAAGTCTTTATCAATAATTAGTCAAATTAGAAACCAGGAATTACACAAAGAAGTTGAAACAGGAGTAGAATTTGTAATCGAAGTATTAGAGAAAATTTTCATTTTAGATCCAGTTCCAAGTTTAATGAGAGATTATAGACCTTTTTCAAGTAATCTTTTGAGTAATGCATCAAATTTAGCAGGTGTTTTAGCTGCATTACCCCCTATGGAAAAAGATAGAATTGAAAGACAGTTATTAGAGTATATATCAAAATTACCGGAAAGAGATATTGAAAAAGTATGGGCTGAACCCGTGGGAATATTTAAAAAAGATGCTATGATATACTGTCAAGAAGAATGGATAAAAGGGGAAAAATTGACTGTGGATGCAAGAGGAATGTCAGATGGGACTTTACGTTTTCTTGGTATTCTTACAGGTTTACTCACTCGTCCTGAAGGTACATTAATAGTAATTGAAGAAGTTGATAATGGTTTACACCCATCTAGAGCAAAACTACTACTTGAAATGCTAAGAGAAATTGGAAGCCAACGGAAGATTGATATACTGGTTACTACTCATAACCCTGCATTAATGGATGAACTAGGTAAAGATATGATTCCTTTTATTATTATTGCAAATAGATCCAGCGATACAGGAGAAAGCATACTCACACTGCTTGAAGATGTCAATAATCTTCCAAAGTTGTTAGCTTCTGGTTCTCTAGGAAAGCTAGCAACTAAAGGGATAATTGAAGATATTCTAAATGAGAGTGGGGATAATAAAGGTGAACACTAAAATAATAGTTATTGACACATCTGTTTTATGTTGTTACCTCAATATCCCTGGTAAAGAAACTTGCGGATATGGTGACAGTAAATGGGATCATAAGAAAGTACTCAAATATATTAACGATGAAACGAAAAAGAATGCTACTCTAGTACTACCACTAGCTACAATAATAGAGACAGGTAATCATGTTGCTCAAGCAAAGGAACGTAGATATGAATGTGCTCAGGAGTTAGCAACAATAATGATAAAAACCGCAAATAAAGAAACTCCTTGGGCAGCTTTTACTGAACAATCAGACCTCTGGAATGCAGAAAAGCTAAAATCTTTAGCTCTAACATGGCCAAGCCTTGCTGCAACGAAGATTTCTCTAGGTGATGCTACTATTAAAGACGTTGCTGACTATTACTCTAAGATTGACAAATGGAAGGTAGAAATATTTACAGGTGATAAAGGGCTAAAATCTTATGAACCTATAATTCCAGTTCAAACACCAAGAAGAAGACATAAATAGACTACATATCAATAATAATATTTTATTTGTTGTAGTAAAATCGTAGTAAACGCCTGAACTATAGTAAACAAATACTAAATAAAAAACACCGCAAATCGTTGCGGTGTCTATTTTTATAGTGGTGCACCTAACAGGAGTCGAACCTGTGGCACACGGTTTAGGAAACCGTTGCTCTATCCTACTGAGCTATAGGTGCAAATTTCATTTGCTTCAAATCTTATTATACGCATTTAAGCATATAACATATTACATAATATAACGAAATGAATTTTTTGTCAATATTAAATTTTATACACAATTTCATAATAATGTTAATGATACAAAACTCCTGCCCTAAAAATAGATAATTTCGGTAAAATTTTAACAAACATGATATCTCTACTTGTATGTTTCTGGCATTTTGTTTAAAATAAATATATACATTTATTTTAAATATATGCAGTAAACATAAATAATACTAATAATAACATTCAATGTTTGTTTCAATATGGGGGGACATATACAATGTCAAATCTCAGCTTTGTTAGTTGTAATACTGAGCTTGCTTTAATATTAACTCAAAACAATGTAGTAACAAAAGTTAATGATACCTTTGTACAGTTGACTGGATACAACAGTTCTTTTGTTGTTAACAAGTCAATAGATGAATTATTCGCTTTGCTTAAGCTGGAATTTCCTATAAATAGTCAGAACTGCTCCTACTCAGCTGACAGCTACATACTCACGAAGCATATGCAGACAAAGGACGTTCATGTCCAAACAAGCAGATGCTACGATCCAAATGAAAGGCTGTATTTGTTAAATGAGAATACGGAGCTGGATCTGGATGAATACTTTACAAAAATAGAGCAAACCTACAAGAATGGCAAACGTGGATTGGCTATTTACAGCGTGCCTGAGCTTACTCTTTTAAAAGCAAATAACAATCATATTGAGCTTTTGAGAGGCTCCTTTAACAGCTTTGCAGAAGTATTTGCGAAGCCTCTTTATGGGTTAGTGGATGATGATCATTATCCTGTACTAAAGCAAGCTATAAATAACTGTATTTATAGTGAAAGTCAGGTCAGAATAAAGGAAGTTTTGTATAAGTACAATGGCATAGATGCCTTTCTTGACTTATTTATTACTCCAATAACCTGTCTTAATAGGGTTAAATATGTAGCTATTCTATCTATCGATGTAACAGATAAGGTTAGAGAAAGAGAAATAAAGGGAGAGTCAACTGGACTATTTAATGTCTTTGCACTCCCAGTTATAAGACTTTCCTATTCTGATTTAACCATAATGGATATTAATAATACCGCAGCTACGTACCTTGAAAATGTGGCAGTAAATAAGAGTATTGATAAAAATCGTATGAAAGGTAAAGGTTTGCATGAGCTGCTGCCTCAATCAGAGCTAGTCCAGTATGATAAATATATTCAAGAAATGTATATAAGCAGGAAAACCTTACAAATCAATAAGCATAGGGTTTTTCATAATAATACTGCATACTATTTCAACTTTATATTTCAACCTATATTTGACAGCTCCAAAAATATTAATGAACTGCTGGTAACAATTATTGATGTCACAAAGGAAACTGAGCAGGAGCTATTAATGGAAAAAGCCATGCGCATGAAGGATGATTTTATATCCTTTGTATCCCATGAGTTTAAGACTCCGTTAACTGTAATATACACGGCAGTACAGGCTATTGAGCTTATACATAAAAAGGAACTGCCGCAAAAATCAATAAAATATATTGATAAGATCCATCAAAATACGCTAAGACAGATAAGACTGGTTAATAATCTTCTGGATATTACACGCTCTGAGGCAGGTTATCTTAAGGTATGTAAGCATAATGCAGATATAGTTTCTATATCAAGAGCCATTGTAGACTCTGTATCCATATATGCCGAGGAAAAAAGTATAAAGCTTAAATTTAAGTCCTTGGTAACTTTTAAGATAATCGGTATAGATGTCGAGAAATATGAGCGTATACTATTAAATCTGCTTTCAAATGCAATTAAGTTTACACCTCCGGGAAAATGCGTGCATACTATTATTTCTCTTAAAAACAGTAAGGTTTGTATCGAGGTAAAAGATGAGGGTATTGGTATACCAAATGAAAAGCTGAGTATAATTTTTGACCGCTTCGGACAGGTAGAAAGCAAGCTGGCAAAAAATTCTGAGGGTACAGGTATAGGACTATATCTTGTTAAACAGCTAACTACAGCCTTGGATGGAGATATAATAGTCGAAAGCACCGAAAATAAGGGCAGCTCCTTTAAATTATTTCTCAAGGATTCAATTATTCCTGAGGAAACTGAGGAAAATCTTTCAGTATCCTCGTGCAATGGAAGGCTGATGAATAGTACTGCAATAGAATTTTCAGATATCTACTCTTTATAGTGTCAGCTCATATTAAAAGCACTGCTCTTATTGCAGTGCTTTTAATATTTGTTTGAAACCAGCTTATTTTCTGTGCCGATTATTTCATATATTATAAATTTTATGGCATTTTGAATATTGTCAAATTCGTAGCTGACAGGATATCTGCCTTTTGTATTTATGCCAATGCTGATGCCGCATTTATCAAACATAGGAAAATCATTAGAGCTGTCTCCCACAGCTATTATTTCACTACTCCTTATATTCTCACGTTCCATTATCTTGCATACTACATTGCCTTTGTTTACCTCCGAAGGAACTATCTCAAGGCAGTCATGATGCTTATACAAAGTAAAGCAGTTAACAAACTCTTCACTCTTCTCCAGCTTCTTTACATATTCATCAATAAGTGTTTTTGTTTCTTCATCCTTGTGAAAGCAGGACACATTGATAGTATTAGGCTGCAACCAAATATTATTGCCAAACTGCTTGACTAGATTCATTCTGATACTATTCAGCAATTTTATTTTATATTGTTTAATATCCAAAAGAATCTCTTCTCTAGGGGGCACACAGTTGGAGTAATATATAGATGCACCATTTTCGCCGGATATTACTACATCCTCAAGCCCTAGCTGTCTGGCTAATCCGCATAAATATATTGCAGGCTTTCCTGATATTAGGACTATCCTTACCCCCATATCTCTGAGATGATGAAGCAAGCTTATAGTTTCAGCCTCTACAGGCTTGTTATTGGCAGCTAGAGTATTATCTATGTCAAAAGCAACAATCTTTATCATTTTTCTACCTCTTAAAATATATATATTATTTATCTCTAGGTGACAAATTAACATATGTATGCTGCCAATGTCAATAGAGGTTTATATATAATTTTGCAGAAATAAAAAAGCCCCTTGAATTCAAAGGGCTTTTTTGCTAATCTAATGACTTTTTAACAATTGACAGCTCAGCCAGTTCTTGGGCTGTAGAGCTAATTTCTTGTATAGCAGCTTCTATCTGTTGTATGGTATTAGCTTGTACCTCGATAGCCTTGCTGTTTTTATCTATTAATCCGATTGTATTGCTTACTGATTCTTTTATGGTATTAAGCACTGTGCTTATTTTTGCTACAGATGTTTTAGTCTCTTCCGACAGCTTCCTTATTTCCGCAGCAACAACTGAGAAGCCTCTGCCATGCTCACCTGCTCTGGCAGCCTCAATGGCAGCATTTAGTCCCAGCATATTTGTAGTGTCCGCAATCTGCTTAATATAATTTAATATCTCATTGGTATTCTCTGTACTTTTTCTTGTATTTTGAGACATAACAACTAATTCTTCATTATCCTCAGAAATACTCAATGCACTCTTGGAGATTTCATCTACACTGGCGGTTACCTCTTCAAGGGTAGCTGCAAGGTTTGTTGCCATTTCCTCCAGCTTGACTTCATTTTGTAAGTTAATGCCTATACCTACGCTGCCGATTACTTCTCCCTTATCATTTTGTATAGGGGTACATACTGCCTTAAAAGCAACACCATATACCTGCTTTGGAACTATATCTACTATTCTTTGCTTTGTACGCATTGCTGCTTTTAGCGGATCAGTATCTGGCACTGGATTTCCAGCCGCAACCTTAACATCAAGAACTCTGCCTGGTATATATTTTATAAATTTAGTATTGTCTGTAACACATATCATAAGATCAAGATCGAGTATCTCTGACATAAAGTCCACCGTATTTAGCAATCCTCTGAATGCGTCATCATTTTTTACTATCATTGCATTACCTCCAATATATAAATATTGTTGTTAGTCTCTATATAGAAAGAGTTAATGTGCGACTCTATATGGCAAGCAACACACAAACTGCTTTTTATTAGCTTTTTATATGCAAAATTGGAGTTCTAATAGATTTTATAAATGATATCTACTTCTTATTATTAAGTCTTACCGCTTTATAAAAGTCAGGAATAGCTGCTATAGCAATTAATGCTGCTAGCATATATAGCTTGAAGTACGACAGTATTACAGCGATTATTAGAAATACTAAACCTGTTATCATATAGAGTCTGACCTTGTCCTTCATCAATACACTTCCTAAATTATATAATAATTATTAAATACTGTATATATTAATTATCACAGATATTAGGAAATAATTCAATACCAAATAATACATTATATAAAGAAATTTATCCTTATAGACGGTTTTCTATAAGGATAAACGGAATTTTTTACATATTATACCTTTAACTACTGAACATTATGGCTTATTACATCTGCTGATTGCTTTATTGTTGAATTCAATTGTCCTGTCGGAGTGTCATAAGGGTTTGCCCAGCCTTTTTGTACTGCTAATGCTGCCAATACTTCCTGCTCCATAGTAGTTTGAGTAGTAAATTCACTGAATAGTCTTCTTATCTCTGGAGTAGTCGCCTCAAGAGTAGCTGTGAGATAGGCAGTAGCTGACGCTGCCGCAGATGCCTTAGCATTAACAGCCATGGTTTGATCTGCGGATTTGTCCGCTAGATTGCTAAATACCTGTTCAAGTATCTTTGTCATATTATTGAACCTCCTCTCTAACAGCATAGCTTTGATCTGTTATAGAAATATTATTTTCGTTTACAAACTGCTGGATAGTTCTTATTCTTGCCTCAGCAGAAGCTATACCGGACTTTGTTAGTGTCTTAAGCTGCTGATCATTAACTATATTCATAGCGGCTTTAGAAATAGCTAAGCCGTTTGTTTCCATTTGAAGCATTTTATTCAGTGTTAGTATTTCATTAGGTGATAAGTTTCTCATAATAAAACCTCCTTTTCGAGCTTATTGTATCCTTTTCAATATGAAAGTAAACAATTAAATATTGTAAAGTCAAGCAAATTCACACATAAAAAATGCACTGCTGCCAGTGCATTTCAATTAACATTATTGTGTTTTGTAATATACCCAAAATCATCCATAAATTATTATATAAAAATTGCTTATAGTCCCAAAAACCAAACAGCCATTGAAAAATAAACTATCAAAGTAAAAGCATCTACTATAGTAGTAATCATTGGACTAGCCATTATTGCCGGATCAAGCTTAACACACTTTGCAGCTATGGGAAGCAGTCCACCAACAACCTTTGCAAGTATAACTGTAAAAAACATAGTTGCGCAAACTGTTATGGATACCATAACATCTACTCTTTCGAGGTAATAAATTCTTAAAAAGTTTACTAATGCCAAAATCGAGCCAACAATAATACTAACTCTTAATTCTTTCCATATAACCTTTAAAGTATCACTTAGACTTATATCCCCAAGAGCCAGTCCTCTAATTATAAGCGTAGAGGATTGGGAGCCTGCATTACCCCCTGTGTTCATCAGCATTGGAATGAAAGCCGCCAAGATAACTACAGATTCCAGTACATCATTAAATTTTTTTATTATGCTTACGGTAAATGTAGCGGATAGCATTAAGACCAATAGCCATACTATTCTATGTCTTGCAAGAGTGAAAACTCCTGTTTTTAGATATTCCTCCTCAGATGGCTGCATTGCCGCCATTTTATGAAGGTCCTCGGTATTTTCCTGATCTATAATATCAACTATATCATCAACAGTAATAATTCCCACAAGTCTGCATTCATTATCCACAACCGGCATTGACAGCAAATCGTACTTTTTAAAAAGCATTGCTGCACTTTCCTGATCACCAGTGGTTTGAATAAATATCATATCATCGTTTAGAATATCGCCAATCAGCTTTTCCTCATCGCTTAGAATAAGTCTCCTTATTGATACGACTCCCTCCAGCTTTCTATTGGCGTCTATTATATAGCAGGTGTTTATTGTTTCCTTATCTACACCTGTTCTTTTTATATGCTCAAGAGCCTGCCTTACAGTCATTTCTTTTTTCAGGTCTACGTACTCTATAGTCATAATACTTCCGGCAGAATCCTCAGGATAGTTAAGAAATTGATTGATCAGCTTACGCATATTTTCATCAGTGTTTTTTAGTACCTTTTTAACAATATTTGCAGGCATTTCCTCAATAAAGTCTATGGCATCATCGAAGAAAAGCTCGTCTACTATATTTTTTGTTTCTACATCCGTAATATATTCAATAATATGCTGTTGAAGCTCGATTGGCACATAAGAAAAAACCCCCGCTGCCATATCCTTTGGCAAAATCCTAAAAAGCTTTACCAGTTGATGTTTATCAACCTCTTCAAACACCTGTGCTATGTCAACTATGTTCATCTCCACAAGCTCATGTCTTATTTCATGAACCTTGTTTTCGCTTATTAAATCCAGTATCCTCTTTTCCATTATCAGTACCTCCCCAAAAAGAGCCGTACCGCCATAGTTACAGCTACAACTCTATTTAATTTTATCTGCCTACTATCAGGTAAGGGACCAGAGTCCATAACTGTCACCATCCTTTCATCAATAAAAAAATCTCTTTACTCAACTTGTAAAGAGACAAAAAAGCCTTAACACTCTCTACCGTTGAGTTTTGGCTCTGCGTGGCTTAGGGCAGATATTGTGCCGCCCAGCTACATTAAGTAAAACCTTAATCCGGTAATACCTGCTGACCCATTGGCGTCTCTAGACGTTTCTGGGCAGTAGCATGTTTCCACGTAGTAACCTCACCTAACAAGATGTTATTTATAATATTATATTATATATATATTATTATGTTACATTAATTCTAAATAAATGTAAAGCAAATAAATCCAATGGGTTGTCTGCTATTCTGTATCCTGTCCTTATATAAGTAAGTTAAGTTTTATGGTTGCTTCCGTATTTTACAAGAGTCTCAATAAACGAAAAAACAGCTGGGCATTAAATCCTAGCTGTTTTATATTTTAATTAAATATAATTTATGTATGGTGCGGAGTAAGGGACTTGAACCCCCACGTCGTTGACACTAGATCCTAAGTCTAGCGCGTCTGCCAATTCCGCCAACTCCGCATTTTAGTGGTGTACCCAGAGGGATTCGAACCCCCGACCTTCTGGTTCGTAGCCAGACACTCTATCCAACTGAGCTATGGGTACAATTTCGAATCTCTCACATATTGTGATAACAGATACAAATAATATTATAATAAACAATCACTAATAAGTCAATGCATAATTGTGTTGTATTTATAACATATTAAGCTAAAATCATCCATATGGTTGAAAAATCTATATATTTTTATTTAGTTTACCTTTAAATATACATCCCAGCAGCGTTTAAGCTCTTTTTAAACAAGCCCATTATTGTAAAATATTCCTTAGATACACTAATTTTCATATTATCAAGCTATACAAATCTGATAACATCGTTATAATCCTTTATATACTTTTCGCATATTTCTAAGAGCTCCTGCTTAGAACAGATGGAAAATTCGTCCTCTATGACTATAACCCTCATTCCGGCAGACTTGGCAGCAGTTGATCCTGCTACAGTGTCTTCAAAGGCAAAGCATTCTGATGGCTTCACACCTAAGTCCTCTGCCACCTTCAGATAAACATCGGGATAAGGCTTTCCTCTTGGAACCTCACAAGAAGTACGTATAGCCTGAAAATAGTCCCTGATTCCATGCCTCTCCATCATATAGCTTACAAGCTCACTTGAGTTGCTGGTTGCTATTCCTATTTTGATGCCTTTATCATATGCTTTCTTTAAAAATTCCTTTGCCCCAGTTTTCATATTTACCTTATTTCTGTAATAGCCTTCCCCCAAAACTCTCCATTCCTCCTTGATATCCTCTATAGAATCTGGAAGGTTAAACTTATCTTTAAAGAACATAGCTGTCTCCGTATAGCTTAGACCCTCTATACCCTTTTGCAAATCTTGAGGAAGCTCTATACAGCGTCTGCCTAAAAACTCTATGTCCACCTGCTTCCAAATCCACATGGAATCAACAAGAGTTCCATCGACGTCAAAAATAAATGCTTTAATATTATCAAACATATTTCCCTCTTATTTTCTTTTTATATTATTACATATATATTACCAATATTTTTTTATACTTTCAATGATATAGGGTTTTTTAGCTTAAAAATTAAATTTATCCAGTTGTTTCTCACAAAGAGATTAGCAACCCTTAACGAAAAGTATTTTGAGTTTTAGCGTTGGTTATATATATTTTATCCTCTAAAAACATATATATTAATTTGATTTGTTGTACAAGCTTCTTTTGATATTAAAAGATGTATACAGACTCTCGTTTGTATACATCCTTCTAACCTATTTTAATCTATTTCTATACTGCCATTGCTTGTAATCAGCTCTATCCTATATTGTCCGTTTCCTGTATTTCCTTTTGCTACTGCCTTTGAGCCTGATTTTTCTTTGTTTAGCGGCAAGCTGGTATCTATACTTCCAAACTTTGTCTCTGCGTAAATATCTGCATCCTTAACATTTTGAGAATCAAGCTTAATGCTGCCAAAATTTGTCTCCAAACGTATGTTTCCTATAACATTCTCAGCCTCTACGCTTCCGTTTTTGCTTTTTCCTATTACATTTCCTGTTACGTCTTGAACATCTACATCACCAAAATATGATTCAACTTCGGTTTTTCCGTTTATATTCTTTGCAGTTACTTTACCGTTTTTGCTTACTGCTATCAAATCACCTGATATATTTTCTGCTTCTATTGCGCCGAAAGCAGTTTCTAAATTAGCTGATTTTTGTATATTGTTTGCTTTTATTCTTCCATTGCTGTTATCTGCCGTAACCTCGCCCTTAATGTCATTTAGCTCTATTCCTCCAAAGGAATTATCAACTGTAATATTTCCGCCTATGTTTTTGATTCTTGTTTCCCCAAACTTATTGTTAACCTTTACATCTCCGGCTACACCCTCTACATCAATATCACCATGACTTCCGTATACCTCAACCTTAACATTCTGCGGTACAAAAATTACATAGTTTATCCTTGCGGCAGAATAGTCCTGCTTTTCACTGTTTGTAAGTTCTCTTGTGTATATTTCTGTAGCAGTTCCTTCCTTAATAGCTATAGCGGTTTTAGCATACTCTCTTGCCTTGTTCTCATCGTTGCATTTTATGTCCATTGATGCTTCTATTCTGATACTGCTTTCATTTGATGCCTTGACCTCCACATTTCCGAATACATTTGTCACCTTTACAGTATCTACAGCATAATTTGACGATATATTACCCTTTTCAAAGGTTTCCTTTATTGATGAGCTGTACCTGAACCCTTCAACTACGGTATTGCCGTTAAAATTAAACCCAAAGGGAAAACCTGTATTAATAAAACCTACGCCATTAGATAAAACAGCCGCTATAATAATAAAGGCTATACAAAAGCCATCAACGCCATATCTAACCTCTCCCTTTTCCCCTTTGTTTGTAAGCATAAAAATTACCATTTCTATTCCCAAAGCCACCAAAAGTACCGGCCAATATTTAAACATATCCCGTATACTAATATCTATGAAATTTTGTGCAAACATTATAACGCCTGCTGCAATAAGACTGGCAGCCAGTGTAACCGTACCAACCTTTCTTTTTACCATTTGAGCCCCTCCATTCCATTTAGAAACTTATATTAATGGCGATAAGCTGTGTATCTGATTAATATACGCCATTATCCTTATAAGAAAGCACATTGCAGTATATTCCTACCAAGGTATTATTGATGCCTTCTTATATATTTACGTAAATAAAACTAAAAGGTCTTACGGTTTCTTAAATTTTTATTGGTATTTATATAGCTTTAGAAGCTTCCAGCATCCCTGACATCTACACCAGAATGCTTAAGCTCACTTATAAGGTGCTGAACGTCCTTTGAATCAACCTTCATAATAATCTGTTTAGTATTAATTATCCCTGAATCAAACACACTCATGGCTTCTATTGACATACCATGATGCTTTACTATATTTGCTATTTTAGCAATTTGCCCTACGAAATCCGGGGCAATAATGTATATCCTTGTGCCTTTGTTGTCTACTCCCATTGTATCTGCAAATGCATTTAAAACATCGGCTCTGGTAATAACTCCAATAAGCCTGTCATCTGCATCCAATACAGGAAGTGCACTAATATCCCTTTCCATAAGAAGATATACTGCCTTTTCTAAATAATCCAGCTTTCTGACAGTAGTAAAGTTTTTTGTCATAAGCTCTTCAACAAAGGAATCCTCAAGGAAAGTACAACCCTTTTCCCCACAGAAGTAATGGTTGATTATGTCCTCCTTGGCTATAACACCTACTACTTTATTGTTCTCCACTACTGGTATATTGGAAAACCTATGCTGATGCATTATATCCAGTGCTTCTCTGGCGGTAGTTGTGGGGGTTACTGTAACGGGATTTGGAGTCATTCTGTTTGATACATACATGGATATCCCTCCTGTGTGGTAAAATTAACATTAAAATAATTATAAATTACAATCAAATAATTGACAATTATATTTTTGTTTATAAAATCCCTTCCGACTTTTTATAATATGTAAAAACTTTTGTTTGGTTCATAATGTCTATAATTTATATAGTGAAAAAAAATTATCCGTGAATAAAATTCATGTTTACTGATATACTCTTTATTATAGATGCCAACTCTAAAACTCAAAATACTTTTCGTTAAGAGTTGCTAATCTCTTTGTGAGAAACAACCGGAAAAATTTAGTTTTGAAGTTGTTTCTCTATAAATGGAGAATTTACAAATTTAACAATTATATAATTAAAATCAGCATAAAATATAATAAAAATATTTATTAGTACTAGAGTATTGTGGTAAAATATATTTAATATTGCTTAAAACTATGCTCTATAGGTTTTTAGCTTAAAACTTAAATTATACTAAGTTAAAGGCCTAGAAGGGAAGCAATAACTAACCTATTAATAAGTTAAGTTTTATGGTTGCTTCCCTATATATATATAACTATTTAGCAATTTGAAAGGATGATCCACATGAAGTTTAAAATCATTGCTGACAGCTCCTGTGATTTAACAGATAAAATGAAAAAGGATTTAGATATACAGCTTGTTCCTTTGACACTCAGGCTGGAAAGCAAAGAATATGTAGACGATGAAAATCTAAACGTGGCTGAGTATATCAAGGATATGAACCACTGCAAGACAGCACCCAAGACCTCATGCCCCTCCCCTAATGATTTTTTAAAGCACTACGAGGGAGATGAAAGTATATTTGTAGTAACCCTATCCTCAAAGCTCAGCGGCACATATAACAGTGCCATCCTTGCCAAGGACATGTTATTGGATGGTATGAACAAAAAGTTTATACACGTATTTGATTCATTAAGCGCATCAGTAGCTGAAACCCTGATATGTCATAAAATCAATGAGCTTATGAAAATAAACCTCAAGGAAACTGAAATAGTAGAAAGAGTAACAAAATATATTAAGGAAATGAAAACCCTATTTCTCTTAGAAAGCTTAGAACATTTAGGTAAAGCTGGAAGATTAAATCCTATAGTAGCTAAAATCGCTTCAATGCTTTCAATCAAGCCTATTATGGGTGCTGACGAACACGGAAATATCAAGCTGGTTGATAAAGTAAACGGCTATAAAAGAGCATTTAAAAGACTTGTTGATATAATAGGAGAAGAAGGCACAAGACTTGAGGAAAAAATACTTGGAATAGCCCACTGCAATTGTCCCGAAAGAGCTCTTGAGCTTAAAGAGGAAGTGCAGAAAAGATATAACTTCAAGGACATCTTCATTGTAAGTATGGCAGGACTAAGCTCTACATATTCAGATGATGGTGGATTAGTAATTGCTTTTTAAAATAGCATAATATATAAATATCCATAAAGGCATGGAGGATAGAAATATCTGCCATGCTTTTATTATAAAGTTTTTGGGTATAGGAAAGAATATGTATAAATGTTCTTTCCATTGTTGAAGCCCAAATATTGTGTAATAATATAATTGACCGGTCAAGAATTCCTACGAAAGGAGATGATCTGAATTGATTGGAAGTAAAGGGTGGTTTTTCACCTAATAACTGCGGGGAGGCTTTAAGCCTCCTCTCTATTAACAAAATATAGCTGCATGGTATTGGTTGACAATAAGCCGTGTTAAATCTATAATAAAGTAAGATATAGATAACAAACTCTAAAACTCAAAATGCTTTTCGTTAAGAGTTGTTAGTCTATAGCAATTGTCTGGGAAATTTATATGAGATGCTGTAGAAAATACACATTTCAGTGTAAGGAGATGTTGATTATGAGAAAGTTAATGATTAATTTAGAGGTGTCCCAATCATAACTGAATAATTGTTCGTAGTGTATTACCCATGGATTACTTGTATTTTTATTATCCAATTCTTTTGGATTTTTTGGTATGCATTTACGAACAGAATCAAATCACCATCAGCCAGGTTTTCTATAAATTTACTTGAAATTATTAATAAACGCACCATGGTTTTCGTGTGTTTATTATTTTATTGAGCTATAAAGATTAGTCCCGTGGATGGTTATTTATCCACGGGATTTTTGTATCTAAAAATAAACTTGATAGGAGGTGTACCAATGAGAATAGTAAACGTCAACCTTGTAAATTCATTAATAAGAAGGAGGACTTTATCATTGGCATACAAAAACGGAAAGGACATTTTACCCGCAAAGCTGCTTAATGAGCTGCAAAAGTATATTCAGGGAGAGCTTATATATATACCCAAAAGTGAAGAAAGAGCAGGCTGGGGAGTTAATAATGGTACACGCACGGTTATATCTGAAAGAAACCATGATATATATATGCTTTATCAAAATGGCTTTACTGCACGTCAGCTTTCAGAAAAATATAACCTTTCAGAGGACAGCATAAAAAAAATAGTATATAAGAAAAACAAGGAGCTGAACAAACATGCAATATAGAGAACAGGGGCATATTCTACTCATATGCCCCTGTTCTTATTCAGATTCCGACAAAGCCGTTCCTTTTTTCATATCTTCAAAGCTTATAAGCTTAAGCCTCTTGGCTATATAGCTGGTTATGGGCAGCAGATACATATAGAAGGCAAAGGGTATAAAGCCCATGCTTGCTGTAAGTGTTGCCGCAGGTACTGCCCCTCCAATATTCCATGGTATCAGCGGTGCTAATATAACTGCTGTATCCTCAATATCCAGAGCAAGCTCATATTTACTTCTCCCATCCCTTTGATACATTTTGCCTACAAGCTGATTGGTGAGCATAATAGCCAGTGCCTGTGTGCATCCAAAGGACGCAGTTGCTATGCTTACTACCACTGTAGTAAGGAACATTCCATGACGCTTTTTAAAGCCTTCAATATAAACCTCTAATTCTTTAAAGGTATTAGTGCCTTCAAAGATACCCGAGTATGCCGAGGAGACAAGCACTATCAGCGACACCTTAAGCATTGACAGCAAGCCGCCGCCCTTTATGATATCAACAAAGAAGCTGTCAGCATTGCTGCTGTACCCTGCTATCAAGTACCTGCCCACATCTGCTATTGTTTCCTGTTGATAAATTACTGCAATTACTATGCCGGATATAATACTTACAAGCATTGAGATCTTTACATCCACCCTGAAAAATGTCAAAACCAGTATCACAACGGCGGGTAAAATAACTACAAAATCAATATTAAAAAGCTTCAATATTTCACTGCCTATATTATCTCCATTTACAGAAAGAGGATTATATAGCGATAATATTGTATATGCAATTGTCGCTATAAGCATTGGTGCTACAGAGGTGTAAAGCATATTTTTAATATTAGTGTAAAGCTTTGTATCAGTAATGGAAGCAACCAGATTTGCACTAGAGGACATAGGTGAGCAGCGGTCTCCAAAATAAGCCCCTGCTATAACTGCCCCTGCAAGCACATCTATATTTACTCCGCCGCTTTTAGCCATAATCATCAGCACTATGCCTACTGTTCCAACAGTTCCAAAGCAGGTTCCAAGCAGAAAGGATACAATGCTGCTTAATATAAAGGCTGATACTATAAAGTAGCTTGGATTCATGTATTTTATTCCATAATAAACTATAAAGGATACCGTACCAGATGCCCTCCATACAGCAGTAATAGCACCGATCAATACAAATATCTTAATAATAATAAGCGACCTCTTGGCTCCCTTTAAAATCATATTCAAAAGCTCATTAAGCTTGTACCCCTTTTTTATATAAAGCAGCACAAAGCACACCAACCCCAACGCTAAGGGGTATACAATATTTACCCCGCTGTATACACTAAACAGCAGAGACACAAAAATAAAAATAAATACTGATATAATATCCAATATAACACCCCTAACCTGCATGTAAAGTTGGTCTACCCAACTTTACATCAGCAATCAATGAAAAGAAAGCAAGTCTCAGGAAGTGACCCTAGACAGACGCAGCTTTATTTTCATATTAAAACATATCATACTCTTATACCGTACCAGTCAATTCTACCATACAATCAATAACCTTGCGAGCCTTAAAGTACTGTAAAAAATTAGAGAAACTATCTCATATCTTCTCCTTATCAAACTGTACATACCTTACTAAAGTATACGGCTTACCAACGTGTTTTAAATAAATCAATTATAGCTATAATTGTCAGCTTCGCTAGACACACGACACAACAAAAGCTTTCTTGACGTGGTACATCAAGAAAGCTTTTTGCTATGGTATGGGGATTTATTAAATTCTAATTAATATGTTATTGAATTTCTTTAAGGTAGTTAAGCAGTAACTTTTTATCATCTTTTAGGTTTTTATTTATTGATTTTAAATTTTTAATTTTTTCAAAATCCTTTTTCATTTCTTCGTCAGATAATGCAAGAATATTACCCTTTTCTAAGAATACACCTTGAGTACCGCCTTTAACATAATAAGTATTTTCAAGATCACTTTGTTTTCCTAATATTAGTATATAGGTCATTTGCTTCTCGAGAACAGAATCTCCATTTAATTGCAATATTTTTATTTCCCTACTTGAGTTTCCTTTTATAGTATTAGCTATACTTACTGTAGACATTGTTGAAATACCTGTATATTCATATGTATCTATCACAGTACCTTCTATTATTAAATCTGACTGCTGTGCTAATTCCTTTATTGTACTTTTCATATCTATATATAAAGCGTCTACTTGCGTACTCTGAATGTTTGCAATTACAGGCTTTTCTATATTTTCTGATATTGTATTACCGCTTGAAGGATTTTCTTTAAAAGACATAAATGCCACACCTATTGCAGTAACTAATATTATAGATGTACATAAATACAATATAAACTTGTTTTTTAGCATAATTTCCCTCCTTATTTAGTACACTTGTCCCAAATGATTTATTTCATTTGTACTAGGTGTAGTTGTAGTTATATTAGCCAAATTAGGTTTCATTACTGCACCAGAGCTATAATGACCAACATATCCAAAAATATGACCCATTTCATGGACAAAAAGTTTCTGCCAAGTAGACGTTTCAAAGCCTTCAGAAGTTGAATCCCAAACATAATATAAATGTCCTACTCCATCAGTTTCATATATATTTTTTGTTGCACCGCCATAAGTCCCAGTTGTAAATAGCGTTTTATCACTATCATTGATAAATCCAATCGCAGCTGCATTACCTGGCACTCCAGCATTAGTAGCCGTAGTTCTATCGAGTCCTAAAACTTCAATATCCGCACTTGATTGATTAGTAGTAAAAGATTTTGATATACCAATAGCAGAATTCCACTTACTAAAGGAAAGTGTTATATAAGATTCCAAATCTGCTTGAGTTATACCTGATAAATAAGGATTTGCATATACTGATAGCGATGAGTTATTCCAAAAATGAATCTTTGAAGAATCCGAATACCAGTAATCCAATGCTATTCCCGCATTAACAGATATGGTTAGTGCTGTTGTCAAAAACACAAAAGTAAAGATCATACAAAAAAACTTTCTTTTCATTCTTAATCTCCTATTATTTAACAAATATATAATTTATATATAAGATACTATAATTATATAATACCACCTATATCCGTAACTGTAAACTTAATCTTGTATTACAATTATAATACATATTTAGTATTAATTCTAATTTTACTAATATATTTAATTACACCGCATTGCACACCATATTTGCAATACGTTATGCAATAGAACAA
>CALGKJ010000120.1 GCA_937930535.1 uncultured Clostridia bacterium
GTGGTATAATGATAAAAAGCTATAGAATGGTTAAAGAATATGGCGAGAATTATTTTATTGAAAAAAAATCGAGATTTATAGGTTATGTCTCACCTGCGTATACCGAGGAAGATGCTGTTAATTTTATTAATAGCATTAAAAAAAAGCACTATGATGCGACTCATAACTGTCATGCATATATTCTTGGCGAAAACTCTAATATGCAGCGTTCCAGTGATGATGGCGAGCCTTCTGGTACAGCAGGCATTCCAATACTAGAGGTTATCAGAAAAGAAGGTCTTACAAATACTGTAGTGGTAGTTACAAGATATTTTGGTGGAATAATGCTTGGTGCAGGCGGGCTTATAAGAGCTTATACTGAAGGTGCTGCTATTGGAATAAAGGCAGCAGGCATTATTAGTGTTAAGCCCTTTGCTGAGTATAAGCTTTCCTTTGACTACAGCATATTGAGCAAGCTTCAATATGAAATGCCTAAAAAAAATTACATAATAAAAGATGTTGAGTATCTGGACGTGGTAAATATGAATATTATTGTAAATCCTGAGAATAGAGAAGTCTTTGAGCAGGATGTTATTCAATGGACAAACGGCAGTATACTGCCAGTATATATAGAAACCATAATGCTTAAGGTTGACGAAGCAACAGGAAAAATGAATCCTGCATCGCCTGTTTAAAGGGCTTGCAGGATTCATTTTTATATTTTATTCCATATCATTTATATAGTAATCTTCATAATTAATAGAATCATCATATTCTCTAAAATAAGGAGAACCGCCAAAATAAGGTGCGCCATAGTATGGAGCCCCGTAATATGGTGCGCCATAGCCGTAATCAAAATATCTTCTTCTGCGTCTCCTTCTCAGAAGCTCATTTACCAGTAAAACTCCTGCCAAGTCTCTTACAAATCCTCTCGGTCCATACTGTCTGGAAGGCTCATTATCTTTAACTAAATCTGGCATCTCTCTTATTATGTCCTTGTATGCCTCCTCTGTCATATCTTGAATCATTTTCTTATCCATAAGCTTGCTGTACATTTGTTCATCCTTATCCTCTACCCTATCCAGCACTTTGTCTATATAAGGCATCATTTTTTTGCAATGGTCTGGCATCATTTCCATGTAGTGGTTTTCATCCTTCTCATTTTCCTCAAAAACATTCATTTCTGCTTTCTCAATATTCATTATATTAACTTTATCTGCCATAGGAGTGTTATTATGCACGTTGTGCATTGGCACGTTGTGCATCGGCATATTATGCATCGGCATGGTATTAACTGGCATATCATACATATCATCCATCATCATATTCGGCATTTGCGCATAGCTTTGCTGCATCATAGGACAAACTCTCATATTATACATTTCTTTCCCTCCTGAAAAACGTCTTCACTCCTAAATATATGTATGATGTTTAAGTATGGTGCATGAACCACAAATTATTTTATTTCCATAGTTTTCATAATAATACTTTCGTTGTATTGAAGCCCATAATTACTTCTAAATAATTGCACCAAACTGCGAAATAATAAATATATGCTGCTGTAGAGAGGGAACTTCAAGAATATAACTTTTATATTAATTGCAGATTATATTTTTATATAAATAGTACATCATATTTGCAGCTATTTAAAATTTTTATCACTATTTTTATAGTTTGCTCTCATGCTGATTTATAATCATTTGATTAATAATCATTTGATTATAATAATAAGGCAGTTTTGATTCCTATTTATGTTCTAACAGTATTTTTTGTTAAGGAGGAAAAAAAATGGCTCAAAACAATAAACCTCAAATAGAAAGTAAAAACCTATCAATAATTGACGACCAATTAAACCATGAAGCACTAGCAGTTAAAAAATTTAAGCAGGCTGCACAAGTTTGTACAAGTCAGGATATTATAGACTTATGTAACCAAGCTATGCAAAAGCATAGAACTAACTATGATAACTTATTAAATTACCTTAACACTCATCAATAACAGCTTTTAAGTCTATTAGCCAAAGGAGGATAAATATGAATAACGGAAATAATCTTAATGAACAAGATATAGTTAATGATCTTCTTATTTTCGAAAAACAAATAACATCAGCTTATAACACAGGAATAACTGAATCATCCTGCCCAAACCTTAGGCAGACGCTTACTGACTCACTAACTGCCTCACAGACAGTACAATATCAAGTATTTGATGCAATGAAAAAACATGGCTGGTATGAAACAAAGGATGCAACAGATCAAGAAGTAAATAATACAAAGCAAAAATATCAGCAGTTAAAAAATCAACTGTAGTATAATGGCATTTCGCCCCGGGCTTCTCCGGGGCTATTATTTTGCTAGATATCTCCATCACTCCTCTTTTCCCTGTTCAGCGGATAATATACCTCTATGGAAATATATACAAACAAATATTATATGTACTTGCAATTTTTAATAGTTGATTAATATATATTTATAGGTAAGCAGTTTTGGCACTATAGAGATTAGCAACTCTTAGCGAAAAGTGTTTTGAGTTTTAGAGTTGCTAATCTATGATATTTTGAAGCTGTTTATAATATATACATATATTGGAGGTGCTGACCAGCCATGAAGGAAGGCTTTGTTGGAAATTTTCTTTATGAAAGCAGGTTTTGGCTGCGAATACTAAGGGATCACACGGTTTTTATGTTTGACAGCTTTTCCCCGTCCGAAAGCCAGAATATACAAACTACACTAGACTTCATGAAAAAGTTTGACACGCTTTTAAAGCAAGTCATGAGCCTGCCGGAAGCTGAAAAGGATGTTATCAGAATATCTAAAATTAGTGATGAAATCTTTCGCATAGTTTGCAGCTTTCTTGAGTTTCAGCAGTTAATAATGAAAAAGAGAATGCTTTACGAAGTAAATATCAATATGACGCCTACATTTTTGGAGCATATGATAAGGGAAGGAAAGGAGTATCTGCGCCAATTGGACTATATTAAGGCAGCGGCAGAAAATGAAGCTCATAGTATATTAAATGTCAAGCTGACTATGAACCAGCATAAGCTTTGGCAGCCTGATGCCGCAGGACATGCAGCGTATATTCAAGGTGCTTTGGACATGACTGAAAAGCCTTTGATAGAAAAAGCTCGAATGTTCCAGAAGGATTTTGAAAACCTGTTTTTTAAGACTTATGAGCTTAAGACCATGCTGCATCCGCATTACCCCGAAATGCCGCAAGTAATATATCTTAATGAACAAAGCACTGACAAAATCACTGATTTTGTAAACTTCCTAGATCACATAAAGGAGCTTATTGAGCAAAAGAAGGTTATGAGTATGCTTAATACCCTTATACCCGACCACATGAAAAGAGAGGAAGCCTACTATATATCAAAGCTGAAAATGTATATGCCAAAAAGTTAAAATTCCGGCTGCTTTGCAGCCGGAACTACTATTCCATTTCTACCATCAGATTGCCTTCTTTATCATATATACCCTCTTCGTCAACCTGTACATAGCCATCTGTTGCATCACACAAAAAGTCAAGTATACACTCAAGAAAATCCCATCCATCCTCAGTTACATCCTCATCCACCTCAAAAGCATATATCTGCTTAATGTTTTTAATAATTTCCGTTGCTTTCTTTTGCCCCTTGCTGTAAGGCAATTCTTTTAAGGCATCCAAAAACTCTTTTTGCTCTACCTTAAATATATCATTATTCTGCTCCAGTGTGTTTCTTTCTAATTCCATAGGTTTGGAATTTTCATCATATTGGAATATTATACTTTTCCATTTTTCTTCTTCAAATTCAGGCTCGTTTTTTCCTGGTGATGTGGCAAACTCAAACTCTGCCTGTACTAATTCATCACACAATGCATAAAGTGATGGAAAATCCTCAGCTAATGAAAAAACTCTTACATAAAAGCTCATATCTATCTCTCCTAACGTTCTTTATCTATCAAATTGTTTATTCTAAAGATGTTATAGTAAAGCAAGTCTTAGACTTGTATACATATAATAATATAGCATTATTTACATATCATTTCCAAGCTTTTATAAAATAATTCGGCAGGATTATTATGCTATTGTTGAATAAAAAATAAAAGCCATATCCAATATGATATGACTTTTATTTTTTACTATAAGATTTTATGAAATATTAAATCATCTACATACTGTCCTGTTTTCTCATTATAGTGGTGCATGTGTACTGCTCCTGCAAATGCAAAGCCCAATCTTAATACTGTATTCATAGATGCGGTATTATCACTGTATACGTAGGCTCTTGCTATTAAAACCCCATCTTTTTTCATATCCTCAAGGCTTGTATTGGTAAGCTCTTTTGCTATTCCCATACCTCTGTAGCCTGGATGAATAGCTATGGATAAAAATACTGCATGACGCTTTGTTATATCAGTACCCCTTATGGCTTTTAAAAGACCTAATACCTTTTCTCCATCCTCTGCTATATACAGAAAAAGATTCTCATTTTCCAGCCATTTTAACAGTTCTTCCTTTTCTAAAACCTCTACTAAGGACACTTCAGCATTTTCAGCCTTGATAAGCTCAAGAAACTCCCACACCTTGTCTATGTCACTAAGATACATTGGTCTGTAAACTATGTCCATATCTTGCACCTCCAGTAAACATTATTAATTATATTTTATAAAATACGCACCTTTATGTCAAAATATTAATATAAAAATAAAAGCTTCTGATTTTTTCAGAAGCATGTGTAGTTTAATCAGTCAAGTGTAAGAAGATACTCTTGAATTTCTATTGTTAATGAATTAATCGTATCTGATATTTGTCCCAGCAGCTCTTTTATATCTTCATCAAATACACTTTTATTTATGGCAAAACATGATATTTCTATAACCATACCACTATCAGTAAAGCTTGTGCTATAAGCTGGAGATAAGGGAAGCTTTTCATTCAAATAATCATTGGTCATTTCATGTATAATACTTGTTTTAATATACTGACGTTCATTTATTTGGGGAGTGTAGTATATTCCTATCTTTGTAAAAATAGTTTTATCATTATTAACAATATAGTTTTCAATTTTCATAGGTTTAAAAGGATCTTCGTCTATTGTATCGCTGTCACCCTTTGCCCACTTATGCTTAACATTACCAAAATAACCTATTACAACGGAATAATTGGAGCTTCCAATAAAATTGTATTTATTTGATAGATGTTTAAATATCCTATTTGCCTTCTGTAAAAAATCTTCATATGATACCATTTCATTGTTTCTTGATTCTGATTGTACATCTTGTCTTATAAAAATCACACAAGTTAGTAATGTTATAATAATACATAATACAATAATCACGATATTCTTATTTTTAATCACTTGAATCTCCTGCCTTTAATTTTATAATAATATGCCCTATAAATAGATGTTTACAGGACATATTATTATAAATATTTCGTAAGCTTTTTCTTTAGTTTGTTGTATAAACAACATCGCCGAATGTAATTCCACCGTACGTATATGTATATAGTGGCAATACGCCCACAAATCCATTATATACATACCTATACCCATGACCGCCTGCAACATCCCACCATTCATACTTCCATGCACCGCCAGTATTTATTCCCGGTGCATATACTGGAATGTATCCATCTTTAGCTAAAATATTATACCTAGTCGAAGTTCCTATAGCATTTGTAGTTGAGGACATTTTTTCCACATCTATACCTATTTTAAGTTTTACTCCTGATTTTATTAGTGGAAATTTAACATCCGCCTCTCCAGATACGTCTACACTCACTTTCCAAGCAATTTGGTGACTCGTGTTGTAGTTAACATCTATATAGGTCTTAGAGCCTGATGTATTATAGAAATATACTTTATAAAGCGGAAAAGCCTTTGGATCTTCTGAGCAATAATTAGGTTCATATCCTACTAAGGTCTCATGATAAAATGAGCCCGATGTATTAATTTCATCACTACTAGAATTCTTCTTATCATTATAACGCTTACTTTTTAATTGTTTATTAATCTCCTCAAATTTCTCTGTGAAGTGTCTATCTATCTCTTCTTGTGAAAATGGCACCTCGTTTAGCATCTGGTTTGTGATATTTGCATTAAAACCTCCACCATCACAAAAACATATACTACCTAATAATAAAAACTGTAAAATAACAACTGCAGTAGATACAATTTTTTTCATTTGTTTACCTCCAAAATACATTTATCTTAGTAAAATATATTTGGTAAATTATTTATATATCGTAATTTACATCAAAGTTTTGCTGACTACTATTATTTGCATCAATTTACCTTATTAAAATTTCCCCACATAATATGATTACTTAATCTCTCTGAATTGGCTAAACCCACTTAATTATCTTTAAGGTTCTTTACATCTTCACTATTATCATAATCTATTGGTAACTCAATATCGCAGTTAATCTTCATAATATACTTCTTCACCCCCATTATATTTAATTTATTAATCTAATCATAATTGCAACTATAAAAAATATGTTATATTATTATATTAAGTGTAGCAGACTTACAGTTTGGCGATTGCATCCTGCTGCACTGGTCGGAGTCGGTAACTGCCGACTCTATTATATTTCTGGCATGTATAAACTTTCTAACCTATATGTAAAGTTGGTCTACCCAACTTTACATCAGCAATCAATGAAAAGAAGGCAAGTCTCAGGTAGTGACCCTAGACAGACACAGATTTACTTTCGTATTAATATGTGGGGAAACATCTAATATTCATTTTAAAACAGTTATTAAATATTGGCAATAGCATCACATTTTCCACGATATCCCTTTTAATTCCAATATATGGCGTTTGTCTCTACCTTTTTCTAGTGTTCAAATAATTCTCTAATTATTCACTTATGAAAATTCATATTTGTTAGTTTAAATTTCATTTTATAATTAATTATTTTTATTCATTGATCTATTCTAATATTTGCGAGTTAGACTTGATATTTGAATGCTGTTTTACTGTAACAGCTTGTACTTTAGTGTAAATAAAAAAATAAAGTAATTTTAAAAAATTATTTTATAGATGCATATCTTATGATTTATTAGCATTTATTCGTATAGTAGTTCATATACGTCATAGAGACTTAGTTTAATATCCTTAATATATTCAATATCATGATCATTATTATCAATAATCTGCTTTAATATATCTTTAATCTTTAATAATACATCTTTATTGCCTTTTTCTTTTCCATAGTTAACCACTGTTTGTATTGCCTCAATAACAAATTTTTTATATACAGTTGTTTTATCAATCTCTAAAATCATTTCTATCAATTCATAAAAGCTATCGTCAACCTCATTAAGCATTAGTTTTATTTGTACATATGTGGTTAAAAAAGTTAGCCTATCTCCCTTATTTTCCATGTTACATAAGCTTATAGCTAATTCTGCATATTTTAGAGCACAATAATAGTTTCCAAAATCCTTAAGTACCGTAGCTATATTGTTATATATTATAGCTTGGTTGGTTTTATCTTCTAAATCAAAGCTTTTTAATGCAAGCATATAGTATTCAATAGCTTTATCATATATCTGCTGTTTTTTATATGCCATACCTTTATTTGCAATCGCACTACCTTTATCAACTACATTGGATGCATAACTTATAGCTTTATCAAATGCTTCATGTGCCAGCTTAAGCTCATGAGTATTATTATTGAGTATTCCTAACCGATAATATAATCTAAACAGTGTATTAGAATCAACAGTATCTACATTTACTATCTTGCTTTCTGCCTTCATAAGATAAAGCCTAGATTTTTCATATTCATTATTCAATAGATAAACTAATCCCAAGTCAGAGCAAAATTTAATATAATAGCCAAAATTATATTTTGATAAGCCTATGGCTTCTTTCAGATATTCAACAGCTAGTTCTGTACTTCTGCTGTTAAAATGACATTGCCCCATGCACCAGTAAATTTTAGATAAGCAAGATTTAAAATTGAAATCATTGCATTTATTCTTAATATATCTAATCGACTCAAGGTCTACGTCCCCACTGTATTCCTTAATATTAGAATAAATACTATCAACATAAGCTGCTAATTGCTCCTCTGGTGACATAAATAACCTGTCATAGCTGATATTAAGCAGACTTACCAGCCTAAGCTTAAATGTCTTATTTGCTATTTCCTTCTGTTTCAGATATGTATTAATAGAGCTGACCGAATTATTAATAGCTGTAGCCTCAACAAACTCTTCTATTGAAGCATATTTATTTAGTATGCTTCTTTTAGCTTGCTTTCCCTCACTCAAAATTTTAATATCCCCTATAGTTAGTTTCACTAATGTTCCACCCCATTATATTTAGTAATCATCCCAATAATAACATAATATTGATAAGTATTACAATCGCTCAATATAATATAGCATAATTACGGCTGAATGTTATAAAAAAATAAATATATATCGAAAAATCAATATAATACAATATTGACACTAGAACGAATGTTCTGTACTATTTAAAATATACTTTATTGAAAACTGTCAATACATATGAGATAGTATTTGTTTACAAATGTTTCTTTTAAAGGTCAAAAACTTATGGTATTCTTTTAAATGGGGAATTTTTATAAAAAGAGATTGGAGGTACAAGTCAAATATGAGTAATTTTACATTTATAGATTTATTTGCAGGAATTGGCGGTATACGACTAGGCTTTCAATCTATAGGTGGAACTTGTGTGTTTACAAGCGAGTGGAATGATTGGGCTAAAAAAACTTACCAAGCTAATTTTGGTGATAACCACCCTTTTATTGGCGACATTGTACCATTTCAAGCGGATGAAATACCAGATCATGATGTTTTGCTTGCCGGCTTTCCATGTCAGCCATTTTCAATAGCAGGTGTATCTAAGAAAAATGCACTTGGCAGACCCCATGGATTTGAATGTACAACCCAAGGAACGCTATTTTTTGACGTAGCAAGAATTATTGCTGCTAAAAGACCGAAAGCATTTCTTTTAGAAAACGTTAAAAACCTAGTATCTCATGATGGCGGCAACACGTTTAAAGTTATTATTGAAACTCTTAGGGATGAGCTGGGTTATAATGTACACTATACGGTTATAGATGGCAGACACTGGGTTCCACAACATAGAGAGCGGATTATTATTGTAGGATTTAGAAATGAAAATGATTTTTCATGGGACAACTTAAATATACCAGAGTCCAAACCTATTTTAAGGGATATTCTACATTCAGAAGATGGCGGCGAAAAGGCAGAAGAACCCTACACAGTAGGAATCAAAGCAAAAGTACATAGCAAATATGTATTAAGTGATAAGTTATGGGCTTATTTACAAGCATATGCAGAAAAACACAGAGCAAAAGGTAATGGATTTGGATTTGGATTAGTAACTAAAGACGATGTTTCTCGTACACTCTCGGCTAGATATTACAAGGATGGGTCAGAAATATTAATTTCAAGGGGTAAAGGCAAAAACCCAAGAAGATTAACACCAAGAGAATGTGCTAGGTTGATGGGATATCCTGATAGTTTTATTATACCTGTTTCTGATACACAGGCTTATCGGCAATTTGGAAATTCAGTTATTGTTCCATTAATAAAGGAAGTGGCTAACCTTATGCTTCCATATATAATAGAATAATTAAAATCTATATATCCAAGGAGAAAGTTATATGAAAGCAGGCTATTTATCACAATATTTTAAAGGAATAGCAATCAAAACCTTAAGTGCTGTGGAAGCAGATCCTTATAGCAGCAATCAGCATGAATTTAATGGTGTAAGTGGTTTAAAAAAGATTTTTGGCAAAGTTCAAGGAAAAACAAAGTTTAATACTAAGTTTATATATCTAAATGATTATGATGATGACCCTGTTACGGCAGATGGTTTTTTAACATGGTATGATGCTAGAGAGAACCATCCAACTCGCTCCGAATATAGACTATATTTTCCCACAACACAAGTATCGATGTGTTCCTCTGCGAGTGACTTACTCGTTATAGGGTTAAGACCTGACAATTCTGTGTTGGTAATAATAGCGGAAGGCAGCTCAACTATAAGCAGTCAAATTAGATGGCTGTTTGGTTTTGGTGATTTAACACATCCTGGCTTCTCTATAAGGGGAGAGCTGGAAAGTGAACAGGATAAAATCGCTTTTGCATCAACAATAATACTTGAGCAATTAGGAATTAATGTTGTAAGTAATGAAAATACCTACTTAGATGATATGGTTTTGAAATTTGGGGATAGGTTTCCCACAACCAATGAGTTCTCACAATACGCTAGGTCTACTTTAACTGGTGTCGAACCGCTGGATGATGCGGATGCTGCACTAATAGCATGGATTGAGCGAGAAGAAATATTATTTAGAACCTTTGAAAAACATTTAGTAGGTGAACGCTTAAGAAAAGGATTTGTAGATGATGTTGAAAGCTTCATATCATTTTCACTTTCTGTACAAAATAGAAGAAAAAGCCGTGTTGGATATGCTTTAGAAAACCATGTCGAAGAAATATTAAAGGCTTATAATATAAAATATGATCGGGCAAAGATTACAGAAAACAAGTCCAAACCGGACTTTATTTTTCCAAGTATCGAAAAGTACCATGACAAAACATTTAATCATCTATTATTAACAATGCTTGGAGTAAAAAGCACCTGTAAAGATAGATGGAGACAAGTATTATCAGAAGCAGACAGAATAAAGAATAAGCATATTTTAACTTTAGAAGCTGCAATTAGTGAGAACCAAACGAGCGAAATGAAGGAAAGAAAGCTGCAATTAGTTTTACCAAAGAGCTTACAATCAACATATACCAGTAATCAAAGACAGTGGATTATTGATATAACTGATTTTATAAATATAGTTAAAGAAAGACAGCTTAAAGCTGGTATAATTTAAAACGAGCAGGATTGACTTAACAATCAATCCTGCTCTAATTTTTATCGCTACCTTGCTACAGCACCCTCAGAATATCTATTTCCTGCATTCCAGAGTAAAAACTCTTTTACTCCATTATCCTCCAGTGCTTTTATCTGCTCTGCTACCTGCTTGTCCGAGTATTTTATATAGCCTTTTACCCAAGAAGCGGTAAAGTCTTGTATCCATGGACGTATGGTTGCTGGTGTTTCTATGTTTTTGTTTCTTGCAACCGAATCCTTTGTGCAATGATATATTGTCTCATAGGGATATGCGTCTGGTACTGGCAGACCATAGGTGCCATTTGCGTAGTGGCTGGGGTACATCATAGGGCATACATAATCAACTACGTTGCTTACTGCTTCCCAGTGCTGACCTAACGCCATATCGTCTGCAACTGAACCT
>CALGKJ010000121.1 GCA_937930535.1 uncultured Clostridia bacterium
GAATGGAAGCAAACGTAAGTGTTTGTGTAATATATATTATTTATTGTAAATTATGTTTGACGTTTAATTAAATTAATGATATCATTAATATACAGAGACCCCCACACATCCCTCCCTCGTAGAAAAGAAAGTGTCGCAATGTATCCCCCATACACTCGACACTTTCTTTTTTTATTTGTCCTGATATATTGCCCCTTATTTCCACTATACTGGTAGAAATAAATTAATTGCAAATAAAAACCCCTTATCGGGGGTTTTTATAGCTTATCCTGTATTTTAAGCAGATTATATAGCATCTCTGCACCTTCTGCCCTTGCAGCATATTGCTGTGGTCTTAGTTGTCCTGTGGGATCTATTATTCCGACACTGCTTGCTTTTGCAACGTAATCATAGGCCCAGGTACTTATGTCTTTCTGATCACTATAGTTTATACTTCCCGGATTGCTAATATATTTATCCCTTTCATAAATCCTTACAAGAGTTGTAACCATTTCCTGTCTTGTAATTAGATTTTCAGGAGCAAAATTACCGTTTCCGATTCCAGCCACAATATTATAGTGATATGCTAGTGCAACTTCTCTTGCATACCATTTTTCATTTTTCACATCAAAGAAAGGGTTTTCAACCTCTCCTTTTAACCCTAAAGCTCTTACCAGTAATGCCACAAATTCCGCTCTGGTCATTTTGCCATCAGGGTTAAATTTGTTATTGCCTACACCATCAATTATGTGTTTAGCTGCTAGTATTTTTATTTTATTGTTATAAGAAATATGTGATATATCATCAAACTTAATACTATTTTCCATTACAGTATACTTGGAGAAGGTATTTGTAACAAAATATGCTTTGTTTCCTTTTACTTGAGTTCTTCTATTTTCCCACTCTTTAGATGTTTCATTATATCGATAAACATTCAGGCAGAATACTGAATTTTTTACCTTCTTAAGCTCTTGGTTAGCAAGAGGTATCTCTCCTCTTACAGTACGATTGCCGAAGTCCTCAATTTTTAGTATTTTTCCATTAGCAGCCACTGCCTCCAAATTAAATTCGTACACCTTGGTTACTGGTATTGTTGTACCTTTCGACTTTGATAGTACTGAATCTGCTTCTTTTGAAGTCAGCTCCTTTATAGAAACTCTAAGTGATACATCCTTGGTACTAGCAGTCAGCTTTTTTGTTAGTGCATTAATATTAATCATATCAGATGGGATTGATAAAGCTATATTCTCTGCCTTTAGCGTCAGCTCTACATAGTTATCTGCCATTACCTGCACTGCATCCGCCTTGATAACCAGAGCTTTTTCTGGGGTTGTACCTCCAAGTGCTACAGTGATTTCCTTAATATAGCTGTCATTTAGGGATTTAACTTTATCCTCAATAATGGATTTGTCTATAGTTGTTTCTGTAGAAGTAGTTCCGTCAGGATTAGTTTTTGTAGTTATGGTTGTCTGGTTTGCTGCTATTGCTGCAATATTGTTTCCATAAATCATATTATAAGGTGGAGGGCTATTGTTTACAACACTTGTATCCTGCTGATAATAGTAATTAGAGTGAAAGTTTGACCAGTTTATGCCCTCACCATTGCTCTCTGTTGTGTCTCCTTTAGTTCCATTGGGTATTATATACATAAAATTTTGAGCTTGAGTAATTGCTCCTGCAAATTCTAACCTATACATATCTCCCATGGTTTTAATGCTGGGCATAAAGGAAAAGGATATATTTCCATCATTACCTACAAGAGTCTGATTAATATATATTAATTCATTTTTACTTGTAAGCACTCTAACTATAAGGTTCATGCCCTTATAGGACAGCCCTACTCCTCCATATACATCTATTCTTCCAGTGGTGGAAACACTTATATTCAAATCTGATATAACAGGGTTTGCAGCATACGATGCTGCTGGAAGTAAAGAAGCAATAAAAGCAAAGATCAGTAGAACTGATAGCATTTTGTTTATGTCTGCAAGCTTATTCTTTTTCAATTGACTTACCTCCTTTAACTAAGCTGACAGCTCCTCTGGGGATATAATCTCCAGAGGAATTATTTATATAACGTGAGTTCGATACAAAGAAAGAAAGTATAAATATTGTGTAACGAACCTTGTGTAGAGACTTAGAAATTCTTAACGCAGTGGAGGAATAATTGCGTCAAGTGTTTGAGCATAGCGAGTTTTGATGCAATCCGTAGCAAGTTTAGAATTTCTTTGTCTTGAAACATTCAGTGAGTGAAATAATATTTATGCTTTCTTTATCGAACTCACGTTATATAGAAAGCTCAACTACATTTGATAGAATTCTGGTAGCATTTTGAATATTGCTTCCCTCCCAAATAAATGCCTTGACTTTGCAGTTTGTAACGTTGTCCGGCAATTTAAATCCTGCTGAAAGAGTATCAAACTGAGCAGCCTTTATAACCTTGCTTTGCAAAGTAAAGCTTTTTACCTGATTATCCTCGTCATATAAAACTACAACCAGCAATACTGATGTATCTGCATTTGAGTTATTCTTTACAGTACTGGTTGCAGTTAGTGTCTGATCCGCTGTCAGCTTGGTTTGGTTAAAGCCTGTTGTTATTACAAACTGATTGGTGCTGCTGCTGTTGTCCACATCAAGTAATACTGTAAGCTCGTAGGTTATTGAAGCACTTATAGCAGAAACAGCAAGCAGAACAACCACAGTATCTGTTGTTATTCCAGTTGCAACCAGATTATATTCATTGGCAGTTGCAGTCTTAACCAATGATACTCCAGGAACATTTTGCTTCAAAATAATACTTCCTAGGTTAACACCAGATATTTCAGTTTGACCTGCATAAGCTTTAATTACAAAGGAAGTAGATAAGTTACCGCTAGCTCCAATAGGTATAACCGCAGCGTTATTACTATGTGTTCCACCCCCTGCAATACCAATTCTTGTGACTGACATTATGGTTATAGTTTTTATTGCAGTAATAGCCGTATTGTTTGTGGATCTTGCAACTATCGTTACTGTACCCGGTGTTGCAGTACTTGAAATTGTTAATGCCCCGCTGGCGGAGTTTATTGATACTCCTGCCTTTGCTGCCTGCAAGCTCCAACTGACTGTTTGACCTGTCATTTCACTATTATTCTGATCCTTAACTAGAGCATAATATGCCGTCATGGAATTAATCGTAACACTATTTTCTCCTATTATAACAATTGACGATATCGCCGAAGCCTGTGTACCTACAGAAATTGTTTTAGCAGCCACTACAGCACTATTGGCTGTGGAGGTGGCTATTATGGTCACACTGCCGGCTGTAGCAGTATTTGATACCGTCAATACTCCTGTTGTAGAGTTGATAGTTACTCCTGCCTTAGAAGCTTGCAAGCTCCAAGTAACTGTCTGACCTGTCATATCATTGTTGTTTTGATCCTTTACAACTGCTGTATAAGTAGAGCTTGTATTTATATTAGCTGTATTTTGACCTGTTATGACAATGGAAGTAACCACTGGGGTCTGAGTACTTATAGTAACTGCCTTTACAGACGTAACAGCAGTATTGGCTGTGGAAGTAGCTATTATAGTTACACTACCAGCAGTAGCAGTATTTGATACAGTCAATACTCCTGTTGTGGGGTTAATCGTTACTCCTGCCTTGGAAGCTTGCAAGCTCCAAGTAACTGTCTGACCTGTCATGTCATTGTTGCTTTGATCCTTTACTGTAGCTGTATAGGTAGAACTTGTATTTATATTTACAGTGTTTTGACCTGTTATGACAATTGAGTTTACTGTGGAAGGTCCTGTTATATTTACTGTTTTGGTTGCAGTAACAGCACTATTAGCTGCTGAAGTTGCAACAATATTTACTTGTCCAGTTGTTGCAGTATTATTAACAATCAGTTGTCCAGTTGTTGCATTTATTGAGACTCCTGCCTTGGGAGCTTGCAAGCTCCATATAACAGCCTGTGTATTCATAACATTGTTATATTGGTCCTTTACTGCGGCTGTAAATGTATATGAACTATTGATATTTATACTATTGTTGCCAAATATGGATATTGAAGTTACTGTCGGAGTTGCCTCAGCTATAGTTACTATTTTGGTAGAAGACACTGCATTGTCCGAATTTGGAGTAACAACAATGGTTACTGATCCGGCAGCAGCGTTATTTGCTACAGATAGCAGACCAGTTGCTGAATTTATGGCAACTCCAGCTTTAGGACTTTGAAGTCTCCAGGTAAATGTCTCATTGCTCAACACTGCATTAAAAACATTTCTTGCTGTTGCAGTATAAGCTGATGTATTACCAACAATTACACTGTCCTGACCTGCAATAGAAACAGAAACTGCAACATTATTTGCTACAGCCTCAGTAGTGATAGTAACAGTCTTTACTTCAAAAACACTTGGGTTTGAGACTGATGTTGCAATTATATTCACAGTTCCAGCAGAGGCACTAGAAGTTACTGTCAATAAGCCTGAGGATGCATTAATAGTGACTCCGTTCTTTGGGGTCTGCAAGCTCCAGCTTACAGCTTCCCCACCCATTACACTATTATACTGATCCTTTACAGCAGCCACATAAAAGGAGGTATTATTTGCCTGAATGGTTCCTTGACCAGTTATATTTATGGATGAAGCTACAGGCGACATATTTGCAAGCAGTGTTACTGTCTTGGTTATAGAGGCAGCAGCATCATTTGCCATAGCTGCTGTTATTGTTATTGTACCTGGAGTTGCTGCACTATCTACCGTTAGCTGTCCCGTAGACGAGTTTATGGTGACTCCTGACTTTGATGATACAAGACTCCATATTATGGGCTGGTTTATGTTTGCTTGCTGCTGATCACTTACTGTCGCAGAGTAATCTATTATGGTAGAGCTGCTTAAGGGAATAGTAATATTACTTGTTCCAGATACTGTTATATTAAAGTTCTGCTTTACTATATCAAATAGCACAGAGGTTTTAATAAGTGGAGCATATTGGGAAGAGGCTGTAACCTTAATGCGTGGTATAACAGTATCTCTTCTTACTGTCAGCAGCCCCGAGGCATTTATACTAAATCCCTCTGCATCGTCCAGAATATTATCTGACTCATCTCTGATATCCCAATCTATAAGCTCTGCTTCCATTACCTCCCCTGCCTGATTTAAAACACCAGCATCCAAATCAATAGAAAAGTCTGTTAGCTTTGGCAGGAATATATACTCTACTGGTTTTACAAATCTGATTGAGCTCATCATTTCTAATACCAGTGGAAGCTCCAGCTTATCGTTCAAGCCATTATAGGATGCAGCTATCTTAAAGGATCTTGCTGTAGTAGATGGGGCTATGGAAATTTTCTTAGTAATATTATTGAATGTTATCCCAGTATGATTAGATTCTCCCGTTCCATTTTCTATTGACCATATTACGTTCGGGTTAGGTAAAGGAGTTCCGAAGATGTCCAGCACCACAGCGGATACAGGTACTTCATTAATCTTGTTGGAATAATGGAATATAGTTCCCGGATTTTGTATAGTAATTAATCCTAATTGACCAGAGCTGACTATAGTAACTGTTTTTGATCCTGTCACAGTTCCCTCTGTTGTCTCTCTTGAAGCCAATATTATAATGCTTCCCGGACTTGCCTGATGTGTAAGACTCAAAATTCCGGTAGTGGGGTGTATGGATACACCAGTAGGAGCACCACCCTGAATACTGTAGGTATATATGAGATCTGTCAATACAGTACCCTCCTGATCAATAGAGGAAGCACTAAAGCTGCTATATACAGGATTGCCGCCTGTGGGGATAGTAATGCTGTCAGCACCTGATACTGTGGTGCTCTGGGCTTCCTGAAACTCCAATGTTACAGCCTTTACCATCACAATCAGCGGATTAGTGATTGAATTAGCTCTCAGAGATGCAATACCCTCCATGGCATCACTTGTTATTGTCATAACTCCCGTTGTGCTGTCATTAACATATACACCAGCAGAAGGGGTCGACCATGTTACTGCTTCATCCAGCATTAACTGGTCAAGCTGATTATATATTTTTGCAGTATACTCATTGGTATTATATGGATATTCCTTTATCAAATAATTATCTGACACATCCCCTGCAGTATTCTCTATTTCTATTCGTGAGGGGGCTTCATATTGTAATGGAACTGCCCTAGTATCACTCATAGAAATACCATCGGTAACGAATATATTGAAGGTACCCTCTGTCATTGTTGGCTGTGATACTCTGGAGGATATAGTAACGATACCCCTGCTTGAGTCGGATATAGTAACTCCAGCCTTTGCCGGACTTATACTCCATGTAAGATCAGGTAAAGGTGATGTCTGTAAAATGCCTTTTTGATCATATCTTTCTACCACAAATTCATTAAGTACATTGATAGCGCTTGCTTTAGCCAACGCAAGTGTAACTCCATTATCTTGAATCCTGATATTATATAAAGGCTCTTCTACGGTTATGACTGCATCCCAAAAAACCGATCCTGTGGTGCTTGAAGTTGCTATAAGATTGAATACGCAGGGTTCAGCAGTATTCTCAATTGAAACCACCCCTGTAACAGGATTTACACTTATTCCTGTCATTATGTCGCCTAAAGCACTCCAGACAACACCATTGTGAGGAGCACTTGTTATTTTATTATCCAAGCTGTCAAATACATCTGCAGTAAAATGAAAAATATTAGGTTCTGTACCAGCAGGAATGGAAACAACAAATTCCCCTCCAATAGTATTCAAACCGCTGATTTCTATATAGCTGGGTACTCCAGCATTAGCGAATACTATTGGTGTCTGAATAAACAGCATTAGAAATACCATTACAATTGACAGCCTAGCCTTATTTGCATGTCTCATTTAGTTCTCTCCTTTCATTAATTATTTAACCCAAGCTTTATGCTTCTATAGAGAAACATGATTATATATTATATAAATAAAGTATTTTTTTATAATTATTAATAACCCGATAATATTATAAATCGTGCATTGGATTTTAATTAATACAAACAAGGGCTATATCATAATATTTATATGTACGACATAACATAGAACACTATTATTGTCATTTTTATTTTACTTTATAATATATTTAATTTATTATATTTATATATACTATAAGGTTTTTAGCTAAAAACCTAGAAAGGAAGCAATAGCTTGCCCATGAATAAATTAAGTTTTATGGTTGCTTCCTTAATAATGCTTTATTGGAGGTTTATTATGAAAGGACAAGTATGTTTGTATGATGCTGATATGAAACAGATAGGTATAGAACCCATAAATAAGCTGAACTACAATAAAAGAAAAATAATCGAAAAAAGTATTGAGCTTTTCAATGACAGCGATCCTTGCATTATACATCTTACCTTCTGCATAAACACTATTTCAGAGGGTCTTTATGAGGAGCTTAGTAATAATGAAAAGCTGATAGAAAGGGTAACATCTGTAGAAGCTCTGCCCATCAGTATAGCACAGGTGCTGGAGCTTGATGCTGATATCAAATATGTTCGTTTTATATAAAGGGGAGGTGCTGTTTTGTTTAAAAAAATTTTAATAGCTTTAGTTACTTTTCTGCTCATATGCAATGCTTCTTTTGTGTTTTCAGATTCAAAAAAAATAGATATTCATTTCTTTGGTACAAAAACATGCTTTAGTTGTAATGATGCTGAAGCATTTATAAGACAAACTATAAAGCACATAGGTAAAAATAATAACATAAAGATTAACTTTTACTATCATAGTATTATGAACACTCATGAAAAACAGCTTCAACTAGAATATGCTAAAGCCTACAAGGTGGAAGAAAGAATATCTAGAATTGTCCCGGCTGTATATATTTCCAGCTACAGCCTTATAGGAAAGGATGAAATAAACAATAAATTGGAGACAACACTAACATCAATTATTAAAGAACCCAAGGAAAGCCCTTATATCAATGAAATATCAGAAAACATAGAGAGCTCTACAACGCAAGCCTCTGAAAATCAAATAAGGAGCTTTACTCCTTTGGCTGTGTTTTTGGCTGGATTAATTGATGGAGTTAATCCCTGTTCTATTGCAATGCTGCTTTTCTTTTTTTCATTATTAATAATGGCAAAGGAAACAAGCAAAGCTATACTATTGATAGGCGCAGCCTTTATTACAGGTATTTTTTCAGCATATTTGGGGATTGGATTAGGTCTGTTTAAATTTATGGATTTTTTAGGCAAAAGCAAAGGACTTATAGTAGGAGCTTACTCAGTTACTTTTATTATGACCTTTGGTTTATCTATTGTATATATTACCGATTACTATAAGGTTAGAAATAATAGATATAATCAAATTAAAAGTCAGCTGCCTAAAAGCATTAAGCATAAAATACATAACTATATAAGAAAAAAAGCAGCACAGAAAGTTTTTTTCATCACTGCTTTTGCTACAGGTTTTGCCATTTCCTTTCTTGAATTTTTTTGTACAGGTCAGATATATCTTCCGACTATAACCTTTGTTATTAGTACTGGATCTACATCAGCACTGGCCATAATATATCTAATTCTATATAACTTAGCTTTTATTATTCCACTAATCATTATCTGTATAGCTATCGTCTGCGGAAAAAAGGTAATAGAAATATCCTCGTTGCTGGTACTGCATATGCGTCAGATAAAGCTTGCAGGAGCCTTATTCTTTGTTACAATGGCTGTTTATACGGGTGCTAAGATAATCATATTATTGAAATAAAAAACTGCTTACTGTATCCTATGGCTTATCCTCAAGATTCATTTATATGCTTGTATAAAGCTCAAAAAAAGAGAGCCGCTGTCTCATTAAGAGAGTCAGCGCTCTTTTGCATTGCAGGTATTTCTATTCCGTCTTTACTTCTTCCAGCACTTCCGCAGCAGCTTCTGTTTCTGTGGAAGCAGCTTCTGTCTTTGGTGTATCTATACCAGCTTCCTCTGTATTTGCATTCTTTTTCTTTCCAAAAGCAGGCAGTTTTCCTGCAAGCTTAGGAAGCTTGATATTTATTTCATTACATGGCTCTTCATCTGTTTCCTGTTGTTCACCGTTAGCATAAGTTGTAAGGTAACAATAAAGATTCCAGAAAAATACAAAGTCAACTACAGCACCAACCTTCAGACCAGAGCCTATGGAAAGCAGAACTGTCACAATCTTAGTAACTGAATAAAGTAATAAGCCTGTAGCTGACTGCTTGTACTTTTTTTCTGCAACAAGCTTAATAAGTGATAATACTATAAGGAATAAAGTAACAGATAAAATAATTGCTGTTAAGGTTGATGGTATTGCAGAGAGAAATCTACCAAGAACAGTAAATGCAAGGGCAAGACCAACCCATACCATATAAAATCCACTAATCTTATTTAATAATGTACTCTTCTCAACAAAAGCTTTTAAATCATCTGAGAACTTATTCAAGGATTCGTAGTTTGCCTGTCTATACTTAAAGTTTGACTTCTTGAAAACAAGGAACAAACCTCCAGCTAAAGCCAAGCCGAAAATCATGTCAACAAATCCTCCCTTAAAGACCATAAAAAGCGATGCCAGTGCTGCTACTCCAGCCATTACCAGAAATCCCAATGACTTATTCTTTTCCAACATGAATTTTGCCTCCTTAATTAAAATTATTTTCTATTTTAGATACTTTAGCACAATATATTCAAAAACACTGCACTATAAGGTTTAACTATTTAATTAAGAGGCGTATGAAAAGCTTATATATATAGAAATGACGTTATAGAATCTCCAAAGTCTTATAAACATGTATTATATTCTGCCCTGTTTTGTTTCTCAATGAGATTACAAGCGTTAATTGCTGATATTGATATAGCTGTTAAACTGCTGTATTTCAATCTCAAAAAGAATATCTGTATTTATCCCATCAAGTATTTCATTTAAATAATCCCAAATGTTTTCATAGTAATTTGTCTTAGCACTAATTATACTGTTATATTTACTGGTTATCTGATTCCATGTTTTATAAATACCATCAAGTGTTATAAACAATCCCTTAAGGCTTTCCCCATCAATTTGATATGTGGCTTCAAAGCCTTGTTTTATAGTATCTGCTGTAATAAGCTTCTTCATCTCAGAAATCAGCATAAACTCCATTTCATCCTTTTTAATAGACATTATTTTCTCAAGTACTTCTTTATTTTCCCCCATAATAAGATTTGTGTTATACAAGCTATTACTCATTTGCGCTACCTCACCTTCACAAAATCTATTCATATATGCCATTTTTATTATGTACAAGCTGTTATTTATATACATTATAAATTTCAATTCGCCTATTGTCAACATGTATTTAAGTATATATAGACCTTATAAAAATCCGACGCCTAACGTGATATTCTGATATAATCTTTTCGTAATTAAGCTTTTGGTAGGATTTAGGAATAAGTATTCTCCCAGATCTGATAGCTGATACCATATTCAAAGAGCCTGTTTATCCTTTATTATAGCAACTAAAATCATAGGTATCCAGTCTAATACTTTATATGTTATAGCATTTTATAGTTCAGGCTTAAATTTACTGCATTTAAAAAGGACACTCTTTTGAAGTGTCCTTATGGAAGGGGGGTATATAGAAAATTAAATTTATTTAAAACGATGCTACCTCATTTTCATAGGTCTAAGCCTTGAGCCATCATCCTCTACGATATCCATTAGATTATCCTCTGTCTTACTTCTGTTCAAACAAATTGAAATAATATATGAGCCACCAGTAGTTATTTCCTTTACGCTTCCTGGAACTGTCTCTTTCTTGCTGTACTGGTACAGCACAAAATCTCCAACCTTAAAATCTCTTTTCAAATTATTTCTCGCTAAATTAATATTAGTTCCTGACACACCAGCAACCTCCTTTTACACAAATATTAAATATATAATGTGTTTTGTAAATTATGTTTTACATTATATATAATATCATGTGCGTTGTCTATAGTCAACATATTTTATTTTATGTCCATCTTATATTCAAGGAAGTCTGTTTCATATTGTTCCTTTATGATCTTTAAGAATATCTGACAGTAATACTCGTCAAATTGCGTTCCCATTCCATTTTCCATTTGTTTAATAACCTGTTCCATAGTCAGTGGTGTTTTATAGCATCGAGAATTCAGCATAGCATCAAAGGAGTCCAAAATAGATATAATTTTGGCATATTTATTTATCCTATCTCCAAAAACACCATAGGGATAACCCATACCGTCTATCCTTTCATGATGCTGAAGTATTATACATAATACATTTTGGTTTGATACAAAATCTTTTAACCGCTCATAGCCTATAATTGGATGCTTCTTTATTTTCTCAAATTCTCCTTCCGTAAGTCTGCTTGGTTTATATAGTATATCCCTATCTATAGAAAATTTGCCATAGTCATGCAAATAAGCTCCTTCTCTCAGAGTTTGCTTCTCATACCTAGCTAGATTTAAAATATCCGAAAGCTTATTTGCCAATTGCATTACCCTATAGGAATGAAATAAGGATTCATCATTTTCCCTTGGTAAAGTTAAAAGAGTTGCAGCTTTATTTATCATGCTTTCTCTCCTCGACGACTATTACAATAACGCTCACCAGTTCTATTTTTCTTTATAATATAGGTAAGCAACCATAAATCTTAACTTGTTCATATGCTTGTTATTGCTTCCCTTCTATATAGAAAGCAATAAATAATTTACATTGCTCAAATGCTTTCGTTTGCTTTCTATCAAATATAAATCGCACATCACACTTGAGAAGCTGTAATTTATTTATTGCGATTTATATAGGTTATAACTTGGATTATAATTTATATTTTATGCTAAAAACCCTATAGTAAATTTATATACATTCTATTTAACTAATTATCTGACTCTGATATGCTTGGTGTTTCAATAGAATTGGTTGCAGGAAGCTTTTCAGAGGTTATCACTGCATTATTTTTTTCCAAATCTTTTTCTAGCTGCTCTACTGTGCCAATTGCTTCAAAGATGTCTGCTGAAGCTGCTTTGGGTGTCTTCGGTCTAGGATTAACGCCAGAAAAATCTATATTGTTATTAGAAAATGTAGTACGCTCAATCTTGAAATCCTCGTTTATTTCACTTCTGTTCATAGAAATACATAAATCAAAATCATAGCTTTGTTTCGCATTTGTACTTGTATAAGTAATATTAAATTTAGCTTCAATGCTTTCGATAAATTTTTTATTATTAATATTTATATAAATGGTTGAATTATTAACCTTTATTTTTTTAACTGCTTCCATAGACAAGTCTGATAGGAGGCCGATATTTATCTTATTGGGAACCTTCAGCTTATTCCTGATAGCTTCTTCTTCCTTAAGAAAGCTTTGGAAATTACTGCTGTTAAGATTATTTAGCCACAGCTTTGACAGTGCCTGATTTGAAATCTCGTCATTTATATTTAACTCAAAATAATATTTATTTCCCTCATGGCTTCTCAATTGTGCTTTAGAAATAAACTTACGAGGCAGGTACTTTATAAACTCTGTAAAAAAATTGGCATTTATATGTTTATTTTCACTTTTATTGAATGTAAATCCCATAGAATTGTAATCTTCTACTGAAATATATGTAGATACATAGGGAGTTTTTAATATCATATTTTCGTCCTTATAATATCTCTCCCATGCTAATTCCTGTACTGAAGAAGAAAGAATATATTTATTATATACCTCGCCTTTTGCAGTATTAATTTCTGAATCAAGGGTTAGTGTAGCATCTAAGTTTTTATCTTTAGGATATTCTTTATCAAACAAGGGATAAACTATTATTCTTTCCTTAGCAGACCTTATATCAGCTTCATTACTTAATGCAGTTACTATAAACTGCTGTGGACTTAACCAATATTGAAATACTTTATAAGTAAATAAACACATTATTAAAGTAATAGCTGATAATGAAAGAATAACTTTTTTATAATTATTCCGATCTTTTATAAGCTTGTTTTTGATCAGATTTTCCTCTATACTCTTTCCTTTTATTAATTTGCTCAAAAAAGCGTTAAGCTTACTGTAAAAGCCGTATTCACTCTTTTCCTGCTGATACATCTGCATACTTAATGATGTATTCACTTCCATTTCCTCTTTACAGGAAGCTTCCTCTTCTTTATCAATATTATCTGCAATAGCTTCATTACTGTTAGTGTCGGCTGTATCAGCACTATATAAGCTAGAAGCATCCTCCTCAAATTCTTTCAGTGGCATTTCCGATTTACCCTTAACACTAATAAAAGGAATCACCGGCATTTCCTCTACAAAAGGTACCTCCGCCTTATCTATCTTTTTCCTTTGTAAATTAGTATGAAATAGTTTTTGTTCAATTTCTCTAAGTCTATTTTCTACCCTTTCTTCCCTTTCTAACAGCAATAATAGCTTTTCACTAATTTCGGACTCCTTGTTAAACAGTTCAAGCTCCTTTGCCTTATTATCAGCCTTGCTTTTATTAATCAAATCCCACTCAGCTATCATGTGTGCCTCAAATTGCTGCTTCTCCAGCTCAAGGTTAGCTTCTTTCTCCGATACTATGGCTTCCCTTTTAATAGTCTTTCTTAGCAGCTCTTCTTCCTGATGCCCATAATATTCATTAAGCATCTCCTCTTTTTCTTTCAGGCTTAAAGAAACTTCGTCCATTTTATTTTTAACCAATAGCTCTAAAGCATTGAATAGTGTAAGCTCTTTTTCCTGGAAATCCTTTTCTAATAAAACCTTTTTATTTTCATATTCCTGCTTAAGCTCTTGAAGTCTTTGCTCCTGCTTCCTTTTGATAGCCCTCTTATCCAAGTCCTAATCCCCTCCCATATCTCTACAGTGGTGTACTATTGCGGCATACTATCATTTGTAATAAACAAATAGGCGAGATAATTGTATATATGCAATATATCAATTATCTCGCCTATTGTCTATATTTCTTATGTCTTATAGCTTTCTAGTAGCCAAAGGTTATGTTTACATTAGCCTGAATTTCTATAACCCCTACACTTACTGGGACAGCAGAATCCTTTGTAGTCTCTGCCCTATATACTCCTGTAGAATAATTGGGGGTGTAATTGTTATAGCTATAATCCCCAACCTCATTTATTGTAATTAGATATAATGCTTTTCCACCAAAAGCTTTACTCATAACCTCTGCTTTTCTTTTGGCATTTGTTACTGCTTGTGACAGTGCCTCCTCATAAAGCTCCTGTCTCTTTGAGCAGTCATACCTCAAGCTGCGCGTAATATTGGCATTTTTCTTTGATACCGCATCTAATACCTTACCGATGTTGTCTATATTAGTTATTTTTACATCTATAATATTAGATACTGTATAACCGTCAATAGTGTTTTTTCTTGTTATATCGTTCCATACATAGTTAGGATATACGGTATAATTTATTGTTTTTATATCTGTTTCTGATATACCAAGTCCACGAAGGACTGCCATCATTTCTGTCATTATTTCCTTATTTTCCTGCTGAGCAGCAGCTGAATCAGTCTTTCTTGTTTCCACACCAAAGCTAATATATACTATATCTGGGGCTGTAGTAATAATACCTTTACCGTTTACATTTATAGTTGCCTTTGATTCCTGTTCTGGTAAAGCAGTGGTTTTTGTAGTATCCTTGCTTGATGCTGAGACTACCGCTGAAAAGGACATTACGGCAATTAATATTAGCATCACTATAAGATTTACTTTTTTTCCTTTAGATAATTTCATTATACTTGTTCCTCCTTTTACATTATAATTTGTAATTGCTTTGTTATTGTATTAGGTGCTGATTTTGAGCTTTACTATAAAATTCAATCACCTCTCTGCTTAAAAGTTCAGCCAGTCCTAATGATATCCTTTGAAGCTGACTTACAGTAGGAATAGTGGTGAAGGTTACTAAAAAGTTCATTATTATTTTCCTAAAATGATTGTAAAGTTCATTATCAATTAAAAAATCATTTTTCCAGTCATAATTTAATGATGTAAAATATCCTACAAATATTTCAAAAAAACTATCCCAGAAGGTAGTATATTTCATAGTTATCCTTCTGTCACAGGGCAGTGCAGCCTTATATGCTTCCTGTCTGATATCCTTCTGATGCAAGTGCTTCTTGAATAACTTGATAAGGCTCACCTTATTATCAAGCAGTATTCTTAACATTTCCTCTGTGTCTGTAATGACTGCTCCAAGCTTCTCAGCTTCTAGCGGTCTGATACTGAGACATTCGTTTGTTCCATTCAAAAGTGCAAGATTAATATCATTGGCATAGTCTTGCAGCTCTTGGATACTCAATTGGTTTATTTCGGCAATTATATTATTGATTACGCCTTCGGCATAATATGCTGTATTTGCTGCCGAAATTTTCTTTAGCATCACAAAACCTAACAACCACCAGTATCTGCATAAACACTTTATATTAAGATTATATTTTCTTATAACGCCTTCAACCTCATTGCAAAGAAATTTCTTTATGTTTCTTACCTCTCTGAATGTATCAACAGTCAGTGAAAGCTCATAAATATATAAAAAATAATTTAGCAAGTCATCCTTAAAGCCCTCCCCACTTGATTTCAACACCAGATGAGGAGTACTACCCATCATTAATATTTTTTTATATGGCTGCATTTTTGTTCTCCCTAATTTTGAGCTTTGGGTTCTATGAATTTTCCATTCTCATCATAGTAGCCTTTGATAGAAGGCTTTTCCTCATTTGTTGCTTGGGGCTTTTCTGTCTTTGGATAAAGATCCTCTACGGACTTTTTAACTTCAAGCTCCTCCTTTGGCTCTGGATACAAATTTACCAGTAGAATATCACTGGCTTCGCCTTTGTCTACTGATGCCCCTTGCTTACTGCCGTAGGATGCAATATAAAACGTGCTTTCATGTGGGTTAAAAAGATATATCCTATCGTTATGCACTCTTATTTTAGTTGGCACATAAGATAAAGGCATATCCGAAACAATCTTCTTGGTTTTGTAGTCCAGTGTAACAACATTGGAATGAAAGTTTTCACCTTCATTAAGTCTTCTATATACAATAAATAAAGACTTTGTTTTATCCACTCCTAATGCAAGTGGATTTGGCTTGTCAAGTACATAGATATTTTCTACAAACAAACTGTCTTTTGTACTTAGCTGCACCAGCATAGACTTATGCATACCACTTCCAAAATCACTAAGCACAAAAAGCTTCTCATTAATACCGCTGTAGAAAAATATATCAACTGCGCTTCCGCCCATTTCATAAATGCCTATTTCCCTTTTCTTAATGTCATATTCCCCGCAATATACAGAGTAGAAAAAATAAACTTTATCCTTTCTGACAGTCCATTTATCCAGCTCAGCAGGTATTTCATAAAGCCTTGTCTCATTTTTTGACAAATTTACATATCGTATATATGTAGAGTGCTGCCTTTGATTATCAAGGGGTATGACCTTTTCCTGTACGCCTAACTCTCCATTCATCTGCTGCTTTTTTTCCTTTACTACGGTATATTTTTCAGCTCCAAAAGCATTTTTATTAGATTTATATGAATAGTAAAGCTTGTCACCTTCAACTTCAAAATAGGTTATTTCTTCTTTTTCATTTATCTGCTTCACATTTTGCATCTGTAAAGCTCTCTCATTTGCTTCAACCTTGTATAAGTTATTGCCTCGTTTGTTTATGGCATAAAATGTATTACCCAATACATCCTTGGTATAAATAAAATTATCCTTTTTGTTTTCTTTTTTCAGTTCAATAGCACTAAGCTCTTTACCTTCAACATCATACAGCTTCATAGAGCCTAAAGCAGAAGTTAGGATATAGTCAGATACTCCAGATTTATAGCTTGTATCTGAGGGCGCATATACTTCCTCACTGCTTGGTGAGCACCCATATAGAACAATGGAAATAAGCATTATAAAAATCAATGTAAAAACTATTCTCTTATTCAATATAAAACCTCCTATTCTTGCTTGCTATATAACCTGAATGAAAAGACGGTCTACCCGGCTTTTCATCAGCAATCAACGAAAATAAAGCAAGTCTAGGGAAGTAACCTAGGACAGACGCAGCTTTATTTTCGTATTAAATTGGTTAGCAGCTCTATTATTTTTTAATGTATGCATTCCGGGCAGCCGTAGCAAAACTTCAGCTTTATTGGCAATCCAGCTTTGATGCAATTATTCAGGCTCGATTTTAAGTGTTTTACTATATTTAAAGGCATGTTGCTTGTATGAACTCTCAATAACTCAACATCATATATTTCTATTATTATTATTAGAAATGAGATATCTCCCATATAGAAAGCTTGTTTTGTATCGTCCTCATTAAAGGTTAATATAATTCCTATATTGTTGAATACATACTGCTGATCTATTAGGTTCTTGTTATCATCTACAAATCTCATTTTTCCATTTACATAAAATACATCTATGCTCTTAAAGGGCTTTCCATTATTTTTTGAGTAGACCAAATCTGCAAGAAGCTCTTTTGTTTCCACTGAACGCAAGTCTTCACCTTTATAACTCTCTTTAACTCCATTAATACTGGAAAAGTCTAAATCCTCTTGTACTATAACTTCTGCTTCTTTTTTTACTTCATTCATATTAAATAACAGGAAAGCTTCAATATTCAAAGTTGTATTATTTTTAAAATATTCAACAAGCCTTATTCTTGTTAATAGATAATAATACAGATTGTCTTCAAATCCATATAATATATCAGACATAACTATCTTAGTTTTTTTTAAGTCCTTACAGTGTCTGCTTAAATAGCTTTCTACACTTCTGGAAAATTTTGAGTAGCATAGAAACAGTGACATGGTATCTAAAAATAAATTATTTTGCTGTTCCTTCTCCACAACTACAAGATATATTCCATCTCCACATTCTTTAACCTCAGCATATTCCCTTAATACTTTCAGCAAGTCTGTTATTTTATGTTTCGATTGAAGCTTGTATTCCAATAGGCTTCCTCCCTTGCATGGAAAATACTTGTTTTCATTATATTAATTATATGCCCCACATTGCCCATAGTCAACAAAAAACAATCTTTATATAGATTATATCGCCTTTGCAGCTATGTAAAATCTTCATCACCCTATCTAGGCTTTTAGCTTGGAATAATCTTAGTTTTAACTAAAAACCCTATCTATGGAAGCAACCATAGAACTAACTTATTTATACGCTGACTATAAAAAAAAATAGACTACAACTTATTTATTATAGTCTATTTTAAGAATCTAATTATTTATGGAATTTTCAAGAAAGCCATTTTACGGCTATTTAATTATTACACCTTTACATTTAGGAATAACCTGCCTGCCTGTGCTGTTTTTGTCCACAGGTCTTAGGGTTTTCAGGTTAATTTCCTTATCAATTTTTCCATTGCTTAGTATTAGCTTGGTTTCCTCCCCCAAAATAAATGCCTTAGCTATTTTGTCCTTTTCATTAAGCTTGATTATGTTTGCACCCTTGCTTGTTTTCTTCAGCTCAGGCACTTGATTTATGGGTATCTTGGCAACATAGGAGTTCTCAGTTATAATAATCAGATATTTGTTCTTATCAAACTCACAATCATAATCTAAAATACAGGATATAATATCATCCTTTTCGAGATTTGTAGATGCTATTGTTACCCTATTTGTTGCAAGCTCTGAAACCGAAATCATTTTAGAATATCCACTTCTTGTAATAAATATTAAGTGCTTGACTTCTGATGGCAGTATCATTGACTTTAATACTTCTTCTTCCTCTATCTTGCATAGTGTAGATAAGGGCACTCCCTTTTCCTTTATTTTTACTTTTGGCAGTAGAAGTGTTTTTATAGAATGTAAATTTCCTTCCTTGGTAAAGAAGCATATTTTATCTGTATTCTTGGCTTTTAGAATAGCTCTGAACTCTGCCAGAGACTCTTCACTGCATCGGCTGTAATTGGCAGCATCAATAGCTTTAATATATTGAAACCTGTCAATCAGTATGTACAGCTCCTCCTCTTTAAATTCCTCCTTGTATTCTTCTTCTATTACATCCTCAACTACCGTTCTTCTTTCATTTCCATACTTTGCTGCAATTTCCTTAAGATATTTCTTTACAGCACTTTTTAATCCCTTATCGCTGTTTATTATAGAAATGCAAAGGTCTATTTCCTTTTCTATTTGACCTAGCTCCTTATTCAGTTTTTCAAGCTCCAGTCCAATCAGACTTGATAGCCTCATACCAAGGATAGCCTCAGCTTGCCTTTCTGTAAAAGTAAATTTTTTGGCGATTTTTTCAAAAGATTTGATTTTAAAGGTTATATTGCTTGTATCACCAGTTATTAAGCATTCCTTGGCTGTGGCTATGTTTTTGCTTCCTCTGATTACAGCAATAATAGCATCTATAAGATCATAGGCCTTTATTAGACCATCTAATACTTCCTTTCTGTTTTGGGATTTTTCCAGTATGTATTTATATTTTTTAAAGGTAAGCTCCTTTTGAAAGTCAATAAAGTAACTGATGATCTGCTTAATATTCAAAACCCTTGGAGCTTTGTTTACTAGGGCAAGGAATATACAGTGCATTTCGTCCTGCAAGGGTGTTTTTTTATAAAGCTTGCTTATAAGTCTTGGGATATCTTCATTTCTTTTAGCAGTAAGAACTATTCTCATGCCTTCTCTGTTGGACTCATCCCTTATATCAGAGATTTCCTCCAGCTTCCTGTCTTTTATAAGCTCTGCTATTTTTTCAATAACAGCGGACTTTCTGCCAGCCTGAGTATGTGGTATCTCTGTTACAACAATAGCTGTTACTCCGTACCCCATATCTTCGGTATGAAGCTTTGCCCTTATCTTAAGCTTGCCCTTGCCCTCAGTATACATTTTCAACAATTCTCTTTTATTTATAATAATGCCGCCGGAGGGAAAGTCAGGTCCTTTTATTTCCTTAAGCAGTTCTTCGATGCTTATATCGGGATTATCTATATACTTAACACAGGCATTTACTACCTCCAGCAGATTATGCTGAGGTATTTCGGTAGCCATGCCCACAGCTATTCCAGAAGAGCCATTTACCAGCAAATTAGGAAACCTTGCAGGCAAAACCTCTGGTTCCTTTAAGCTTTCATCATAATTGGGAGTAAATGCTACTACTCCTTTTTCTAAATCAGACAAAAGCTCTAATGCAATAGGTGAGAGCCTTGCCTCTGTATAGCGCATATGTGCTGAGGAATCTCCGTCTATGCTGCCAAAGTTTCCGTGTCCATCCACTAATATATGTCTCAAGCTAAAATCCTGTGCCATTCTTACCATAGCATCATAAACCGAGGCATCTCCATGGGGATGATATTTTCCAAGTACCTCTCCCACTGTTGTTGCGGATTTCTTATGAGGCTTATCCGGCGTAAAGCCCAGCTCGTTCATAGCATACATTATTCTTCTATGTACTGGCTTAAGCCCATCTCTTATATCTGGCAAGGCTCTTTGTATAATAACACTCATAGCGTAATCTATAAAATCCTGCTTCATTTCTGATTCATAATCAGCTCTGATAATTCTATTTTCTATTGCAGTGCTGCCTTCAATGCTAAATGCAGCTTTTTCTTGCAGTTTTTTTTGATCCTTAGATTTTTTTCCAGACATTTTGAATCTCCTTTCTAAGATAACTGAAACTATATAAAAAAATCAGAAGATGCTTTATCATCTTCCGCGTTCATTGTTAAAAATCAAGATTTGCGTTTTGTGCTTCGTTATAAATAAATTCCTTTCTGGGAGGAACATTATCACCCATTAGAATAGTTGTTATTTCATCGGCCTGTGCAGCATCTTCAATAAAGACCTCCTTTAGATATCTGACTTCGGGGTTTAAGGTTGTTTCCCAAAGCTGTTCAGGGTTCATCTCTCCCAGCCCCTTGTACCTTTGAAGTCCATAGTCTTTGCTGATTTTTTTGTTATACAGCTCAAGCTCTCTATCGTTATATAGATATATAAAGCTGCGGTTTTTTTCCTTGCTGCCGTCCTTTTGGAGTGCTTTTCTTCCCAACAGCTTTTCCAGCTCTTGAGCTTCCTTATCTGTAAAGGACCTGTTATCCTTCTTGGTCAGCTTGTATAGTGGGGGCATACCTATAAATACATAGCCTCCATGTATCAGCTCTGGCATATACCTATAGAAAAAGGTCAATATTAATGTTCTAATATGTGAGCCATCCACGTCTGCATCTGTTAATATAATGATTTTTCCGTATCTCATTTTTGATATGTCAAAATCGTCTCCGTAGCCCTCACCAAAACCGCATCCAAAGGCTGTTATCATAAACCTTATTTGTTCACTTGATAAAATCTTATCAAGCCTTGCCTTTTCTACATTAAGCACCTTGCCTTTGAGTGGCAGCACCGCCTGATATTTTCTGTTTCTTCCCTGCTTAGCAGAGCCGCCGGCAGAATCGCCCTCCACAAGATATATTTCAGTCAATTGGGGGTTTTTTTCCTGACAGTCCGCCAGCTTGCTGTTTAACGTTAGTCTATTGCTTTTATTAAAAAAATCTGTTCGTGCTTTTTCTTCTATCTGCTTTAACCTGTATGCTTTTAGTGCATTATCTATTATGATTTTTAATACTTCCAGATTTTTATCAAAGTATACTTGTCCTTGTATATTGAACACCTCGTCAACAACTGATCTTAAATCGGGATTGCCCAGCTTTGTTTTAGTCTGCCCCTCAAACTGGGGCTCTGGATGCTTTACAAGGATTATGGCTGTAAGTCCACTTCTTATATCATTTCCTTCAAAGTTTTTGTCTTTTTCCTTTAGAATGCTTAGCTCTCTGGCATATTGATTTATTACTCTGGTCAATGCGTTTTTGAAGCCGCTGACATGGTTTCCGCCTTCTGTTGTGCTTATATTATTACAGAAGGATAAAATAGTTTCATTAAAATCCCTTGTGTATTGAAAAGCTATTTCTACCTCTATATCCCCATTACTGCCAGATAGGTATATTACATCATCATGTATAGGGCTCTTAAGCTTATTTAGCTCCTTTATAAAGCCGACAATACCTTCTTCTTCATAAAATACGATATTCTCATTTTCAATTTCATCAATATATTTAATTGTTAGTCCTTTACATAGATAAGCAAATTCCTGAAGCTTCTTTTTGATTATGTCGGATCTGAATTTGGTTGTTTCAAATATTGAGTCATCTGGTACAAAGGTTACTCGTGTTCCTCTCTTGCTTGTTTTCTTTATAGGTACCAGCTCACCATTTACCAGCTTGGTAACGGGATTGCCTCCATCCTTATATTCATCTGCAAAATACAAGCCGTCTCTAAATATCTCTACCTTTAAATATTTGGATAAAGCATTTACAACTGAAGCCCCTACACCATGGAGCCCTCCTGCAACCTTGTAAGCCTTGTTATCAAACTTACTTCCAGCATGCAGTACTGTAAAAATCAGCCTTTCAGCACTTATATTTTTTTTAGTTTGTTTTTTATAGGGCATTCCCCTTCCGTCATCCTCCACACTAAAGGACCAATCCTTATGTAAGGTTACGATAATATTCTGGCATACTCCTGCCAGCCATTCGTCAATGGAGTTGTTTAGTATTTCCCAGGCGCAGTGATGCAGCCCTCTTATTCCTGTATTTCCTATATACATCCCTGGTCTTTTTCTCACTGGCTCTAGTCCCTCAAGAACCTGAATATCATCCTCTGAATAATCAAATATATCCACTTCTTTTTTGCTCAAAGCATGTCACCCCTTGTAAATGAAATCTATATATATTCAAAAGCTTGCAGTTTACTTTTTATATCTTTCCTTATAAGCTTTATAAATCACTGTTAATCAGTATACGACACATTTTTAATTATTAATATACTCCTTCAGTACTATAATCAATAAAAAATATTAACAAAGGAGGACTGATGATGTACATATTTATAAACGCTGTTTTGGTATTAATGTCCATAGGGTGCTCGGTTATGTCACTTATAACTCTTAAGAACCGCAGAAAGCACTTGGAAATTTTCCCGGAACAGTTCAAAAAAAAATATCTTAGCTCAGTTAAACTTTATACTAAATTCAATTTCGTTGCAATAGGATTAATTCCCATTAGCTTATTTATGTTTATGAAGCAGCTTTGCGCCTTGACTTCAATTGCTTCTATTCTATTAAGCTCTGGTATTCTTTATTTTACCTATGAAGAATTTGAAGAATTCGATATGTCTGAAGAGGATGTAGCACAGCTTAGAGAATTTGAAATGAGCAAAAAAAAGGAGTTCCAAAAGGAAACCACAGCTAGAAAACAAAACCAGATGAAATTGAATTTAACTGATGAGTCCAATACAGAAAGCATCCCAGGCAACGATGCCATTTTAGCAGATAGCAGAAATAGTTTGAAACAAACTGAAAAATAGTTGTCAATGAAGATTAATAATAGCAGAATAGCAAGAGGCGAAATCTATTTCGCAGATTTGGGAGAGGGTATTGGCTCAGAGCAGGATGGGGAAAGACCTGTTCTTATTATACAAAACAATATTGGAAACCACTTTAGCTCCACAACAATAGTTGCACTTATTACTAAACGAAATAAAAAAAAGGACTTTCCAGTTCACCATGAAATATCCAAGGATATTTCATATCTTCCTCATGATTCAATTATTATGCTGGAACAATTAAAAACCATTGATAAGGCACGTCTGACAACAAAGGTATCCAAGCTTGATAAGGAAACCATGAAGCAAATAAATAGAAAAATCTATACAAGTCTTGGATTGGATGAGTAATTTTTATTATTTATTGCTTTCTATAATACATAGAAAAATTCTCCCATATGAAGTTTAATCCATACGGGAGAATTTTTTTTATTCTAATATCTATTAATTTCTATTTTAGTTAGCTGCCACGCCTTCCCAACCTTCTCAACATACATTAAATAATATCTGTTTTTTATCCAGCCATTTTTTAATACTTCGCCGTTCTCGGCTATATAAGCTTCTGATTTGGGCAGCACATCAAATTTCACAGAAAATGTAAAACAATTATCATATGCGTCTTGGACAGTTACCTTCCTAATCTTATAATTGCGAAGCTGCTGGCTTTCTATAGATGCAGGAGTAGTTGTTTTCTTGAAATATGCATTTGCCAGCTCTTTAGCAAGTAATTCAGGAGTATATCCTCCACCTTCCGTATTAATTTTAGGCTGATAAGCTGTAAATGGCTCCGAAAAATCCATTCCCATTTTGTAATTTGGAGGCTCCTTCCCACAACCAGTCAAGAAAATAGATAAACTTAAAATTAAAATAATTAATATTGCTAGTTTTAAGGCTTTCATAGTATCCCCCTCTATATTTTATAAATTTGTATATTCTACAATAGACTAGCAAAAATATTCAAGATTACGTGATTAATAAAAAAAGCTTTCAATCTTTTATCAAACACATTCGGTTCTATTAAAATCAAAATTGCAATTGATATTATGAGAGTATTTATGATAGACTAAAAGTTGATAATTGATACAAAATATAGTAAGAATTATTATAGAGAAATAACTTCAAAATTAGATTTATATAGTTGTTTCTCACAAAGAGATTAGCAGCTCTTAACGAAAAGTATTTTGAGTTTTAGAGTTGGCTATCTATAAGAAAGGTTGAGTATATGATATTTTTAGAAAATTTTTTGTTACAATTGTATAAGTCTATTTATAATACTCCTTACTATTCTTTACTTGACTTGATGTGGGAAAAGTGTCCTCAGGAAAATATAGGTGAAGCATATGAAAGATTCAAAAACGAATGGTTTAATAACTTATCTATCGAATACAACGAGAACAAAAAAAGAACTGAAATTTTTAATCTTGTATTATATATAGAAAAAAATATTATTCCTGAGATACTTAAAAGTTTTAGTTGGAATCAGGATTCAGATGCAGCTTTATCTCAAAATCAAAGGTATTTGGAGAAAAGGGAAAAGGAACTTTTTGATAAAATAAAAAAATATAAGTCTACATGGATTTCCATGATTGAAAAATATTTTAAAGAAAGCAAAGATGATAAGTATATATTAAATGATTGCAAGAAAAACGGTATAAAGGACATCAAACGCTATTATAAAGAGGTTATGGATATGGTAGCAAATTGGGTAAAAGACGATAATTTACTTTTATCTGATTTTCACTATTTAGATGACCTGCAACCGAATCAAATAAAAGTTATTTTGGAAACCGAGCCTGCTTATGTATTTTTACAGCTTTTAAAAGCAGATGAAAAGCTGGCGGAGCACTTTGATATATATAAAACTACTGTATATAAGCAGTACTCAGCAAAAAATGGCGGCTTGATTCCTTATATTTTATTGCAGCCTGATGCTATATTCAGGGCCTCACCGATTAAAATTCTAAACTCAGATATAATTGAAGGAACTAACATAATAGATCTGGAATATACAGATTCAATAAGAGATATAAATACAATCATTTCCGTACCTTTGGAACAAAAAAACGAAGCACTAAAAACCGATTTTAGAGCAGATAGAGATATGATTGAGCATGGTAAATATGAGTTGGCTATGCTGGTATCTATCTTTCAGATATGCCGGGAGCAGTTGGAAACCTCTGGACTAATTACCTTTAATCTAAGACAAATATCTGATTTATGGGGACAAGTACCAAATACTTCGTCTTATCAGCGTATGCATCAGGCTCTTTGGTTTTTGCATTTGAATAGTTATACTGTTACAATTAAAAATACACAATACTCTTTCCACATTATAAACAACATAGCTGAACCCTTGAGAAACTCAAATAAGGAAAAGGAATACACTATAGAAATAGACAGGGTACTGCGCCAGCAGATATTAGGTGGCAGCTATATCGAACTGACTTCAGCAGATATAACAAATTTCAAATACGAATTAACTCCTATTCTCTATAAGCTATTAGTAATCGATCGTTCTGAAAGACTAACTCTGATAAAATCCAAGCATCCGAATATTCAGGAATTAAGTAATAAATATGTTAAAGAATATACCTACAATATTTTATCTCAAAGAACCTTTTTGGATGGAAAACCCTATATCCGAAAAAATAAAATAAAAAATGCACTAGATGAAATTAAACAAAAAAATGATATTATAGATAGCTATATCGAGGTTAATGATAGAATATTTATTACCTTCAAAAGGTAAGAGGATGCGTCCTTAATGGATGTATTCTCTTATTTTTTTTATACAATTTTAAAATTGCCATAACGATTCTAAAATTGCGTTTTCAAACCTGATTCCTATAGCGAGCTTAAAATTGCTATAACGATTCTGAAATTGCTACAACAATTCCAAAATCGCTATAACGATTCTAAAATTGCTACAATGACTTTAAAATTGCCATAACGATTCTAAAATCGTATGCCTATTTTTAGTAATAAGTTATATATCATTAAATTTGAGTAATAAAACTATTTATTTTCAAGGAATTTTTTTTTATATTGCTATAGTGAGCTTAAAATTGCTATAACGATTCTGAAATTGCTATAACGATTTTAAAATTGCCATAACGATTCTAAAATTGTTTTTTATTTTGAAAACCATATTTATGCCTATTGCTATAGTGAGCTTAAAATTGCTATAACGATTCTGAAATTGCTATAACGATTTTGAAATTGCCTTCTACAAACAGCGTACTATTTGTTATATACATTTACTTTAAGACGACTTATGGATATAATAGTGATAAAAGAAAAAGATGTAACAGTTCTGCGAAAACTATTACACCTTTCTTAATACAAGTTAGCTTTGAAATTCAACCATTTTAAAATCTGCTGTCTGCGAAACACAGATTATTTAGGTTATACTTGACATCCGTAAAAATATGGTGATTACGGAGGTCAGCTTTGCTATTGCCTTTAAGTATATCATAAAACCTATTAAACCTCAATATCCCCACACAGAATAATTTTATACAAAGGATGATTTTATATGGCCACAAAAGCATGTATGCATCATGTTAATGATATACTTATCAATACAACTCATCATAAGCTATTAGATGTTTATTTTGTTTTGTGTAATATGAGTACACAGGATTCCAACAATCAGTTTTTTATACACACTGCCTCCAAATCTATATATAGTGTTTGTAAGGCAATAATGAAGGAAGCTCCTTATATGAAAAGCAGAAATACTATTCACGAATGCTGTAAGGAGCTTATGTCTATTGGTATCCTTAAATATAATCGGGAAGCTTATGCTTGGGAATTACATCTTATGAAGTATATGTTTAAGTCTGACAACGGACTATCAGGCTTTATTCATCTGCGTAAAATCTTTTTTACAGAGCTCTTCTATAATTTATCAGTTTCTGAAAAAAAGATTTTATGCAAGGTTTTATCTATTATGAGTTCTAAAGGCTATAGAAGTTATAGGGATATCGAAATCAGCTTAGAAAATGATAAAGACAAAGTTAATATGAATTTTTGGAAAAAAGGCTTAAACAGCAATGATAAGTATTATATCAGAAAAATTATAGCAGGTGTTTTGTCTAATAAGGAGCTGTTTATAGATAATTCTGATACTGAAAGGCAAAAACAATTGATTAAGCATCAGTTTAACAGCACAATGTATAAAAAGCAAAAAAAGCTATTTCAATATAGGTTCTGGTTTTCTCCTGCTCCTAAGCTAAGGGATCTTTTATATAAAAATAAAAAATCTTTAGAAGAGCGTTTTAATGATCTGAAACAAAAATATAAGGATTTATATGATTATCTAAGTATTAGATTACTCTCCTGCCAAGACTATATCCAGAAGAAGTTTAGCATGGAAATATGGGTTGCCATACTTTCCTCCTGCCGAAACGTAAGCTGGATAATACGAAAGGAAGTTGTTGAAGGAGTAATAACAAAATTGTATCACCATGTAGAAATCGCTTCTCCCGAAAAATTTATTGGCAGCTTAACTCGAAGTCGAATCCAATTAAGATTGAGTTAGGCTTTTTGTCTTGCTTTTATTTTTTTATATTTTTTACTTATAGGCATATCCTGCCTGTTTTTTTTATTTCTAACCTAATTAAAGTATTTTCTTGTGTATAACTGTGTGGAAAATCTGTGGATAAAAAGTGGATAAATCCAAACTCGTCCAATAATTTTTAAATGTTAATAACTTTTGTCCCTTCTTTTCCAAATTCTTTGTATCGGCTGTCTTTTTTATTAATGAGCAAATGCTGTATATCCATAGCAGCGCAATACTTACAGCAGGCTATTAATAGTTAGTTAATTATAATAATAGTCTGCATAATTAATAATGAAATTTCATGTAATATATATTCTTTTATTAGGTCAATTATTACTATTAAATAAAAAACACCCGATATAATCGAGTGATTCAGATGAGTAGTATAGTTATATAATTATTTTTTTCTAACTAAAAAGGCTGTAGGAATCTTTCTTCCTCCATACTTGCTGTAGGTTCTATTTATCAGTTTACCGTCTTTATACATAGATGTAGAGGTACCTCCATCAAGATTAAAGGCGTTATATGCACCATATTCCACCATTATATCTCTGACATCCTTTATACTTGCACCGATAGAATAACCTGGCTGTCTGCCATCTATTACTAGGAATATTATAGTACCGTCCTTACGCTGTCCTATGGCTGTTCTGGGGTCAATTCCCCAGCCTCCATTTCCCTGCATTGGTACTGTCTCACCATTTAAAATCAGAATGGGTGTAAAGAACACTGCATCTCGTACCTTCATACTAACGATATCTTCAAGCTTATAATTACCCATAATCAGCTTATGATCCTCTGTTAAACCTACTATGTGATATATATGATCAGGGCTGCCTTTTATCAGCTTGCCTTTTGAGATTACTATTCCATCTGGTATTCCGCCAGAGCCATTTCCCTGAGGATCGTAGAAGCCGCCTCCGTTAATGCCTGCTTCGGCATCATACCTTTTAGCCATATCAACCAGCCTTTCGCCAGCTATATCCATTTTATCACTAATACCAACATATACCCTTGAGGGGTCGTATATTAAAAGAATTTTACCCTTATATGTTGGTGTAGATATATCAAATTCTTGTATAGGGAGAGTTTCCTTGGTATTGGAGTCAGGATTTTCGCCATTGATGCTTAAGGAAATCTCATCAGACTCGAACTCATCAGAAATAACTCCACTTACTCTATTGATATCTATTAAAGCATTGCTGGCATCGCAGTATTTAGAATCTGTTGTTTTTGCTGAGATTGAAATATCATTGAGTCTTATACTTTCAGTTGGCTTTAATACTTTATTTCTGGTCATTATTTCATCTATTTCCTGTTGAGTAAAAAACAGTTTTGCAAGGTACTGGTGTTCTATAGTATTCATTGCTGTTGTCACCCATAAATCTTTAAAATATAAAATAGGACTATGAAAGGTTATTATAAAGATAATAATAGTCAGTATCATTAGGTAGAAAATAAAATCTATTATTATTTGAGTTAATATCCCCAGCCATTTCACTTTTTTACATCCCTCCTTATGGTATGAGTATAAATCATACCTATCTGTATATCCCTGAGTATGTAATAGTATTCTGGTGAATAAACGCAGCTTGCTTCATAGGTGTATGTCCAGTGCTCTTAGTCAATACTAATATGTTGGGTATGCTTCTATAGAAAAGAGTTATAGTTTCGTGTATTACAAAAAACAGAATTCCTAATTAATAGGAATCCTGTATACTGGGATGATTGCTGCAATAGCAAAGTATGCTGCAAAGATTTAGTCTATTTTAACTTCAATATCCTGAGAGGCTCTTACGCCGTGACTTTCTTGTACTTGCAGAGTAAATTTGTATGTTCCCGGCTCTAAATTTGATGGAATAAAGAGATCCTTATCAGACAAGGTGGATTCCTTTGCAAGTGCTATAAAGGGCTGCTCTTTTTCATATGCTGGGTCTGTATTTTTGCCAAGAATTCTTATATTAACCATGGTATCTTTTGTTCCTTTGATTTCCCATACAAAATAAACCTTGCCATTAGTATATAAGCCCTTAAGCATATTTATCTTCAATATGTCGCCAATATTTTCTGCTCTAACTTCAACTTTGCCGGCTTTGATATCCTGTGGCTTAACAACTCTAAAATTCCAGTTTCCAGGCTTAGCATTAGGTATAATATATTGAATTCTTTTATTCTCCTCATAGTAATGACCATATTTAGAGATATTATCTTTAGTTATTTCTACACCAGATGGATTAACCAGACTGATTTTGATATCAGGACAATCATTTTCCCATGTAGCCATAAATGCCCAGGTTCCACCTACTTTTAATGGGGTTGAAATATCCTTGGTTTCAAATACTGGCTTGTCATTTGCGGTTTTAATAGGCTCCCCAGTCTTTAATGAATTGAAAATAGCATCATCGTTAACTTGACCTTGAAGCTGGGCAAATACATCTTCATCAGTTTTAGGGGTACTAACTTGATCATTGGAGGAGGAATTAATAAAAATATCCTCAGATGCAGCTTCTGCTATAGTGTTTTCTTCCTGATTATCATTAGATGAAGGCCCATTATTATCAGAATTTTCATCAGCTTCTGCAATTTGAGCAAGCTCCGAGTCTGCATCCTCATCAGATTCAGCTTCTGGAGTAGGATCTGCTTCTGGTGCAGCAGTAGGTACCTCTTTTCCTAGGTTTAGCTTGTGTAAGAAGGGTATGCTGAAAGGAAGGCTTATTATGCCTGTTAAGTCAGCATAAGCTATACCTATAAATCCAAAGAATAATAGAATAAATGTAAGTTTTAGCAGAGTATTGATTTTTTTCTTTGGTTTCTTTTGCTTTTTTTCTATTTTTGCTTTCTTTTTATCCTTAATATCAGCTTTTTTAGATTGTTGGGTTGTTATGCTAGGCACGGTTTCTATAGCAGCTTCGTAAACCCAATTGTTTTCATCCATTACTTCTTTAATGTCTTTTTGAATTTGTTCTTCATTAATAATTGGCTTTGTTACATGATCTTCTACTGTTTTACTGGAATTTTCTAATAACAAAGGGGATTCTTCTTTCGCAGCTTCAGAGACTGAGGTGTTTTCTGAAGTTGCTTTCTTTTGATTATTTTCCGACTCATTCATTAATTGTACCTCCTATTATTGGTTAGTAAAATTTTAATACTTACGCATACTCTAGGAAAGCAATAACCAGCTTATGAATAAATTAAGTTTTATGGTTGCTTCCCTAGATAGGGTTTTTAGCTTAAAACTTAGATTATTCCAAGCTAAAAACCTAGAAGGGAAGCAATAACTAGCTTATGAACAATTAAGTTTTATGGTTGCTTCCCTATACACCGCAATTGATTAATGTGATTTTTTATGTGTTCTATATAGTTTCAGTTTTAGAGGCTTAGTACTTCCTGTGCATATACGTCATAGTAGTAGTTCATTGCATCAATCATTTTTTCAGCTAGCTGCTCAGGGGAATAAGGAAGTGGCTGTTCAAAAACTATTTCTTCACCTACAGGACTATTTAGAAGGTCGACACATTCAAATTCAAACCAGTTTTTGCTTTCTACATCTATGCAATATTGTTTAAGGCTCTCTCCTGCTTTCAACAAAGCCATTATATCTCCGGGTATATCATCATTTTGATAAATACGTGGCATATCTGAATTAATTCTTAAATCCATAAGCCTAAGATCTCCTGCAGAACTTAGCGTTATTCTCAGTGGATATGCATGATTTAAGGATTCGATAACAGCTATTGTTTCACTTAGGGGATAAGCTAAGCTGTCGGCACATGGTATAAATTTTTCCATGTTAACTGAAATCTTAAAGCAGCCGCTATTTGTTGTTACTAAGTACTCTTTTTTTATTTCTTTTATCTTACTTATTGCAAAGCTCATATAGTCCCACCTTTCCAATTATTCTGTAAACAAGGATTTTATAAAACCAATATATTATACAAAATAATTAGAAATCTATAATGAAATTTATTGCTATCAAAGTATAAAGTATGCAGTAGGCTTGATGTTTACAATACTTAGATTACTGCAAAATAGAGGAAGTACGACTTGTAAAAAAGGAACTGCGTTACGTAAAAATGTAACGCAGTTCCTCCATTTATTGTATATGAAACGGAATACTGATAAATAAACATTTAATTAATGCAAGCACTTATCAGTATTTGCCCGTAGTTTATATTATATATAAATCAATAATTTTTATAACACTTAAAGCTGATTTCAAATAAATTCTATATAAATCTAATATATCCTAAAAGATATAAAGAAGAACAGCAATTTTGCTATTCTTCTCTTATGTACATAAACAGCTATATTTTTTTAATATATGAGCCTTTGTATAGTACTTCTGAATCTGTACTCTTGATATCACATAGCTTAGCAAAGGCATCTTCATCATATTCACAGAATGCAAGGTATTCAATGGGTGTTCCTTCGAAATCAAGTGCTGAAAAATCCTCTTTTAGAGACACAACAATTTTGGTTTCGCCCCAGAAGCTGTCGTCTACTAGGTAATTGTATTCTAAGCCAGTCAGAAATTCCTTGATATCTTTTATTACCTGGAAAGCAGATTCTTCCTCCAAAAAAGAAATAAATCTTCCTACACTCAATATATCTGGTTGGTTTTTTATCATAACCATTACCATTTCCATATTGTGTAATAGCTGCGTGAAAAATGGTTTTGCTTCAGTAATTGTTTTTTCGTTTAATTTCTTCATACAAAATTTATCTCCTTTACTTCACTTGATTTATAGTTATATTTAATTCGATATAAGTTTTGGGTGCATATCTTTATGTGCTCACTCCTATTGATAAATTAATTATTTATTTGTTACTTGCAATTAATTATATCATACGTATACTAAATAGTCAAATAAAAATTACAAAATAATTTATTATATGTAATTATAGCTGTCTTTATACTGAGATAGTTATAAAGATATTTTAAGCTGCAATAAAGCATGTTAAAGAGATTGCATCAACAAACCTCTATATATGCGTTATATCTAACAAAATACTGGTTCTTACTTTGATTTATGTCGAATCGTTATCAGTATTTATATAGAACATAAAAAATTTATAAATACTGTTGAAAGAAGTAAGATATTTCATCTACAGTTATGGGAGGTTACTTATGAGTAAGAGGTTTTATTGCTTGATTTTAGTAATAGTACTTATATTTACGTTATTGATTACAGGCATATCTGATGGGGGAAATCAGATATCTAAGAATGACGGTTCAGTATATTTATCAGCCATTAAACAAGGAACTAAGGGGAGTTTATATTGGACTAATTTATACAATGGGGAGGAAAGGCAAAGGATACCATTATATTTCTTTTATATGCTGGGAGGATTAATATTTGGTTCACTAGGCATGACAATAAATCATATATTCTATTTGCTTGGAGTAATAGGTGCTGTTTTATTTGTTATTGCCATATATAAATTTATAGATCAGATGGAATTAACAGCAAGGGCAAAACTATTTGTCCTAATAATAGCATTTACGTTAAATCAGGGGGGGATTAGTGAACTTGCATATCCAGAGGTATATCCTTTTAACACACTTTTGTCATATCCTCATTTAACCCTTTCATCAGCATTGTATTTATTTATAGTTACAGAACTGCTAAATTTATATAAACACAAGGACAGGTTGGTTTCCACTAAGCTGCTAGCACTAAATGTTTTATTAGGCATAATACACCCCTTTATGTTATTTCCAAGCAACTTTATACATCTAGTCTTTATGTTAAGAAAATTAAAAGTGAATCAGGATTTATCACTATATGATAAAATAAAAGCTATTATAGTAAACTTGACATTTTCAAACCTGTTGATTGCTCCCTACTGCATCTATATTTTTTTATTCTATACTATAACTTCATACTCAAATGAAGTATCACAAGGGGGATTATTGCTTGATGTTATGTTTTTTAAGGCAAATATAACAACTATTTTTTTACTGATTATCGGAGTTATATTATCAGTAAAATTCAAACTATTTAGATTAAGCAGAACACAGTTTATGGACGTTTTTATTATAATGGTTTCAATAGTTATATGCATGCTATGCCCTCTTCCTTTTCAAAGAAGAATTTCTGAAATGTTAGGATTTTTTATAGCTGTTTTTTTAGCAACAATAATAATTGAAAAAAAGCTGAAAATATTAGCAATTATTTTGGTTTTGATAAATTTGATAAATGCAGTATCATTCTTACATACTCAAGAAAATTATGATGTTTATGTTTACAGCCTGCCAAAGGAAGTAGTTGAGCTTCAAAAATATATAGATAATAGAAATATAGAGGGGTACTTTTTAGCGGATATTTACACTGCCCAGTTTATACCATATATATCACAGAATCCAGTCTATGTAGGGCATTATGCGCTGACCTTGCACTGCAAAGAGAAGCTTGATAGGTTGTATTCTGATAAAACTGAAGCAGAGTGGATAAATTTTATTGAGGATAATAAATTCGACTTCATATGTTTAAATAAAAAGGACAAGCTGACCGCATTTATTTTGCCAGCAATAAGACATTTGTATACTCTGTTGTATGAGAATGAAATGTATATTTTGTATGGAGTTGGGATATAAGTTATGTTGCCTGAAGAAAAAAGAAGTTGGGGTGTGATTTTTCAGGCTCCACCCCAATACTGTTATCTATGCGGTAGTAAATTAGCTTTGTTAAAAATTCCAATTTACAATACTATTATAAGCCTTTTATATAAAAGTAGTTTTCAATACGAGTTAGCATTTTATCATATTCTAATAGCATTTCATCTAGCATATGCTCCTTTTCCTTGATTTTTTCAATAAGCTTTTGTATTATTAGCTTTTCTTCAAAGTCTAATTCTAAGGCAGTATTATTATAAGCCTTTAGCTCAAGCTTTTTTTCTTTAAGTTTTTGATTACAGCTGGCTATCTCTGCTATTACCTTTGACTTTGCTTTTTCGCAAACTATATCAACAGAGGCTGTGGGATAAAAAGTATTCAAGGTATTAAGCATAAGGTTTTTGTATCTAGTATATATTTCTTCATGCTGCTCAAGCATCGCTTCTGTCAGGTTTTCAAACAAGAACTCAGCAAAGTGTTCAATAATATCATGCTTATATTCACTCATATTGTGAGGTGTACGATAATTGTTTTGAGTAAAAACAATCCATTTTTCATTAAAGCTGAGATTTCTTACAAACTGCTTGTATCTAAGCACGTTTTGTGACATTAAAAGTGTGCCTTTCATAATATCATTATTTAGCTTAGGATTATTCCAGATTTCATTTATCATGTCTTTAGTCAGGATACTTCTAAAAGCAATTTCTTTTATAAGGGAAGCATAAATTAAAAACTGTTTTAAGAAAATCATGTTTACAGAATCATTACTTTTTGTAAAGTCAAATTTAATCTTTGAAACATATTCTCTTGTTATTTCGCTATTGCCGTGAACAAGTCTGGTTTCGTAGCTGTCAGCCTTTAGCACAGCACTGATTTCTCTTGCTCTCTTGCTTGGATTGAATTTAAAAGCATTGATAAGACGATACTCATTGTTTTCTGTATCATATAAGATGCCGATATCTATATCCTTGCTGTTGTTTTTAGGGAGACCAAACATATTCATATACCTCCACCATATGATAATATAGAAATTCCTATCAGGCAAAGTCCAAAGGTGTACATTACAGCACTAAGAGTAATAAGCTTCCTTTGTATAATTGTAATTATTAATGCTGTTCCGGTTGATACGATGCCTAAAATCAGTGGGACAATTGCATTCATTTATTTCACCTCTTCAAAAGGATATTATATACATGTCTATATGTAACAATATTATAATGAATGTCTAATAGCAATGACATAAATGCTCTATCCTTGCTTAGCAGTAAGGACATATAAAAAAGAAGACCAGTTCATTATATGGTCTCCTTTTTGCTTAGTTATTTGAATTATCATTACTCTTCTGAAGTAATATAGGCAGATTTTTAAATTCTCCGTTATTTTGGCTTAGTTCCTTTAGTACATTAGTGATTTCTTTTGACATCAGGCTAATTCCTTCCTTGCTCATGCCGCCGAGCAGTTGAACTAAATCTTGCTGTAACTGTTCTTCATTGATATTTTTAACTCCGCCTTCGTATAGCTTTTTACTAATGTCTATTATAAGCTGTTCTTTTTCTCTGTTATTTAGTTTATCAAAAGCTATATTTTTTAAATAATTAAAGGAAGTAAGCAGCTTTTCTGTATCTACTATTCCTAATTCAGCGTTTTTATTTCTGAAACCATATATCAAGCTAACAATTTTATGTGATATTCCAGGTGTTAAAAGCTTATCCAGGTATTTACTCATGCTTTCACCTGACCAGAAAAACAAGCTGCAAACTATTGCAATTACTACAATTATAGTGACTGCTACCTTGGCTGTTTTTTTCATCAACCATATAACTAAAGCAAAAACTAATACAAATCCTATGACTACCTTTAATAGCTCCATGGCTTTCTCCTCCTATAACAAGATTACTATATTTTCTATATTATAGTAGGAATAGTTAATT
>CALGKJ010000122.1 GCA_937930535.1 uncultured Clostridia bacterium
TCATAAAAGAAATAAAGAAAATGCTATTAACTATCAATGCTTTATGCTTATTGACAGTAAATATAATCTGAATACCCCATGGAGTCAAAATAAAGCTCAAGAAAAAGCCAAGGGTATCTTCACATTGTATAGTCATGGTGAGGGCAGAGATCAAAATACTATACCACAGTACATTCCTCTGATTTTAGAAGAGCTTCGCAAGCTTTCCAGCTCCGTAGAGGAGCTTAGTGAAAAAATTAATAAAATGCAAAAACATAATATTGACGATAGCTACATCAGATCAAACTCAGCTACCGTAATACCTAATATTAGCAAGGGTAATGATTCTAACTCTAATATATCTAAGAGAAACAAGAGTAATTTCAAGGAAAAATTTATGAGTAATACTACCTTTATGACTAGACCTACTGCGGCAATGGTCTATGTGGGTGACGGGATTATTCCTAAAATGAATCCTAATATGTGCGACTCTGTGAATTATACCGTTGATCCTTCCAAAGCAGTAGATCCTGAGCCAGATAAATTAGAAGCTGCTGATGAAGCTGTAGAGATGAAGGAAGTAGAAAATGAAATCTTAAAGGAAATACCAGTTGAAAGTACTGTGGAGGAAGCAGCAGCAGAAAATGAGCCAAAACCTGAAACTATTATTGATAACAATAACAACAGCTCTATTAAAAGCATTACACAGAAGCTGGGGGATATTTTTAAATAGTTAAAACCTTGTAAAAATAGTAAGGAAGCGGCATTATTTCCGCTTCCTTGTATTCATTAACCTTATTATTTCTTTTTCATAACCATTTTCAGTGGGATAGTAATATTTTGCATCTTTTATTTCATCAGGTAAATACTGCTGTTCAACATAGTTATTTTCAAAGTCATGGGCGTATTTATAGCCTTTACCGTAGCCCCATTCATTTGCACCTTTAAAGGCATCATTTCTTAAATGCAGGGGTACTGCACCGGTTTTTTTATTTTTCACATCCTCCAAAGCATTGTTTATTCCCATATAGGCAGCATTGCTTTTAGGAGCACAGGCTACATATACTGCCGCTTGTGCTAGTATTATTCTACTTTCCGGCATTCCTATCATACTAACTGCATTTGCGGCTGAAACAGCAACAGTAAGTGCATTAGGGTCTGCATTTCCCACATCCTCTGAGGCACATATTACTATTCTTCTGGCAATAAATTTCGGGTCTTCCCCTGCATATATCATTTTAGCAAGATAATGTAATACAGCATCAGGATCAGATCCTCGCATGCTTTTGATAAATGCTGATATAGTGTCGTAATGGTTTTCACCTTTTTTATCGTAGTTAATTGCTTTTTTTTGTATACATTCCTCTGCTGTATTGGTATCAATAAATACTTCGTTATTTTCGTTTTTTTCTGTGGTTAATACTGCAAGCTCAAGGGCATTTAATGCTGATCTTGCATCTCCGTTGGAGGTAGCAACCAGATGTTGAAGTGCTTCATCTGTTATTTTTACATTATACATTCCCAAGCCCTTTTTATCGTCAGCAATACACCTTAATATAAGCTTTCTGATTGCAGCATCCTCTAAAGGATTCAGCCTAAATATTGTGGATCTTGATATCAGTGCATCATTTACCTCGTAGTATGGGTTTTCGGTAGTTGCACCAATAAGTATTATTGTGCCGTCCTCCACATAGGGTAAAAGTGCGTCCTGCTGTGATTTGTTAAATCTGTGTATCTCATCTACAAATACTATGGTCTTAGTACCATACATTCCAATCCTTTCCTTTGCTTCGCCTACTACCTTTCTGATATCTGCTACCCCAGAGGTTACTGCGTTTAACTGCTCAAAGTGTGCTTTGGTAGTATTGGCAATAATACGTGCCAAAGTAGTCTTGCCTGTACCAGGAGGTCCAAATAGTATCAAGGAAGTAAGCTTGTCGGCTTTAATAGCTCTATACAAAAGCTTACTAGGAGCGACTATATCCTCCTGCCCTACAAATTCATCTATTGTTTCGGGTCGCATCCTTGTAGCCAAGGGACCTTCACTTTTTACCTTTTGTTCTCTGCCGATATCAAAAAAACTAAGCTGTTCGTTTTTCATGCTATGCTATCCCGCCTTTTTTGTCTTAGTAAAATTAGCTGCTAAAATGTTTTCTAATTTGAATTTTCTTATGGATTTTTTTAAATAGCAATAAGCTTCCACTATATCATTTTCAATCTTAATAGGTCTGATGCTTCTTTCTGTAATGCCTTTATCACACATGTATATTATATCTACCTTACAATCCTTTAGCAATGCCTGTCTGATAATATACTCTATCATACAAACACTTCCTTTACTATTTGATTTTTATAAGTATATATTACTATTATAATACGAACATGTGTTCTGTGCAAGAAAAAAGCGTTCATACAATTTATGAACGCAATGTAAATTACTTCTTTACTGTAACTAAAAGGTTTTTAACTTAAAAATTAGATTATACAATAACCTTTTCCACATAATCAGAGGTAGCCGCTGACAGCAATCCCCCATATGTTACATCAAACTCTATAATATCTCCAACCTTATATTCCTTTTGGCAGTCTGTCAAATCTACTATAAGATGGTCGCTGCTTGCACCTAGTATGGATATATTTCCATCTCTTGGCACTATTCCTTCTACCCTGATGTCCTGTCTTCCTGCTCCGAGTATTGCTCTCTTTATTGTTCCCCTATCTTCAAATACAGGCTTTTGTCCAAAGGCATCCATTCCTATTTCACCTACTGGTACTGAAGGCTTGCTTTTAAGCTCAATGATTTGTGCTGCAAAGGTAAATGCATCTCTGTGTGTTCCTTCTATCCTTTCGCCATAAGCTGTTTCAAAGCCTAGTACTATGGATTCGCCTAGTCTTAGCTGATTGATTCTCTCTGGCATCTGGTTTTTGTCCAGAAGATGCAGACTGCTGGAGTTGCCGCCTGAAATTACTTCCAGCTTTATATTATATTTTTTTTCTATTTGTTCCGCTATGGATACTAGCTGGTTAAGATTTACATTTGTTGGTATTACTCCGCCATAGCAGGTTAAGTTTACTCCTATGCCAAGAAGCTTGATACCTTTAAATTGCAGTATACTGCCTGCAAAATCAACTGCGTCCTCATGCCATACACCTTCTCTAAGATCACCAAGGTCAACCATAAGGATGATTTTGTGTTGCTTTCCTTTTTCCACTGCTTTTTCTGAAAGTGCTTTTATAGTTTCATATTCTGAGTTTAAGCTTACATCAAAGTATTCTACTATATCACTTACTTGAGAAAGCATTGGTATTCTTAGCATAAGCTTTGGTACAGCAATATCCTTAAGCTTCTTGCCGTTTTCAATCCTTGAATCAGCAAGCATGTAAGCTCCGCCTTCAACCATTGCTTTTGCCGCTTCGGGCATGGCACAGAATACCTTTGATACTCCTGCCACATCTATATTATGTTTTTTACATTTATCTACCAACAGCTTTGTATTATTTCTTATTTTAGCTGTATTTATAATCAAAGCAGGATAACCCATAAAATTTCCCCCTATATTCCCATACTCTCTTTCATAAGCTTTAAGGCAGCTTCTGGATATTTTTTTGATAATACACCCAATGATGCCATAATATAATGATTATCTATAAGTACCTTTGCATCTTTTTTTGGATGCAGCTCAAGGGTTTTTCCGTCACTTCTTGCTGACTGGAGTATTTCCTCTCGTTTGGGAAGCCGCGTAAGAGCTCCGCCAGTGCCTACAAGATACTTTACATTGGTAAGGTCTTTTCCTTCTGCTACAGTTTTTTTACCTGTAGGTCCAAATAGATGTCTGAGTCTTCCTGCATGTCTTTCAAGTGATGTCTGTACCGCTTCCTTGGTTAGTCTTTCGATAAATTCCTTTTCTCTATCTGTCTCTGGAATGGGCTTTGCGTTATTTATCAGATCTTCTGCATCTGCAAATTCGGTCTGAAGCTTTTCCATGCCTATTCTTTCTACTACATGGATAAGATTTACAAATACCCCTAAGTCACCTTCTACCGTCCTCTTTGCGGTAGGCTCTGGGCTTATTAATATATTATTTATTTCCTCAGAACCTTCGGTAACAGAGTGTACATCAGTAGTTGCACCGCCCACATCAAATACTACCAGATCTCCAATATCCGAACGCAGCAGCTTTGCCGCTTCCATAACTGCGCCTGGTGTTGGTATTATGGGTCCATTTACCATGTCTCTGACTGTTGTCATGCCCGGTGCATGTATTATGTGCTCCTCAAATACCTCTTGTATAACCTTTCTTGTAGGCTCTACATTAAGCATATCAACCTTTGGATATACGTTTTCTACTATATATAGTCTAATTCCGAATTCTTCGGCTATTTCACGGATTTCTTCATGGTTTTCTATGTTGCCTGCATATATTACTGGTATATCCAGCTTTAGGGAAGCAATCATTTCAAAGTTATGCAGTGCTGTGTCCCTTTCGCCGTAATCTACACCGCCTGCTACCAGTATTATATTGGGCTTTATATCTGTGATTTTCTTTAGATCCGTTCGTCTCAGCTTGCCCGAGGTAACCAGCTTTATGATTGCTCCTGCGCCTAGAGCCGCTTCCTTGGCAGCTCTGACTGTCATATCATAGACAAGTCCGTGAACTGTCATTCTGAGACCTCCTGCGGCACTGCTGGTTGCCAGCATTTCGTCCCACTCTATTTTATCAAGCTTAAGATTATTTTTCAGATTCTCAACTGCACCTTTAAGTCCTACAGTAACATCACCGTTAAGCACCGTAGTGGGAGCCTGCCCCTGCCCCAAAAACCTTGGACAGAGGGCTCCAACATTATTGTGGAGCCCTTTGTCATTGTTTATTTGTATATCACTGAATGCATTAACTACTGTAGTGGTGCTACCTATTTCAGCCACCAATACGTTAATTTTCATTCTATATTTCCTTCCTTCTCTTAACCAGGAAGCTTGCTACATCTATACCCTTTGTGCCTCTTCCGAAGCCTGCATCCATGCCAGCTTCCTTGGCGATTTCATTTGAAACCTGTGTTCCGCCGCAGGCAAGCATTATTCTATCTCTGATACCCTTTTCTATGCAAAGCTCATGAAGCTTTCTCATATTCTTTACATGAACATCATCATGGGTGATTATTGTACTTGCTAGTATTGCATCTGCATTTGTTTCAATAGCTGCATCTACAAGCTTTTCTACAGGGCAGGAGGTTCCAAGATATAGATACTTGATACCATATTTTTCTATTCCGCCATGCTTTATATCCAGTGTCTCTTTAAGACCAACGGAGTGTTCATCCTGACCAACAGTTGCAGCTACTACAAACAATGGCTTTGCAGCTATGTCAGCTCTTATTTCGTCTTCGGACAGTACTGAAGCTTTTTCTGGTATAACAAGCTCGTTAATATCTATATCAAATTTCACTCTGCCTTTTATTTCTACTACTGTTCCTTCTGATGGGTGTATGCACTGCTTATGAACAACTGTTACGTCTTCAAGCCCCATTTTTTCGCCGCATTTTATTGCTGCAAATTCAGCGGTTCTTTCGTCTAGTGGCAGGAATATTGTGGTTGCTACTATTCCGTCTGCTCTCCACTCAACCTCTGGCTTTACTATGTTTGTATCATAGTATTTTTCTACTTCCTTTAGTCTTGTATTTACATTATCAAACTCGTCAAGCTCATCAACGAATATTATTTTTGTTCTATCTTCAAAGGTATCTCCGCCTATTGCGTCGGAAGCCTTTGCAAATTCCTTTGGAACATTGTTATATCCATAGTGTACTGATACTGGTGCAAAATAGTCTTCGTCTCTTTCATATACGTGTCCTGCGCCGATACCGCCTTCTATTTCTCTTGGTATTCCATCACCGTTTCTTTCTGGATAGTAACCGCTGTCTATAAAGAAGCCGCTTTCAACAGCCTTAAAGTAGCCGCCAACCTCCAGCATTTCTTCCATAAATAGTACTGCTCTTTCCTTAAGCTCTCTTACTTCCTTGCCTAATGAACCTTCTCTGTCAAGCTTAACCATTTCTCTTAAGCCGTCCATTCCGTTAAGAGCTTGTTTAGCTGTGCTTATGGCAGCTATATTATTGTAATGCCATGGCACGTTTCTTCCTTCGTCTGGTGTAATTGTTGATTGTATGTCAGCACTTGTAAGTCTTGAAATCATAAGATTCAGTGTATGAGTTACTGTTGCTTCTCTCATATCTGATTCCATGTATTTTGTATTCTGCTGTGCTCTCATTTTGTATTCGCTGAAGAAGTCTCTAAGCGCAACTGCGTATGGTAAGTCCAGTCTCATGCATGGAGCTGGAGGAGCTGTTGGAGGTACTGTGGAAAGTGCTATGTTCTCAGGCTTGATGCCAACCTTTTTGGAGAATATGCTGTTGATAGCATGCTGTACCATAAGCTCAGGTCTGACCTTCCATGCTTTCATTGCTGTAGCATTGGCGTTGTGTGCTCCGTCTATTTGAAGCATATCTGCCCAAGCCATAACCTTTTTTGCTTCGCAAGCGTCTACAAAGCTTCTAACCATATTTACGTTTCTATACAATACATTGTATTGAGGATCCTGGTGTGCTCCGTTTACGCCTTCCTCTGCAAACATAACTGCTATATCAGGGCCAGCTACACCGGATATATATGAATGGAAGTTTATTTCTCTTCCTACTTCTTCTTCTATCATATCAAGAGCTTTTCTGCTTGCTCTTACTTGCTTTCTTGTAACTGCTATACCGCCTATTCCTTGAGTTGTTCCTTCTATTAGTGAATCTATATGCGATTGTCCGGCAGTTCTTATTACCATTATGTGGTCAGCTCCATGCCATGCTGCCATTCTCATTCTTCTTATATCATCTTCAAATCTTCCTGAAGCTATTTCTGTAGTTACAACACAGTCCGGCTGAGGGTCTATATAATGGAAGCCTCTGCTGCCAGGCAGCGGAACATAGTTCTTTAGCTCTTCTGAGGTTTCATGGAATTCAAAGTCCCCAACTACTCTGTTTTCATTTCTTTTGTCTCTCCAATGCCAGCCTCTTCTTTTTGGTTCATATTTATCAAGGTCTTGCAATAACTCTTTTATATCTATCTTTTTATTTGGATCTAATTTCATTTATTTTCCCTCCTTTTCTAAAACAAAGCGTCAACTTCGTCCCAGTATTTGCCTTCTGCTAAGCCTACTCCAGCTTCTCTGACTGATATTCCAAGTTTTTTGGATAATCTCCAAACAACGTTTCCTGCGCCCTTGCCCATTAGCCCTTTTTTCATAACGCCTTCTACTATTGGCTTTACTTCAAGACTGGAGAAGCCCATTCTTAAAAGTACGCTTCTTTCTATAGCAGGTGTTGTATTTTTATGTCCTAACTCAAGCATTGGTTGTACTATCTTTTCAGCCAGCTCCCAAAATCTTGTTTTTAGTTCTTCATCGCTAAGATTTGCAAGATGCTGTCTTCTTACTTCATAATCGTCAGCACGTTTCATTGATATATCCCTCCAAATTTATATTAGTTTTATTCCCAGCTCTGTTAAAGCCTCTGTAACGAATTTTTCATCAGTTTTGGCGTCTTTTACAAGGAAATCTATGTCTGCCTTGTTTACTTCTGTTACCTTGTTGTTGTTAACGCAGTTTTTAATATATGATAATTTTGCTTTTTTCAAATCATAATCTCTAGCTTTTATCTGTGATGGATGTTCAGGAAGTATGATATTTGTTCCTGGAACTTCTTCGGATGGATTTCCAAAGCGCACATCTATACCGTTTTGCTTTGCAAAGCTTAGCTGGGGCATCGGGTGCTTTCCGGCTCCAGTGTATTCGGTTTCCTGTACTACTATTATTTGATCCTCATCCATTTCCTGTGCCAGACTAAAGGCTGCTGTCAGAGAGGTGTTTCCTGCTGGGCCTCTTTCTAGTCCTTCTAATACTGCAAGGGCTTCAGTGATATAAAAAACCTCACCTTGTCTGACAAGTACGTACCTATCCAGATATCTTAATGGTCTTGCCGCATTTCGAGGTACATCTGCTCTATCGGGCCAGGTTGCAAAGGGCAAGCCGAAGCCTGTATGACCTGTTGTAAAGGATTTTTTGTTAAATGCCTTATCAGATGCCATATGCAAGCCTGATAAATCAACACTTGCTCCTACTACCTCAACATTTTCTGCTCCTGCTTTTATAAGTCCTCTTGCTGTACCAGTAACATTTCCGCCGCCGGCGTGAGTTACTACCACCTTATCTGGGTCTCTGCCTATTTTTTCTCTGAACTGCATAGCAAGCTCATAGCCTAATGTCTCCACGCCTGCTATTCCAAAGGGTGTATAAAGTGAGGCATTAAAGTAGCCTGTTTCCTCTAATAAGCATAGGAAGGTATAAAACAGCTCGGGGCCGACTGAAAGCTGAACCACCTCTGCGCCAAGTGCTTCACAAGCTCTCAGCTTTTCAAGGATTTCCGGCTGTCCTACCATTCTGCTGTCATAGCATTCCTGTACAATAATGCACTTTAGTCCTTGCATAGCTGCTTGTGAAGCTACCGCTGCACCATAGTTGCCGCTGGTTGCCGCTATTACACCCTTATAGCCATGTTTTTTAGCATGGTATACTGCGTTTGCTGCCCTACGTGCCTTGAAGCTGCCAGATGGGTTTGATGCTTCATCCTTTATAAAGATTCTGGCTCCCTTTCCCTTTGGAGCAAGCTTTCTAGCTAGTGCCGTAAGGTTTCTAAGCTCTATTATGGGAGTATTTCCTACACTTACGCTTGATTGAATATCTTGAATTTCCTCTAAGCTGTAGCCGGCTTCTCTCATCATTCTTTCATAATCAAAGGCTATGCTTCCTGATTCGAAAACGCTGTAGTCAATTCCTATAGCCTTTTTCATTATCTCATTTTTTCTGCTCATTACTGCGCTGTATGATAAATCTCTATTCATTTTTATCACCTCCGTAGAGGATTTCTTTTAGCTGAGCATCTATTTTTAAAAGCTCAGGTACAAATTCACCGAAGGAATGTATATATCTAGGATTTACTGCAAGAAGCTTTCCTGAAGCTTTTCGCCCTGTAACAGTTTCTATTTCTACCGTTTCTCCGATATCTGCATTATGAAGAGCAAAGCCCTTAACCCAAAGCTCTAGGGGGACTTCCTTTGTGTCCTCTGGCACTTGCGGAGCTCTTTCTTCCGGTTTTAGTATTATCTGATGTATTTGTACCCAATCTCCTTTATTTGCACCATTCATTATTTTCACTCCTTTATTGACCTTAAAGCATTGTGACTAAGCCGCTTTTCCCTTAAAGCTTTATAAGCGGCTTAGTCTAAGGAACTAAAAAACTCTTATTTCATCTATCTATTGATAAGCTTTCTCATATCTCCCATTATTGCTCTTGGCACTGGAAGGTCTATCATTGTCTTAAGTCCTGGTGCTGAATTTATTACATGAGGTATCATATTTACACACATCGCTATTGTTCCAAGTCCGCCTTCAACCTCTGGCTTTATTGACATATTAACCTCTGGTGTTCCCTTGATTGTTATGTAGTCGCCTGTATGTGTTCCTTCCATTTCTGGCTCTATTTGCTGTGGGTGTATCATATCTATCTTAACTTCACCTTCAACATAGCCTTGACCTGTCATATTAACGCCTGCAACGTTTCCTGCTGCCGCAAAGCCGTATGGTGATTTTCTGTCTACTGTAGTAACTATAGGCTTCATTTGCTGTTCAAACTTTTCAACTTCCCAGCCGATTGCATCTCCGATCATATTTATGGATTCTGCAAAACCAACGTGTCCTGCTAGTGTTCCATCAGCAACACCTTTATTGAATTCATCTATAGTTATGCCAACGCCTTGCTCCTCCATAACTGCTGGTCCGAAGGGTGATAAGCTGTTTACTCTTTTTGCTTCTATATGTTTAACGTCTGTCATACAGCCTGTCAAGCATACTACTAAAAGATCCATTATCAGCCCTGGGTTGATGCCTGTTCCAAGTATTGTAACTCCATTTTCTTTAGCTATTTTATCAAGCTCAGCAGCTAATTCTGGATTTTGTGCTTGTGGGTATGCCATTTCTTCTGCTGTTGAAATAACATTAACCTTCTTCTCAAGAGCAAGCTTTAGTCTTGGGAATGCTTTTTTTGTAAAGGAGTCTGTAGCACATAAGCAGATGTCACAGCCTTTTTCTGTTAATACTTCTTCGATATTGCCGTTGATTATTACCTCTGGTCTGTCTGCTTTATCTTCCCCTAGTACTTCATACATGCTTTTTCCGACTCTTTCTGGGTGTAGATCACAAACTCCAACTATGTCTACGCCTTTCTTTGTAAGAAGCATTTTTGCCATTCCGCTTCCCATAGCTCCAAAACCCCAAATAACTACTTTTACGTTCTCCATTTTTTCTTCCTCCTAAATTTTGAAATTTATTTTATATAATCTTAATTTTTTTTATCAAACACTGTATTATTAAGCAATAACTATGCCAAATATATTAAAACCATCTAATTGAGTTAAAGAATGTAGAAATTTCAATGCTTATATAATTATTTTATATTTTTAACATAATATTAATTTTTATGAAAATCTCAAACAAATATAATTTATCATCAAAATACTATTAAATTTTAATATCATAGTGCAAATTAATTTGCTATTGCGCAAATATATTTGCTCATTTAAGGCAATCACTTCTTATTATTGGATTTTTCATATACTACATGTAATTTCTAGGAGGTGATATATACAG
>CALGKJ010000123.1 GCA_937930535.1 uncultured Clostridia bacterium
CACTCTTTTAATAGCAATCACAAAGAAAAATAATTTCATATTATTTTGATAAGTTCAGTATTTCTTTCTATTTTAACCTGCTTATTAATATTGCCCTCTCTACCAAATTATTTCAATATCTATTTTAACCTCAGTAATTAAATTTGTACCCAACACACATATAGCAGCTAATTACTACTTGGTTTATTCATATACATTATTCTAATAAATAGCTGACTAAATAGTTTCAAGAGTAAATAAAGGAATATTCATTATCTATGTTGTATTATACAGATATAAATTTATGGAGGTAGGACTTGATGAAGTTTATTAGTAAAGAGGATAAGGACAAAATTAGTCAATTGAATCAAATATTTAGTACAAGCTATAGGAGTACCCCTTATGATTTTAAAAAGACTGAAGATATTATTGAGGCTACAGTCATGGCTACAGCAGAGTTTATTGACTTTAATCATTATTTTAATACTTTATCAAATTTAAGTGAGCTATTTGATGAAAGTATTGAGGTTTTTAATCCAGCAGCTTGGATGAATCTAGGAAGAGAAGGGACTACCAATGTGAATGAGCTTGATAAAGCTGAAAAATATCTTGATAAAGCCGAAGATGCATTCTTTGATTTATCAAACAAGTCCATCAAAAAATGCAAAGAAATGTGGCGCATAGTATTCTTTAAATCCCCAAAAGAGGTAATGGAGTATTTTTTTGGTGAAGAACTAATAATAAATGAAAGTATATTTGAAGATATATTTAATGATGATAAATATGAGATTATTGAAAATATTGATTATGATGGTAACATCCAGAATTCTGCAATGCAGTTTACAAAATACTTAAAGGAATACATTCAAAATAGAGATTAATAGTCTTAAATTTTTAAGCGGTTAACGGTTAATAAAATAGCTTTTTTAGTACTTACTCTAGTAGTAACAGATGGCACTATGTAAAACATTCTTTTATTTAGTTGATAATTTGAACAGAATAATGATTTAAATGCACCAACGAATATTTACCATTATGTTCTTAGAAATAATTATAAGAGAAGTCTCTTAGTATGAAGACTCTTCTCTTATAATTACTTTTTATAAAATATTTTTATAGTTACTTGCTCCATATAGAATACGCATAATAATAACTTGATGTTCTTGTTCATTTATTAGATAGAACACAATGTAGTTATCTATTATTAATTTTCTATAGCTTCGTTTTTTAAGTACTTCATCTGCTACAAAGCTACAGGAGTATGGAAATGTCTTAAGTCTTAGAATTTTATTTTCAAATTTGTCCATCAAATTGTCAGCTGCTTCGTAAGCAAAAAGGTTATTTGCAATATACTCATATATTTCGTCTAGATCATCTTCAGCCTTAGTAGTAAATTTTAAGCTATACTCCTTACCTTCCATGCTTTGATCTCAGCTTTCTAAAAACCTCTTCTCCATCCTTAAGTGGTGTTCCATCTTCAAGCTCTTTTTCTGCTTCAAATAATTTCTTATAAACTTCTACAAGTGCCATTTTACGTTCATAAGTTTCAATACTCATTACTACTAAATCACCATAACCATTCTTAGTTATAAAGAGTGGTTCATTGCTTTTATGACATATTTCAGAAATCTCGTTTGTATTTCTTAGATCTGTTATTGGTCTTATTTGGGGCATTGTAATCACCTCACATCCAATTATGCCTTAATTATGTCATAATTACGCACAAACTACAAGAGATTTTATATTATCAATAGTGTTCCTTAACCTTAAAGTTTCTATTGCTATTAGCCTGTCTAAATTTATTGGTCTGTTAATATTTTTCAGAGCCTACTGTTGTGCGGTAGACTCTGCCAAGTAGACTCTGAAAAATATTAATCTATGTAAATTTTGTTATTGCACTAGCCTCTTATGCCTTTAAAATTGTAGTTTCTCTTTTTTATTTCCTCATGTTCAGCCTTTACTGCCTTTTCGTAATCCTTGTCCTGTTTTTCTTTTTCACTACAACTTAAACATATACATTCCGTAGTGAACCTCGACATTATTCGACCTTTTTCCAAGGAGCCTCCACACCTGTCACAGAGCTTCTGTGTAAAAAATTTATCCATGCCTACACCCTTTCTTCTAATTCAGATAAGCATTCTGAATATGCTGTTTGTAATTGCTTTAGGTCAATATTGTTTTCTTCGTAGCCTTTTGCTATGGTTGAATAATATGATTCCATTGGGGTAGCTGCCATGTTGGTATACTGACTTGCCATAATGTACACCATTGCTTTTTTGGGTTTGCCATCAATAATGACTTCAACTGTCTCTTTAATATATAGTTCTGGGAAAGCTTCGTAAAGATCTAATTCTCGCTCGCAAGCTTTAGTTATTTCCCACAATACAACTTCTACTAATTTGCCCTTACTTGGTTCTATATTAGCAACCCCTTTATGTCGTCCCCTGAAAGTCAGCCTATAGTTTTCCAATATGCCCTTTCCTATAAGCTTAGCTTTTGGACACCTTTGCTTCATTCTGTCAACATTTGTGTTCGAACCATAACTTAAATATATCTTGGTTTTTCCTATGTTTATATTTTTCATTGCATCGTTCTCCCTTATATAAGTTTTGTTTGCACCAAAGGGCACTGTAGCCCTTTGGTAGCTTTGTTTAATCTGAATAAACTCAATACGATTGGGGTAAACTCTTAGTATTAAACCACTTGTTTTTAAGTTCAAGCGGCTCTTGGTGTTCTCCAAGCACTGTCTCCCTCTAGGTGTTCCATAAGGTGCTGTCTGCAATTTTTATACTCGTCACCGATAAGCCCTAATCTTAGAAGCCAGCAACGGAACGTGTACTTTTCGTTGTCTGTTTGGGTTCTTTTTGCACTTGCACTTTTTTGCGTTAATGCTTGATGGCTTATCGCAAGGCACAGAACCAACCAAGAGCGTATCCGACCACTATGCAAGCACCCATTGCAAATTCTAACTTCTAGTGTACCTTTCGTAAAGGTACTATGAAGATTAAGTCCGCTGTATCTACTAGAGTGATACCTTTTGCTTCTGCTTTCCCAGCCATATTGCTCGTACCAAATATCTGCAAGCTGTTCCATGGTTTTTGGTTTTTTCTTATTTAAGAGTTGGAGGAAATTCTCATTAATTTTCTTGCAGTACTTCATTCTTGCTGGGTCTACCTGCAAGCTTTTGTATATTAAGTCTTCCTTTGATGCAACTATATTTACTAGGTTTTTTATGGTGCTTGCTGTATGGTTCTTAGCGTCGATATGGATATGGCAACCACAGCCGAGGCTACTGCTACTTACGGCTCCTGCTTTCCTAAGCCTTCTTATTATTTCCTGCAGGGTTTCTATATCGTTGTCATAGTTCAATATTGGTGTAACCAGTTCTACGCTGTAGCTGTCATCCGCTGGTACAAGATTGCCTCCCTGCTTCTTCATTGTTGTAATGCTTCCATCTCTCATAACCTTCCATATTCTGTTATCCTGTGCGGTTATTTTATAGGTGTCATAACTATCGTAGGTTCTTTCAATTGTGCCTCCTAAAAAGCTTGCTACAACCTCTGCCGCCTTGGTTCTTGTAATTCCAGTTGCCTCAATTTCTACTCCACAGGCTTGTCCTTTCATTGTTTGTTTCCCCTTTCAGATTGTGTTTATTACCTTTCGGTAGTGTACATATTAGCTCTGAAAGAAGTACATATCCAGTTATATATGACCAATAGTATCTACAAATAACACAGCTAATACAGTAAGTAATACAGCTATTGTTTGTGTACTGTTTACAATTTCTACTAGTTTTCTGTGCTTTGTGTTGGCAATCTCCTAAACGCTCCATTACCCTCAAGTCCTTTTAATAAGGTCTTTCTGATATCCCTATATTCTGCACCATTAAATCCTAGTCTTATCAGCCATACTCTCATTGTGAATTTGAAGTTGTCTGTATCTGTAGGCTTAGGGGATGCATATTTTAAGGCTTTTGCACTTTTACTTAGTAAAGTTATAAATTGAACGTATGCTTCTAATTTCTCTTGGTTCAGTTGGTCATTGTAGAATTTGAAGTCTATGGTTTTGTCACTAAAGTTGAATCCTATGCCTTGGCAGTGTTCTTGTTTTTGGGTTACTACTTTCTTGAAGTCCTCCATGCTTTGTATTTGTGTGCTATTGATGGCTGTAATGAAGGCTGAATCTATAATGTCATAATCAGCCTCAAATACCTTTTTAACTAATATCTGTTTGCTGTAAACCATATTTATTAGGTTTCTCAAGCTTATGTAGGTGTGTCCATCCATTGGTATGCTAACTTCAAAGTTTAGTGGTTCTTCTTGCTCAGCGTCTTTATCTTCTGTACTTGGTTCTTCTAAGCTTGCAGGTGTTTCCTTATCCTCCACTGTAGAAGTATTTTGGCTAATTATCTCATCCGCAACTAATTCCTTCTCATCATTGCCATTCATCAGCTTATCAAATTCAACTAACTCACCTTCTGATGTTGTAATAATTCCAACCCTGTCAATTATGTAATGCTTGCCATTTATATCTATCTGATATGCGAAACTCGGTGCGCCCATGTATCTTGCCTTTACACTAAAATGTGCTTCTAGTGTTTTTATCATTTCTTTTCTATTCATTGATAATACCCCCTCTGCTTTCGTTATTACATATATGCCCTACGGAACAAGTATTATCAAGTGTTTCTTAAACTTTATGCACATTTATTATGGCTGATAAAATAAAAAAGCATATAGCTGTATAATTGCTATTGCTTCTCTCATATATTTGTTCGTTATTTTATTACTACTATTCTCTAGTAGTTTCACGGCTACTAAAATTTGAGCTGTCCAATACTTTACTTTTATATTTTATCCGATTCAATATTGATTTTATCAATTTTTCTACATCTGTACTCTCTTGAACATTCAATACTGCAAAATTTCCTGTTTTTATTGACGTAAGCCTTGAACTCTTTATTGCAGTGCTTGCAGGTCAATGTATACCATGTAATTTTATTTTTCTTATCACTATTCTCATTCCACCATGTTCTTCTACATCTTTCACAGCAGAATATTGATTTTCTGCCCTTCCTTCTTTCGGTGTTTATTTCACTATCACACTGCTTGCATCTTGTAGGATAATTTTGTTCAATTATTTTAGGTTGTGGAATAACAGAATTTCCATACCCTAAATAACCACCCAAACCTTTACGATAACAATATTCTCTTACATAATCCCTTTTAAGATTTAACATTCTTGCAATACTCTTATATCCATAGCCTTTTTGTCTAAGTTTTAAAACTTTATTGCTTTTTTGCTGTTTTTGCATGTTTTTTGATGTTTTTTGCATGTTTTTGACCTCTTTTTTGCTTATTTTTCACCTAATTTTTTACAGTCCGACATGCCTCAAACCCAGTGTTTGCAACGGTTCACACTTTTTCTCGAATTTTACACCCCGGGGCCTCTGAATTATGCGATTGTTTACGTAAAGGTAGGCCCCGATGTAGGCGTTGCAAGGCTTAGAGGACTTTACCCCCCCTTACCCTTCGGACACTTATACACAAATTATTAACAGCTTGTCAACAAGTTATTCACAACAATTATTAGTAGAGTTAATATATTTTTTCTAGTACTTGTATTCAACGTATCTATCCTCTGTCATAGTCTTTTTATCATGGCAACTCTTACAAAGGGACTGCCAGTTGTTTTCATCCCAAAACAGTGTCTTGTCACCTCGATGTGGTTTTATATGATCAACCACTGTAGCAGGTGTTATTGTTCCATTGTCTTTACACCTGACACACAAGGGGTTAGCTTTTAGGAATCTGCTTCTAGCTGTTCTCCATCTTCCTGTGTTGTATAAGTAACCATGGGGTCTGTTTGTTTTGTAATCCTTGGCTGTTTGCTTTTTATGTTTATCGCAGTAGCGTTCATGAGTTAGCTCTGGACAGTTTGGGTAACTGCATGGTTTTGGTGGTTTTCTTGGCATTAGTGTTTCACCTCTAGCTTCCCTTTGTAGTACGTTCTGGTAATATATTCTATTAGCATTTTATTTAAAGTGAGTATTTTATCTATTGCTTTCTGCTGGTCTTGTTTGTATTGCTCTGTAGTTTTATAAAAATTACAACCATCACATTTTTTAGTATTTAATGCTTTGCACCTGCCTTTCATATATGCAAAGCATGTCTTATTCTGATTCATCCGTTGTCCTCCTCATTTTATCTAAAATAAAAAGCACCTACCGTTTTTTTAACAGCAGATGCCTTAAAGTATATTTTTCTATGATACTATTCTAACACATGTGTTAGTAACAAAGGTAACAACTTTAAATTTTGCTTAAAAATCTATTTGCCATCATCTGAATACCCTTTTCTGTATTCCCACCGCCTATACTTACAGCTACCTGATTCCAACTCAATCCATTTATATATCTTAGCGATAAAATCATCCTCATTTGACTGTCCTCAATACCTTCCACAAATCTATATAATCTTTTAAGCTCATAAAAGCACTTTTTTAGACTTACTTCTAGCATCTCCTTAAGCTCCGCAAGCTCAACAGCATATTTGCCGGTTTTATCTGTTATTCCTGAAGCATGAGGCAGTCCTGTTATTCTTCCTGTAGTGGAAGCAGCAATGCATTCCAGTTCTTCAATCCTCTTTTTTAGTAGCTCTATTTCCCGATTTAGATAATACAACTGTGATAATTCTTGCTTAGTCATAAGGTGACACCTCCAAGCTCTCAAGTATTGACTTTACTTCTTCTAAGCTTGTAACTTTGAAGGCTTTACCCTTTGCTTCTTTGATTCTTTGTATCGTTATTTCTTGTAACTTTGTAAGCATGCCTTTTTCAGTCTTAACCTCAAAGGCAAGGAACCTGCCATTAATACATGCAATAATATCAGGGATTCCTGATGTACTGTACATACCGCCATGCTGTTTCCAAGCAAAGCATTGGGGTACAGTCTTTAAATATTTTATTATTCTGTTTACTATATCTTTTTCTGCCATAATTACCTCACTTTTGACGGAATTACGGAATTGACGAGTACATATATTATCTTTATTTTTATTACTCTTTTTTTGTACTTCTACTACTTATATATATTTTGGGGTTCTATATAAAGAAATAGAGAAAGCTGTCAATTCCGTCAAGTCGTCAAATTCTTAGAAATATTTGCTTATTTTTTGACGGAATTACGGAATTGACAAGTACATATATTATCTTTTTTTTATTACTCTTTTTTTGCATTTCTACTATATATACATATTTGGCTTCTATGTAAAGAAATAGAGAAAGCCGTCAATTCCGTCAAGTCGTCAAATTTCCTGCATATTTATTTTAATTCCTTTCCATGTTCTTCGTTTCCCAAGCCTGTCCACACTGCGTTTAATGGTAGGATAAGCACCTTCAATATCCTTGTTAAAATTCTTCTGTGATACTGGTGACAAACCTGCGTTGTGGCAATATTCCTTGTACTTGGTAAACAGATCTTCTCTTGTTACCTCACCACTAGCATCTAATACACAGTAGTCTTCTACGAAGGATAATACACTATTGCTGTCAATACGATAACGCTGAAGTTCTTCTTTTGTAGTCTCTGTTTCACTAAACTGATATTCATTGGCAATCAAGCGTTTTAAGCCTTCCACTGCAAACATGAATATTCCATCCGCTTCTTCTTTAAATTTATCTAATAGTCCTGCATCCTTTTTTTCAACAGGCACAGGCTTTGTAAATCGTATGATAATAAGCCTTCTGTAAAAACCCTCTGACTTATCTCCATAGTTTCTTGGAATAGAGTTGCAGGAGAATAAAAGCCTCGCATAAGGCTGAAAGCTGAATGGGTCTTTATTCTTCCTTTCAACGGTTAAAAAGTCCTCACCTACCAACGCTTTGAAAATGCCATTATCATCAATGTTCTTCGTAGGAAGGTCAGCGAATATATTAGCAAGCTTTCCGAATAGTTCTGCTGTTTTAAATCGTTCATTTAAGCTCTGCCATGGAACATTGCTTACATTTTGCTGACCTAGCAGTATTTCGTTTAGGGTAAGCAGCAGTTTTGATTTTCCTGCTCCCGGCTCACCAACAATTACAAAGCTTTTTTGAGCCTTGTTTATAGGCACTAGAAAATATCCCAGCATTTCTTGAATCAATGGTATTTCATCTACTCCCAAGGATTCCTCTAAAAATTGCATAAAACGAGGACATTCTGCATCAGGTGTAAAGTTTACGTTCAACTGCACTGTCGACAAATATTCAGGCGTATGAGGTTTAAAGCTGTCATCCAATACATTGTACAGACCATTTTTCAAATTAATTATATATGGATTGCTGTTAATTTCTCTCAATGGCTTATTAATCTGCATTCTCCATTGTCCTTCTGCATCAGTGATATTATTTAAGCTTGTATATCTTGAAATCATAAAAGAACGCACCATGTTCCTTGCTATTAAATCAGTGGTTTCTACATAAACGCCATTCTGATATGTATAGTACTGTTCTGCACTATAAAATGCATCAACCTCTTTTGCCATATAGTCAGCTAATACACCTGGTAAGAATCTAAATCCTCCTCTTTCTGTCGGCTCATACCACTCTGGCACTTCTATACCTAACGCTTCAAACTTCGCATCCTTGCTTTCGCAATGCTTTTTATATATTTCCTTGTGAAGATTTAATAGAGGCTTGACATCTGAGGCTTTAAGTCTAAAGTAGTCCCTCAGTTCATAATTTATAAAGGTTTCTGCTATTACTGATTCAATATTAAAAAGATACTCTGTTATAAAATCCCTTGCTGTCTGCATATCATCTACTGCTTGATTTTTAACCTCTTGCTCTCTTAAGAAAAATCTTAAGTCATCTACAAGCAGAGCCTTATAGCATAATGCCGCAGGTGCTTTGCAGCCGCAGGAGCCGTCCGCTAATTTGGGACACTTGAAGCCTTTATCAGCAATGGTCTTGCAGGTAATGGGCTTTGTTCCACTTTCTAAAAAATGCTTTATTTTGTTCTGTGTTTCTTTTTCACTGTAAGCAGGATAGTCCTTTGAAAGCTTGTGTATTGCCTTGTCACCGCCTTCAAATACCGCTAAATTTGTAATCATAGCATACCAGTCATGTTCAGATAACGTAGCTGCATTGTTCTTGCAGTACTGTATAAATTCACATCTTCGTCCAACTAATACTAAGCCTTTACGAGTACCTGTTGTTGTATTATGTACAACAACCGATTCCTCATCCTGTATAACAGGAAGCACTGCTTCAAGATCCTCCTGCGTATATCTCAGTTCAGGGTTAAACTTTATACATTCCACCATAAATGGTTCGCCTTTTCTATGCTCAAAGCCCGGAAGTCTCAGCACCCTGCTTTCATTAATGCAGGTGCTGTCTCCGTTGAACTGTGCTATAAGTCTTTTTTGTATGCTTCTGAATTTTGATACTTGTCCGCCTTTAGTCAGCCAGTATGTATGAAGTGACTTTTTAGTCCTCACTATCATACTAGGAGGAATGGGGAAGGCTTCTATTTTTTCAAGCTGCTCCTCAATGCTCAAGGTATCGCTTTCTACAAATTGAGCATTGATGCGTGTTATATCACTATCCTCTTGTCCACCGTAATTTACTACAAAGAATATTCCTCTGTTTTCCTCATTGTGTTTTTTTAGTGTATTGACCATTGATGCAATTTTACCAGCAGGAGATTCTAATTTATGTCCTTTAAAGGCAGTGCCTTTTTTATCTGAGAATATCCTTAGACATACTGTTTCACTAGCATCAAACATAGGCTTTAGAAATTCCTCAATAGGAATATTAAGTGCTTTAAGCATTTCCCTTCACCTCCTCACATCGTTCATTGAAGTATCTTATATGGATGTTCCGCTTTTTAGCCTTTTCAAGCTCTGTTTGCATATCCTTTGTAATTCTTGAACCAAAGCACCATACCTCATTGCATTTATGCATCAGTATCATACTCATAAAAATTGCATTGCTTCTCTGTACTGAATCCTTGTGATCCATAAACTGAGAAAATAACAGTTGTGGTGCTATGGGTATGGCGTTTTTAGATACTGCAAAGCGTGAATAGCCTTTTGCCCTATTTATGTTAAAGTCTCTATCACCTGTAAAGGGTGAGCAGATATAAATTAGTGGCTTGAATTTTGATTTCTTTTCTTCTTTTGTTATTGCTAGAAGTGCTTCATAAGCTGTGGGGTCATGATAGCCTTCTATGTTGTATTTATTTATACTCATTTGTTCGTCCTCCGTTAAGCTGTTATTGATTCTTTTTCTATTATTGGTAAAATACCCTTCTTGTTTTTTAGTAAATCATATATAAATAATCTCCCCTTTTGCGTCCAATAGGTATTTATAGTACTTATATCTGCATCTACTATATGGGTTCTTGACTGAGTATACCCTTGAGCCGAGTAGGCTTGATAAAGCAGCCATGTTTTTCCCATTTTAAATTGAACACCAAGCTCGTGAAGAAGTTTGTTTAATGCTTTTCCTGACATCCCATAATCCTTAGCAATTTTACTGATTGGCATAGTGCTTTTATTTTGTAATATTAAATCATAGTAAGATGCTTTTGGCTTAAGCTCGCCTATAATCTGCTTGTTTTTAGCATTTTCAATTTCTAACTGCTTTCTCTTTTCTTTTTCAGCCTTTAACTGTGTAAAAAGCTTAATTCCATAATCAGGATTTGAAAGCATTTCATCAATTACCTTGTCTGTTGCATATATACCATGTTTTCTTATAGTTGGTAATACTTCATCAAAGACCCATCTTTCAAATTTCTCTGCTGAAGGCATTTTGGATTTTACAATCAAGCGAAACAAGTCTCCTTCAGAAATAAATTTCTTTTTCTGTTCACCGCCCGCTGAAGGGGTGAGGATTTCGCTCACCCCTTTGCAATGCGTTCGTATAGCTTCATGGGGATTACTATATCCAAGCATTCTTGCACACTCTGCTGCTGGAAACAGCTCTTTTCCATCAACAACTAGAATCTCTATTTGCCCGAATTCTGTATTTTTAAATATTTGCAAATTATTTATACTCATTTGTTCGTCCTCCGATTTTACTGTATATATTTCTGTAAATTATTCTATATTCAATTCCTTCATAGTTCCGAAGCTCTGACCTATAGAAGCTTCCGCTACTATTGGTACATCAAAGTCTTTAAATGGTTGTGTTTCCATGCACAGCTTTATATAATCAACAGCTTCTTCTACCTTGTCCTTCGGTACTTCAAAGACCAGCTCATCATGTATTTGAAGCAGTGGCTTCAACCAGTTTCTTTCTAAAAGTCCTGTGAGAATCCTAGCTATAGCAAGCTTTAGAATATCTGCTGCTGTTCCTTGAATAGGGGTGTTTAATGCACACCTTTGAGCAAAGCTCTTCTTTCCCCAATCATAGGAATTAATATCTGTCAAATATCTACGTCTTCCAAGGTAGGTTTCTGTATATTTTAAAAGCTCCGCTCTTTTTTTAACCTCTTCCTGCCACTTAGAAAGCCTTGGATAACCTGACTTTAAATTTGATATTATCTTCTCGCATTCTGAAAGGGAGGTGTCTAATCCTGCCTTGAATTTTAGGGTTTTCTGCAAGCCCTTTGGAAACAGACCGAAGAATGTACCGAAATTGCAGTTTTTAGCAATAGTCCTTCGTTCCTTATAGTGCTCTGCATTTTTATCTACCGCTTGTTCAAAGGATATTCTGTATATAACACTGGTTGTTTGAGCGTGAATGTCACCGCCTGTACCATAAGTTTCAAGCATTGTGTTATCACGGCAATAGAAGGCTCCTACTCTAAGCTCTATTTGGGAAAAGTCCAATGATAACAGTACCTTGTCATATGGTGCAGTTATGAAGTCTCTGACACCTATAACGTCACCATCAGGTCTCGGCATGTTTTGCAGATTTGGCTTTCGGCTTACGAATCGTCCTGTTTCAGTTCCTAAAGGAAAAAGGTCTGGATGTATTCTGCCTGTTGCACTATTGATATGCTCAAGGTAGCCATCAATGTAGGTGGATTTTATCTTACCCCATTTGCGGTACTCTTGAATAAGTTCAAATATCGAAGTAAGCTCATAACAGTTTTCTCTGCACCAATCTGTTAGTAATATCATTGCTTCATCATCCACTGCGGCTTGATTTTTATCTGTTGTTTTTAGTACAGGTAATCCTAAGTCCTTATATAAATAGTTTTTGAAGGCGGCGGTAGATGCATTTGCTCCTATATCCACATCACCGATATGGAATGTTATATCATCCTTTAATTGCGATAGTTTTTGTCCAGCTTCCTTTTGCTTTGAGAGCATCAGTTCCTTATCCACTAACAAACCGTTATGCTTCATAATTCCTACATACACCGATGTTGGTGATTCTATCTGTTCAACAATATAGCGGTGCTTAGGCATGAATTTATCGAACCAATTATTAAAGGTATGATACAGCCTTAAAGTGTAATCCGAATCGGCACATGCATAGCATATTGTTTCGCAATCCTGTGGGTCAAGCTCATCAAAATGTCTGCCTTTTGTTACTTCCTCAAACTTTGTCATTTCTATATCATACAGCTCAGGAACTAAGGTCTTAAGTCCGCTGTCTGACAGATTTCTGAATTCAGTATTGCTTTTTAAGGTCAACTGGCTTGCAGCAATGGTGTCATAACAAGGAGCTTGTACTACTATTCCCAAGTGATACAGAAACATAGCTTCAAAGCTTAAATTGTGTGCAATTTTAACTACGTTCTCATTTTCAAAAACCCATGCTTTTAGGTAATCAATTATTTGTTGAGGGTTCTCTGTATTTATGCCGACTTTATGATTAAGTGGTACATATATGGCACTACCCTCTTCTACCGAAAAGCTTATTCCTACTATAACCGCCTTATGTGGGTCTAGTGCCACTTTAGTTTCATTTCTATATTTATCTATAGGTGCTGTTTCTATATCAAAGGCTATAACCTTACTGCCTTTGATGTATTTTTGCAAATCCTTTATGTTTGTTATACATTTATAACTCATTAGCTTGTCCTTTCTGCTGCAAGCAGGGAACAGGCTTAAAACCTGTCCCCGATTAAAGCATCCTTTTACTTAAGGGGTTCTGCCTCATCAGCATATGTCATGGATAGTTCATCTACTTCTGCATCTGATTCAAAGCCTATGTTTTCGCTATATGCTTTTACCTGCTCAGACAGTTTGTTTATTAGTATGAATTCCGCTTCTGTAAGAGTTCTGTCAATTGTAAACTGAGCTTGTGAATAAGGTATGCCTCCAGAGTTAACCACTTTTTTAAGTGAGAATTTTGTAACTACTGAATTTGACTTTCTTCCTCTTGACAACAGACGCTTGATATATCTTGAAAATTCCTTCAAGGAGCCTGTTGGAAGTGAAAGCAGTAATGGGAATATTTCTCCTTCTCTTAATACATAGATTCTTCTTCTTTTTTTACATGCTTTAGAGCCGTTTTCTCCGCTGCCGAAGTGGTTATATGGACACTTATCACAGCTTCCTCCGGGATTGCCTTTGCCGATTAAGCCGTCAAAGCTGCTGCAATCAGGAGGATTGCTGCCGCCTGTGTACTTTTGATTGTAATATGCCTGTAAGGTATGGTGGTACAATATAACCGCTGTAAACTCTTTTACTGCATCAGGCTCGTTGGGGTCATCCCCAGGTATTTCAAATACGGTGCTTCCTGCTGATGGAATTTTGATTCTTTCAAAATCACCATCTAATCCGTTCAACTCTTCATGTATTGCATCCGACATATTAAATTGTGCCAAATTCTCAAAGCCTTTATTTTTTATTGTTAAGTCATTATTTTTACTCATTACATTTCCTCCAATTTTTCATTTAATTTATCAAAGTATCTTTTTCCCTTGCTCTTTGTATCCTTGAATCTATGTAAATTTGAGCTTATTTCCTAATTCATTGTTCCTTGTGCTTTATTCTTTATTCTTTGCTCTTAATTCCTTATTCTTCGCTCTTTGTTCCTTGCATCAGAGAAGCTATTTGGAAGCTTTTCTGACCCCGACTGAGGTCTTTTCAAAGACATTAACCAGTCCTGATAGCCAATCGGGTAATAAATCGTTGTTTTCAGATATCTGCTCTCTTACAAATGCTGCTAGACTATTGGCATTAACTGTTTCAGTAACTAACGAACTAAATCCATTTGTTTTAAGTGCACTAAATAGCTCTTGCTTTTGATCAGCCTTAGCCGATGCGTAGGTCTTTGTGTTTAGATAAAATAGAATACCGCTTCTATTGAAGCTTTGTGTTTCAGTATCAATCATCATTTCTGACAGCTTGTATTCAGTTTCTTCAATGTCTAAATTGATTGTCTTAAGCTTGTCCTCGGTTGCTTTTTTGTTGTCTCGTAATTTCTTCAGCTTTTCTGCTAAATTAAACATCTCATTTTTCATCTGTTTCACCTCCCTTCGGTGAATGGTTACTTGATTACATTTTTCCAATTATCAATAATGGATTTGGCTATGTCCTCCTTTCTTCCTAGAGCTTCCATTACTGTTTCATCTATAGTTCCTTTTGCTACAAGATGAATGTATAGACATATGTTTCTTTGTCCTATTCTGTGGATTCTTGCCTTTGCTTGTATATAGTCTGCATAGTTGTATGATAAGCTGTAGAATACACAGGTACTTGCAGCAGTTAAGGTTATTCCCATTGAGGTTGTTTGGATTTGTCCTACAAATACCATACAGTCCTCGTCATTTTGGAATTTTTCTATTTCCTCAGCTCTATCCTTAACCTCGCCGCATATCATTGCATATTTGATTTTCTTCTTTTCCAGCAGCTTGCATATCTCTTTAATCTCAGGAATGAACCTAGCCATTATTACAAGCTTTTGTCCAATCTCAATGTGGCAGTCCACTATATCCTCAAGTGCTTCAAGCTTTGCCTTTGATATCTGCTCATAGCGTTCTGCTTCTTCATCCGGTCTTATAAAACCGCCTGTTATCTGCTGAAGTCTTAATATTCTCGTTAGTATGTTGGTAGCAATGACATCTCCCTTAGAAAGCTCCATGTAACTGTCCTTAACGAACTGCTTGTACAGCTTCATTGCTCTACTTTCAAGAGTTATATAGTGTGTTTTATTTATTGTATCAGGTAAATCAAGTGCTTCATCCTTTGTTACTCTGTATGCTATGGAATGAGCCTTTTCAATCAGTTCCTGCATGTTCTTATATCCTATTGGCTGATTGTAGTCTCCCAGTACTGCATAATAGTTTTTAAAGGCATAGAAGGAAGCTCCGAATATGCTTTCATCAAGCATTTTGTATTGACTATATAAATCTAGTGGATTTTGAGTTATAGGTGAGCCGGTTAGAATCATTCTGAATTTGCATTGCTTAGATATTTTATGAATAGATTTACTGGACTTGGCGTTTGGATTTTTGATTCTTGTACTTTCATCCGCTACTATAAAGTCTGGCTTCCACTGCATTATATCTGCCTCCAGCAGTGGAACACTATCATAATTTACTACTGCAATCTGCAGTCCATGATTTCTTATTTTGCTTAACTGCTGTTTTTTCTTTTCACGGCTTCCTATTAAAACCTCTAGGGTATACGTAAAATCAGCAAACCTTGAAAATTCCTCTTCCCACACACTAACAATTGATTTTGGTGCGATAACTAACAGCTTATTAATATGTCCATTAACATATGCTCTTCCTGTAATAGCTACAGTAGTGATACTCTTGCCGCATCCCATTTCCATTAAAAGTGCGTATCCTTTATCCATAAAGTTCACCTGCCTTGAATATTCCAAGTGTCATACAGGCTCTGTTGTATGCTTCTATTTGATGGGAATATGGTACAGCCTTTATTGGCATTGGCTCTATTGGTATTGTCACCTCACTGTTTGTTCTGTTTGAAACTTGTATCTCTTTTAGTTTTTCTAAAAGCTCATCATCAAATTTACAGCCAAGCATATGTAAGAGCATCAAATTTTCTTTGTTGTATGGGACTATCCATACCTTGCTGTCAGCATCCCATATTCTATCAGGGATTTTTTTAATAGCCGCTTTATGAACAAAGCTGTCATAGATTAAGATTGTATTGTTCGAGAATTTTGCTTGCATTTTTCCTTCTCCTGCTTTTTCGAATATTTTTGTTCATTTCACATATGTCCTGCAAATTTTGTTCGTCACCTTGGTAAAAAAATAGCTTGTCTACAGTTGTACCGAAGAAATCTGCAATTTTCTTGGCTAGTGCAAATCCCGGTGTTTTTCTGTTGTTTTCAATCATGTTTATGTAGTCCTTGCTTGTTCCTATTTCTTCTGCAAGCTCCTGCTGGGATAAGCCCTTTGACATCCTGTAGTATAAGAATAATTTATTCTTCATTTCTCAGCCCTCCTTTTCGTTCGTTGTTTTACATTATATCGAATACTTTTACATTTGTAAATAGGTAATTTGAATATTTTTTTCCTAGGTTGACATTAGTCGAACAATTTGTTATTATATTTGATATAGAAAGGTGAGGTGTATCTAATGCTATTTGGTGACAGAGTAAAACAACTTAGGCAGAATGCCAACATGACACAAGCTGAATTAGGTAAATTAATTGGTGTTTCAGATAGAGTTCTTGGTTATTATGAGTCTAATGAGAGATTCCCTAGAAAACAAGATGTTATTGCAAAATTATCTGAGATATTCAATGTATCCGTTGACTATCTTATTGGAACTGACGGTTCTTTTACAGAGGATGCGACTAATGAATACGGACATATAGGGCATAAGCAAGCTCAGGGTGTGTTGAAAAATATAGAGATGCTTTTTGCCGGCGGCGAGCTTATAGAAGATGATAAGGATGAGGTGTTTAGGATAGTTTCTGAGCTTTACTTTGATGCTAAGAAAAAAAATAAAGAGAAGTACGGTAAGAAGAAACAAGAATAGTAGTTATTGTTTTTATTATCCGCACTTGTAAGGAGTGTGGGAAAATGAACTGTTCAAAGATTTATAAATGTGCTGATAAACTAATAAAAACATTCGAGACAAGAGACCCATTTAAAATCGCAAAACACATAGGAATTGATTTAAAATATATGAAGCTTAGAAATATTAAAGGCTTATATACCTATATCCTTAGAAACAGATATATTGTTATTAATGACAGTATTGACGAAATAAGTGCCAGAATCGTTTGTGCTCACGAAATCGGTCACGACCGCTTCCATAGAGGTCTTGGAATTAAGACATTTCAAGATGAGATGTGTATTCCTGTAAAGACTGCAAATCCTGAAATAGAGGCAAATTACTTTGCTGCCGAGTTTCTCATTTCAGATGCTGACCTTTTAGATTTACTGAATAAAGATTATACATACAGCCAAATTGCCTCAGAGCTTGAAGTGCATACAGAGCTTGCTGTCATAAAGGCACAAATACTGAATAGTAAAGGACATAAACTGTCCATTCCCTATATCCCAGCGGCTAACTTTTTGGGTAAGATAGGGTAAAATGAATCCCAGCATTTTGGTGCTGGGATTCATTTTAATATATTTATATTTAACTATCTAAAATACTGTAAGTATGGATAGAAAAGCTAACTGCTTCTTTCGTTTAATTCTTTTAATGTTACTCCATCCTCATTCTTCCACATTATTGGACCACTGGTTCTGTTACCTAGAATAAAGTCTGAAGCTGCTGATGGACTTGTAAATAAAATTTCTTGGGTAAACACATTATCAATAATTGTGCCATCTGATAAATATTGTTCACGAAGTTTAATGATATTCTTGCCAAGTGAGTTAACAGATAGCTGTTCTCTTATTACACTGCCTCTACATACCACAAAGCCTTCTGAGCTTTGAAATCCTTTTGCTGATAAACCATTTCTGTTTTTAATATATAGGTACTCTACTATATCTTCCCTTTCACCTGCATCTGTTTGTTCCATGCTATCTGGCATCAACAGCTCAAATACCTTATGTCCTAATGCTGCTACAATAATTTTAGCATTATCAATAAATTCTTCCATCTCAGCAACTTCCGCTTCTGATATTACAGATTTCTTTGGTGACTGACTATTCATAACAATATACCGATTCACTTCATTTGCTATTTCATAAAATCTGCTTTCTAGATATTTTATATGTGCTTTATTAAGATGATCGTCCTTATTAATAAATACTACAGCTTCAGTCCAATAATCTTTATTGGCGTTTTGTATATGCTCCCCTAATCGATTTATTGCATCTTCTGTTTCTCCTATATATACAACAGGTCTTCCGCTATCGCTATCATGCCCAAAAAGAAAGTAGACTGATGGTGCACGCAGCTCTTCTCGGTTCAAGCATTGCTTGTAATATGTTCTAGGTATTTTATATGCCTTGCCTGTCCAATTGGAAAGCTCGCATATCCATCTACCGTTTGGAATACCGTCCATCATAAATATTTTTACACTTTTTCCTCGTCTCATATTGCCCCACCCTATTAGATTTATAAAGTAGTGATATAATGTTTTAAGTATAACATAAGCTTCTTGTATTCATCCACAGAAAACGTAACACTCTTGCTATTGTCTTGTAAGTCAAAAATCAATAAACATCTAGTGCAATAAAGGAGTTCATTCCGAATCTCAGGAAAAAGAATGGTAAGAAGAATCCCGATATTTTAGGAACTTAGATTTCCCTTTTCTGAATTCTTTTACGAACCCCATACTCTAGATATCTCTAATCTCTAACTATTTGAAGTGTATTAGTTACATAAGTTTTCCATAATATATCATAGAAGCTATTTATTATATTATGGTTCTTGCCTGTCAAATCTAGCACTATTACCTTCTTAATAATAGCATTTCTACTTTAGAAGTAAGATATACCTCAAGAAAATCCTCAATATGAGTGGATCCTGATGATCTTACAAGTTCAACTCTAATCTTATATTATTTGTTGTCCTTTTCCTTCACTTATTATATCACCTTGTAATACTAGCAAAAACATACCCTCGATAGTCATATTGATCAATTATTGATAACACTCCCTAGAATAAACCACTAAATTCGTAGTAGCTAATTTGATTAATCTTCATTATCATCTTTTAAAATTACTTCTGCTATAGCTTTCCCTAATAAAGGCGGAACTGCGTTCCCAACCTGCTTCATCTGAGATGATTTTGGACCATATAATATGAAATCATCTGGGAAAGACTGCAGTCGAGCAGCTTCTCTTACCGTAATACATCTATTCAGATGGTAATGTGTAAATCTTCCTGAAGAAGGTGTATCAAATCTTGTAGTAATTGTTACAGTAGGTTCTTCAGCAACAATTCTAGACCAGGTTCCACTATATATGGATTTCGTTAACATTTCAGGTGGTAAAACCTCTTTCCCCATACCAACAGGGATTAATTTTAGTTTCTCAATGGCTTCTTTTGAGTGCTTAGTAGAAACATGATTATAAAGCTTAACTGAGTTTTTTCTCATCATTTTCTGATAATTACTTAATGGTTCTATTCTATATTCTTGAACTTCCTCTCCTTCACCAGATGCGAGATACTCCAAATCACTTATAGCATCATAAGCAGTAGTTTTTATACCGTTGCCTTTTGGCAGTTCTGGTGGAGCGGCATTATGCTTTCCTAAAATAAATGCTCTTCTTCTATACTGAGGTACTCCAAAATCAGCAGCATTTAAAACATTATAGGTTATTTGATATCCATTTTTATTAAAAATATTTTCTATTTCCTTTATAAACAGCCCATTTTCCGTAGTTATAAGATTGGGTACATTTTCCATAAGGAAGTACTTGGGTCTTAAGTATTCAACAACCTTAAAATAATATCTGAAAAGAAAGTTTCTTTCATCATTAATTGTTTTTCTTGATCCCTTTTGTGAGAAACCTTGGCATGGCGGTCCACCTATTACAACGTCAATTTTGCTTCTATATTCTTTAAAAATTGTATCAACATCTAACTTTGTAATATCTTCATTAATCATTCTAGTATCTTTATGATTTTTAGAATAAGCATGTGCAATATCAGTATCTATTTCATTAGCTACAGTTACATTGTAATTGGCTTCTTGAAACCCGTATGAGAGTCCACCTACTCCTGCAAATAAATCAACAATTTTCAACATAACAAACTCTCCCTACGCACCATTGATTACCTTCAGCTCATATTTTTGACTTGTATGAACATCAGCGATTCTTTTAAGAGCTACATCAAAATAATCTTCTTGTAGTTCGATTCCAATAAAACTTCTTCCACATCTCTTTGAAACAACCCCGGTAGTTCCACTACCCATAAATGGATCCATAACAACCTGACCTGGATTTGATAGTAATTCTATAAAATGTTGAATTACACTCTCAGGTTTCTGGGTTGGATGTCCACCGTACCTCTTTTCACTTTTTGGCGTAAGAGAACTCTCAATGAAATCATGAATGGCTAACGAATTGTTGTTAAAGGTTCCTGTTCTAGCCTGATTTACAAAGTACACCCATCCCTCCACTGAGTTAATAAAATGTAAATTCATGTTTCTAGGCATTGGATTAGTCTTATGCCATATTCCTGTTGTTTTATAATAAAACTTATTTTTTTCAGCAAGTCCGATAATTGTCTCTATTTTGATTAACGACATGAACATTATCATCGAACCGCCCTTTTTCAGAATCCTCTGTGATTCTTTTAAAAAACTATCCATGTGCTCAGTCCACTCTTCAAACTCCAGATCATCCCATCCTGCGTCTCCAAAAAAATTCTCTCTCATTTTTTTTAAATTAGTATCACGATCACGCATAAAATTCCCAAGATTATATGGTGGGTCTGTTACTATCAAGTCAACACTATCATCTTTTAGGTTCTTCATCGTATCTATGCAATTTCCTTTAATTAACATCATATTGCTTTCCATTTTCTGCTCCTTTAGTTAGATTAATAAATCGAGTAAATGAGTTTTAAATAAAGTCTCGTCTTTTGCAATAGATAAGTCTACCGCTCGTATCTTTAATTCTTTATTGGTTGAAACATTATAAAATTTATAGTCTCCTACTACATAGTCAGTCTTTAATGTCTTTGGATACATAAGGACTGCCACATCTACTTTCGGAATAGCAGAGACATATGCGTTCATCTGATATACATCGGACTCCTTAGCGAACGATTTTATAACCTTCCATTTTGTATCAACAACCATATTAAACCCTTTACTAGTATTTATCAAGATGTCAGGTTGAAGCTTAACTTTCTTTTTTGTTCCTGTTTTATCTGAAATCAAATAATTCTTTCCTTCTTGGTATAATATCTTGGTTCCAAATATTTTTTTATATGATTTATAAATAAATACTTCAAAAATCTTGTTCATGTCAAACAACATTGAAGAAATAGAATTGTTACCATTGCTTAAACTTACTGTATACCCTTCTAAAAACAAGTTGCTATATTCAACTAATTCCTTTATTCTTGAATTAACTCGGTTAATCTGTATATTAATATTTTCAAGCTGGTGTTCAGTAATTTTATCAATCTCTTCAAAATATACTAAGGTAGTATTCAATCGCTTTATATTTGAAAAATCTCTACTAACTTTTTTCATCTCAATAATCGTATATTTTATAAGTCGATTTACATCATTATCCACATCAAGTTTTGAATACTTGCAAAAAAATCTTGTTGGATTCATTGCATTCTTATTTATATGCTTTGAAAAAACAATGCTACCCTTGACTGTTGATATGTTCTTGGTAACTTTGCGATAAGAATACAACAAACCTTCTCTAATATAATGTTCAAGCTTTTCTAAGTAATTCGATATTAGTATTTCTATTAATCCATTCTTAGAAAAGTCAACCTTTGCATTCACATTTTTCTTAGTAGGTATATTATGAGCAACCTTAAACATATACAGTAATGTTTCTTTAATTTCAGCATCACTATATAAATCAGATACTTTGGGCAGTATTTCTAGCGAGAGTCCTGGTAGGCTTATTATTCCCACCCATTGCTGTGGAATAATATATCTGTTACCCCATTTAAAAATGCCTTTATTATTGATGTCAATTACTCGTATAGCTTCTACATCTGCTTTAGAAATCTGTTTTTTTGCAACATCCCTTTTATTGCCAACGTATATTTTTTCATGTTCTAAAACAGTTAATATCATACAACTACTCCATCGTATATTTTTACGATAGCATTTTTATAAAATCCTTTGTTTATGTAATACACTTTTTTTGCTTCTATTGCATACTCGCCAACAAAAGTTAATAACTTATCTATCTCAAGTTCCTCATGACAGTAGATTGCATTACTAACTAATGTACCGGTATCATCTATATCATTTAATACCATTTGAATTTTTTGCAAGTCATCAAAGAAGTACTCTTCTAAAAGAGGAATTATTTTCTTTGCTAATATCATTTTGACATCTTCCCAACCACTTACCCTCATAAAAAAAGCATGCCCGATTATGTAATTACTATCAAGTAACAACTCAATTCTCTTATTAATAACTTTTAATAGTTTGATTACATCAACTCCATCTATGTTTTTCGCATCTAAACCTCTAACCCTGAGAGCCTTATTTAATTCTTCATAATCACATGGGAAATTAATAAAATCAAATCTTCTCCTTAGTGCAATATCTATAGTTGCTATAGATTTGTCAGCGGAGTTCATTGTGCCTATTACATTAAGATTATTAGGTACAATGAAAGTGGTTTTAGAATACGGCAACACCGCTTCTAATTCACAGAATTGTCCCTCTCGCTTATCCAATTCAATCAAACTAATTAACTCACCGAAAATTTCAGATATATTTCCTCTATTAATCTCATCAATGAATAAGGCATATTGCTTTGATGGATTTTTCCTGGCAGTTTCACATATTCTCTTAAATATACCATCTTGAGGGTCATAAATTATTGTCTTGGTTACAGGGTCAACAGATGGTCTTATTCCTTCAATGAAATCTTCATAAACAAACGATTGATGAAAGGTAACAAAATCATACCTTTTCTCAATCTTAGCATTTTTCATATACTTGATCATAAAATCCGAATCATATTCCAATAACTTTAGTCGATCAACAAACCACTTCCCCGTAGATTCAAAGAAAATGCGAGGTAATTTTCTTGAAACGCCCATTGGTGATTCTTCAATAGAGTGTTCTTCTAACACATCAGATGCTGTACCAGTGTACCCTAAACCTAAAGTCATTATTTTATTAACAATATCAGATGACGTCATTGGATTGTTATTCTGTAAAATAACTAATGCAATAAGTAACCAATCATCAGATTTTAGAGTATATGCTGCGCGTATATCCTTATCATCAATTTTATAGTCCGTATATTTTTCTATTTGTTTTTGCATGAAATATGTTTTGCCTGTTCCAGGAGGACCATAATATATTACATTCTCAGCCATTGCATTTCCTTCTCTCTATAGTTTTTAATCCACTTAGTATACTGTCTTCATTTTTTACTTTATAGTAGGTTGCCATATTATAAGCGGCTGCAGCAACTTCAAACTTCTTTTTTGATATGAATCCTACTTTTTCAAGGTAGTTTTCACTTCCAGGAATTCTAAGCTGATCTTTTCTAGGAGTACCACCTTCCAATCTTTCTCTAGCTTCATTGTAATTATAAGATAGCCCGTAATTATCTACTACTTCACACAAAAACTTGCCTACTGTTTTATTTTCACAATCTAGAACAACATACCTTATCGATCCAGTATTTTTATTTTTATCAATTGATCCTCTTCCGTCAAACATACCAGCTATAAAGCATTTTTTAACTTCTTTTGTCGATGCAAATAGTGCACTTTTCACCTCTGGAACCATATCCTCTAATCTTTGTCCATCTTTACTCCGAAAGAAAGTTCCAAATCCCATTAAACGATTAAATTTCCCTGAATCCAGCCCATTAGTTCTTATAGTTGATGCCATCAACGTCTGATTTGATATTTTTGCAGCCAAGGCTTTAACATGTTGAAAATGCTCTTCTAATTCTGCATTTGTTAAATATCCATTGTTATGTCTGACTGGAGCAATCCAGTATTTGTTTCCTTTTACAACAACACTTTCATTAGCAGCAAAAATCCCTCCTAAAAAATATGCACTTTCATTAATCAGATACTTCGTTCCCATCTCTAAATCAATGTTCAAAATTGGATATATACTAGTCATTCCAACACCTCCAAAAATATTTAATGTCCGTTATTAAATTTTATCTATTACATTCTTTAACACTCAATTGATATTTTAATATAACTATTCTTATTTTGTATTTTCAAAGTAAGTCAATTCAATGACATGTCCTATCTAATTTTATCAATTATTTCTACTTAACCCATATAACATTATTTTGAGTATTATATCACAAAATAGCCTATTTGCATACAATTTGATATAATTCATCTCAAATCATCTACCCCTCACACCTTCGTAATATATTAATGCGGTGCGGACTTATAGGCCCATCTAAGTAAAAAACACACTGAACTAATTCCAAGGGAACATAAATTCAATATTCTTTTTTATCACTATTCTACTATTATTGTGTATAAATTGAAGGCTTTAAAAAATATACATTAAATTCAAATCGCCTTTATCTAAAAAATTATCATTATATAAAATTAATAGCATATTTCTCTAACATAACTTCCTGATCATGTAATAATATAAAATAATCTATGTTTTTCTTTAAAACCTTAAAGTCCTCTGCTGATAAATTTATTTTATAGGATTCGAGTACAGCTATTAAAGCTCGAAATATATAATCAATATAAAAACCATCAACAGTTTTATCTTTTAAATTGTTAATAGTCTGTTCTATTGCTGTAACAAGATTACATTTTGTCTTGTATTGTCTTAAATTTAATTTTTCACATATATAATGAATGTCTACCTTTCCAGATTTATTTATGCACATTAAAATTGAGCTATATATCCCACAAAATGTCTCCTTATTAATATAGTATCTATTTCTTGGATGATGATAATAAAATAATTGCAGCGCATTTGCAATTTCTAATAAATCTTTAATTGAGTTTACTTTTTTATCTTTTAAATATTCTATATATTTGAAATTACAATTTCTAATAAGATTATCTATCTCATGTCTCCTTTTATTTAGATTGTTAATTTTAGATTTTTTCCTCCCTAAAACTTTAGGGATAAACTCATCAACTAGCCAATTATATGCAACTTGTGCATTCCAACTTTCTCTTTCATTGATTTTATTAAGATTCTCTTCTTGTAAGTCTTCAACTAGCTCCCATGTAATACAGATATCCCCTACTGCAGAATGTGGGTATAAAACTATATCTTCATCAAGTTCTGGATTAAAAAAAGCATGGAAACCAATATCATATTTATTATGTTTTTTATTCGTATATACTTTTATATAAAATCTATTACTATCAAAAATATTCCATTCAGTATCTCCACTATCAACATCATGATTAAAAGCAAAATCAACAAGTTTTAGCCATTGTACGGTCGTTAATGTTAAAAGTTTATAGTTATTTCTGCGTTTTGATAATGGATACTTATGTGTTTTTAATATATTCTCTATATTCTTTATATGCTCTATATATTTATCTGCATAATCATCTATAACTTTACAGAATTTATGAATATCTTCAATGGACAACTTCAATTTATTATTACCCAAGTGAATATAACTATCTTCTAAATTAACAAATCTCTGGCTATTTGCTGAAGGTTGTTCAAATGTAATAAATCTTCTTGCACCATAGTTTGGATCCGTATGTAATCCAGAAAATAGCTCTGTTAAAATAGTCTTATTATCTAATAAAATCATACAATCTCTAACTTTTATTGTTCTAAAATATATTACACAGCTTGTTTCTGGATTATTGTATTTAGGTAATATAGCCTCTAAGCCAATTCTATTCACATACCTTTTATAAACCACTTCATTATCTAGCTCATATAATTTTTCAACTTCATCAAAGTCATTTTCTTCATTAGATATAAAACTAAAAATTCTTTCTACAATTCTTTGTCTTTTTTCTTTATCACGTTCTTCGTCTATATAAGATTTTAGCATAGAGCTATTTTTATCAAAATTCCTTAATCTTTTTAGCTTTTCTATTGCCTTTTCTATCAATGGAGCATTTTTTCTTGCTATTTCAAGAAAATATAATGTCGCAGCTAAACTAAATTCAGTATCGCTTTTTCGCCTATTCTCATTTTTACTTATAGACACAAGATTAAAAAGACTATCTAATTCAAAATTATCTTCAAGTCCACAATCTTTAATAATTTTTTCAAACTTATCTTTTTTATTTTTATAAGACTTCGGTATTATATGATCAATCTCCATATCCTTAAATTCTAATAGATTGTCTGAATAACAACTCTTATGTTTATATACTTCCCATATGGCATATCTGACTAAGGGATTATTCTTATCAATTTTTTCCATAGTCTACCTCTTTATATTCAAAGTAACTCAGTTATAATTTATATTATAAACATCATATCAAAATTTGTATATAATACCTTTTAATATACTATTTTTATTAACAATCTCAATGTAACTATAAATTTTTTTACCAGCTTTTATTCTATTTCTGCAAAAAGATACACCTCTCTCATAAAAATTCATCGAATGTGTACATTCAATCCAAATTCCGCATATAACTCGATAATCTCAAACAAGCACATCATCAAACTTAATACAAAAAAATATTAGAACCCTTTGAAATCAAAGGGTTCACTATATATATTAAAATTCTGATTTGACGGAAGCAAAATGGCATTTTACCATATTACTATAGCCCCCTAACCCAACAACCAAACTCCCATACCCCATACGCTTATTAATCAACAAATCCAAGAACTCGCTTATCTCCACAACATCCTTCGAGTGCAAATCATAACCGCTATACTCTATAACCTTATCTAATACCTTCTTTATCTCACTAATAAACCCAATGCTCCTATCCATAATCACATACTCTTGATTAATCACCTGCTGTATACTTTTGAACAATCTGAAATATGACATAAGCTCACTTAATATAACATCATTTGCACCCTTTATATCTCGCCTATCCATGCCTGTACAAAATCTTATTGTCTTTAGTGTTGTTTGAAGCTTAGTAAGCCATATACAGATGTCACTACACACTGCATAATTTTCTTCTTCACAATCACTGTACAAATAAATAACTGATGTAAAATCATTATGTATGCAGAAAGCTTTAGGATTATCAGCTATTATATTATCAATTTCCTTAGTAAATAAATATGGCAAATCCTTTAACTTTTTATATCTTTCTTGGTACTTTAAGAAGTATACTCCAACGCTGATTGTTATAACCCTTGGGCTGTTTACAACACCTTGTAAGTTAGAGCATGTACACCTTTTAGAATAAATACTATATAAGCTGCTGCAATGCTGTGTCAACTTATCACCCTTCCATTAGAATGAGTATTTACTTAATTGTTCGTTTTCTTCACTACCTCTTGCTGTTTCCCTGCCCATTTCTCTATCCAGCTCCCTTTCAATCTCTACTGGACTTTTAGGCATTTCTATATCTGCACGAACAGTAGCCACGCAATATACCTCCTTAGAAAATATTTGCAAGTGGATTGTATTGTAGTTGTTTTGAAAAAGTGATACTATATGTGTATATATTCATAGGGAGAAACTTTGCCGAGTAATGCCCTATGGTATATGTATGGTGGCTGGAGCAATCCAGCCTATCACTTTTTGCTGATTTATAAAGCTTCACCTCCTTGAAATTTATTACTACTAGCAATTACTTACAAGAATATATTACCCTATCAGTGATAAAATTCCAAGTTTCTTCATATACATTTATTGGTATATATATAAATTGTCTATTTAATTTAATCAATACTCCGTCTATAAATTTTTAATATGTTGTTCAAAACTCCACAATTTAGCATATAAAAATCCACATATTATTTACACAAATTAATATTCCATATTTTTCCTTAACCTTATTTATGCAAACATTTATACTCATAATATAAAAAGCTGTACCTTTGCTATATGATTAAAATAAAAAGAAGCTAATCTATATAATAGAAAAGCTTCTCTTTATACCTTTAATATTTATTATTTTACAGCTTCGTACTTTGGTACTATACATTTACCATAAGGGTCACTGTCATCCCACGCAAACGAAGTAGTTGTAGTAGCAATTAGTAAAACGAAAGATAAAACTACTACAAGTATGGGTTTACTTAGCTTTTTCATTGTATACCCCCTTATCTAATTCTTTGATTTTGAAGAAAATAAGTCCTCCGCACTCTGTCAAACCGCTTTTATAATCTTCATTAGTTGAAGCTTTCCTAAGTTCTATTATAATGTCACCTAATTCATTTAAGCAAGGTATGTCATTTATATTTTCAATTATTGAACTTATTCCAATTAATACATCAGGCTTATGTACTATCTTTCCTTTTGTATCTAGAAGTATATTAAAGATACTTTTATATGATTTCTCATCTCCCATTGCTGCTTTAATCTCAGCTTGTGTTGCAACATATGTTAAATGCTTAACCAAATTATTTTCCTTTTCAGATATTACAATGGCTTTTTCTATATACTCAAGTGCATTTGAATAATTCTTTTTGCACTTATATGCAACAGCTATATTATTATAAATTGAAGCTATCGTTAATATATTTGCAAGGTCAGGATAATTTAGGGCATCCATATAATATTTTAATGCTTCATCATATTTTCTCTGCTTCTTGTAGGTTAGTCCAATATTAGCAATTGCACTGGACTTTGCACGATTATGCGTTGAATGTTCTTTTGCTTGTATAAAAAATTCCCTAGCATATGAATAATCTCTCTTATGCATGTAAGCCGAACCTCTCCTATAATAATAAAAAAACAATGTGTCATCATTAAGCCTATCCTTATGTATTTGCACAAGATTTCTTATATGCTTATACCTTTTATCTGCTTTTACGATAGAGTTTTCTCTTAACAAATCATCAGCATATTCACATTGAAAGAATACTAGCTTATTTATCTGTTTCTTTGGTAATGTTTCTATAGCATATTCATAATATTCCATACAACGATCTATTCTATTTATGTTATAGTAGTTTCTTGCTTTTGCTCTATACATCAATGCCAGTTCTGTCTGCATATCTTCTTCTTTGCATTGTTCAATGAGATAATCAAATATTTGTTGGTTTTCTTCTTGGTCATACTTGCTTATATTATCAAAAATATTCTGTACATGGCTTTTTATTTGTTCTTGTTTGCTAACTAAGAGAGAAGGATAATCTACATCTAGTATAAAGGTCACTCTGCATCTAAAGGAATCAGATATTATGACCTCCTTACTTAGGTAACTAAGAAGGGTTGAAAATTTATTGGTAATATCGCTATGGGCTTTATAAAACTCTTCAACACTATTATACCTTTGCAGAATAGCATTTCGTATTTGAGGACCTTCTCCCAATATTTTAACATCCTTTAATGTAAGCTTACTCATATTGCCCTAATCATCCTCCGTGTTAACTATTGCAGTGTATATTTTATATATAAATAATTACAATCCAACTCAAATATAGCATATTTTACCACGTTTTTCAATGTTTAACGCAAATAAAAACCTTATAACGACATTGAAATGTAATCGTTATAAGGTATTATTTATCATTAATATTTATACTTTTAAACTGTTGCTTTATTGAAGCTATATGGAAAGCTCTCATATATATAATTCATATGTTAATTATTCGTTTGTACATCAACAGCAAAATAATATATACCTGTCCCTTCCTCGTAACTAGCGGAGATACTGTAAATATATTTTCCTGTAGTACTTGGTGTAATAATGTTATGAATTTCTTTATTTACATCTTTAATTTCAAATAGCTTCTCGTAATTTCCATTATCAAGCATTTTTACAACCATATATGAATTTGGCTCATGTGGAAAACCAATTTTTAGTTCTGTATTAGGTAATGCAGACAAAGCATCTAAACTTTCAATTACATCATTATCATCAACATAATAATTGTACTTGCTCCTAAGTCTACTAGTATAGTAAAAATACGTTTTAATTGTACTAATCTCTTTATCGTTATACTTTACAATGGGGTTCTCTATTTGTATTTCATTAGAATTTGCTTTTATTATTAATATTGTGGCAGCTACTAATATTATGAGAACTATAACGGAAATCAATAGTTTATTTTTCATTACAAACATCCCCTTAGTTATTGTGGTATTATATAGCTGTGACTGGTTTGAGGATATACTAGATAGATACTATGTTTGGTAGTGAAATTTCTCGTCATTGCAGAATATGTTGAAGATGTATAACTGGCATCAACATTATAAAAAGTGTTGCTATTGAATGAAGAAGCCATTTTTGAAGCACCTGAAATCGTTAAACCAGTAGAATAAGAAATGGTGCTTGACTGTCCACCTTGTACTGTAATATATCCCATTGAGTAGCAGTCTGATAAATGAGCTACCGTGCACATTGATTCATATGTGTCATATTTATTAAGATACCCATCCCATGCTTTTGGAACGAGCTTAGTCATTTCACCCCATGTACTTATCCATAGTTGGTCATAATATTTGAAATTAGTCTTATATTCTCTATGGGTTCCTGAATAAGTACCATCTGCTAGAATACTCTTACAGCTTATTGTACTACCTGAACTATATGTTACTGCAACAACAGAACCCCCAGATAACTTGACAGTTCCATAGGATGATTGAGACATATCAAATGAAGATTGTACTCCATCACATATGTTAACATGTGCTATAGTAGTTTCTCTAGAGCCTAAAAATACTTCTGACTCCAGATGCCAAATAGGTACTTCATATTGGATTATTTCACCTTTTCCAATTGAAGAAATATCAGTAGGCTGTAACTCATCTACCTCTTTTATATCCTTAGCTTTGAAATCTTTTGTATCACTGAATTTAGTTGTGCTTATTTTATTAGGAATATCGGTATCTCTTGTAAGAATTTCACTATCTAATAATGAGTTTACTTTTTTGATATCACTAACTCCGTATGATATTGTCATACCTTCTGTAGCTACTTCCTCATTATTACCTGCAAACATTATATAGTGACAATCTATTATATTAACATTTTTGGATTTTAACTTTTTAACTAATTCTGATTTATCATTAGATATTTTAAAATCTACTTGACCATTTTCATCGGTCTTGCCTAAAAATACATATTTGTTCTGATCTATAGAATAAATCTGTACATATCCATTTACTAGCGGAGAACCATCAGATATAAAAACTGATAGTTTCTTTGTGTTCTTCTCTAATGAATTTTCATTATAAAATCCATCAGACTTTAGTTGCTGATTTGTATCGTTTTGTGCTGCATAACTATATCCTGTCATAGATATAATCAATATAGCAGCAATTAATAATGAAATAATACGTTTTCTCATAAAGTACACCATGTATAACGAAATCTTACAAAATTCATTATACTTTTTCCTTCTTAATTATTTTTTGTATAGTCATCTTCCATATATAGCAGTTCTTCTTAACTAACTACTATTACCTTTTAATATCTTAGTGTAGCTCTATGTTATTTTGTAATAAATTAGATGGTCGCTAGATTATATATATTAAAATTAATTCTTCGTATGATTTATAAAGGCATAACATACTACATTCGATGTCCTTTCCTCAATTCACTCCTCTCAATTTATGCAAGCTTAAAGTCAGTAAATTACATTAAGTAGCATAATTATTTAGGTCGATTCCCATATCCTATAATATAATATCATAATATTCTTGTGGTGTAAATTAATTATCATATATGAAATAATAACCTATTACATCTAAGCTTCAATGCTTTAATAAAATAATAGAATTATTAAATATTTATCTGTTGGATGCGAAGAAATATTTAACCTTATTCCTGTAAATAAGGTGCAAAACTCCTATACAATTCCGCAAATACTCAATATTAGCGGAATTGTTTTACCCCCCTAGGTCATTTTCTGTTGCAAACCTACGTACATGCAAACATAAAACACACTTACAAATTTCTACAAAATCCGCTACACCTTTGATACCAAGCTATCTGCGACGTATCGACGCAACTGTCTCCACATGCCCTGTATGCGCAAACATATCCACAGGCTGCACCTCCACAACCCTATACCCCTTCTCATCCAAATACTTCAAATCCCTAGCCAAGGTAGATGGATTGCAGGATACATACACTACTCGCTCCGGCTTCATATCTGCTATAACGTCCAGTAGTTCTACACCGCAGCCTTTGCGTGGTGGGTCTACCACTATTACGTCTGCCGTTAGCCCTTTCTTATACAAATCTGGTATAACCTTTTCTGATTCTCCTAATATAAACTCTACGTTATCTACGTTATTTATCTTAGCATTCTGCTTTGCATTTTCTATTGCCTGTCCTACTATTTCAACGCCGTATACTTTTTTAGCCTTTTGGGTTAGGAATAATGATATGGTTCCTATGCCGCAGTATGCATCTATTACTGTTTCGTTGCCTGTAAGAGCTGCATATTCCAGTGCCTTACCATATAGCACCTCTGTTTGTATGGGGTTTACCTGAAAGAAGGATAGCGGTGATATCTTAAATTTGAATTCACCAATATAGTCTGTTATATAGTCCTCGCCATATATGACTACATTTTTTTCACCTAGTATTACATTAGTTTGCTTGGTATTTATATTTAATACTATACTTTTCAAGTTTTGTATCCTGCTTGTCAGCATTTCTATAAGCACTTTTTCGTTGGGCAGCTTATTGCCGTTTATGACTAGGCAAACCATAACATCTCCGGTTTTAAAGCCTTTTCTGGTCATTATGTGTCTTAATAGACCTTTTCCTGTGGATTCATTGTATACACTTAAGTTATATTTTTTTATAAACTGCTTTACTATACCTATTACTTCATCGTTTAGCTCATCCTGTATAATGCATTTGCTGGTGTCTACTATCTGATGTGTGCGATTGGCATAAAAGCCTATTATTACATCTTCATTCATACCGATTGGGAATTGTGCTTTGTTTCTGTATCTCCAAGGCTCTTTCATTCCTATTGTATTATGTATTTTTATATCTTTTAGTCCGCCTATTCTTTCTATAGCATCCTTTACTGATTGTGTTTTCATTTCAAGCTGTTGTTCATAGGAAAGGTGTTGAAGCTGACAGCCTCCGCATCTTTTTACTATTCCGCACTTGGGCTCTACCCTTGAGATTGATGGCTTTATAATGTTTAAAAGCTTTCCGAATCCGTAGGTTTTATGTATTTTTACTATCCTTATTTCTGCTTGCTCCTGTGGCAAAGCTCCTTCTACAAACACGGTGAAGCCCTCTATTTTACCTACTCCCATGCCCTCACTGGTTAAGCCGGTAATATCAATTATGTAATCTTGGTTCTTTTCCACCGGAGTTTTTGCCTCCATAATTTGTTTTTCCATTTAGCTCTCTCCTCAAATCTATATGATCGCTTACTGCTTCTATCTTGGTATTCATCTTACTCATATTAATATTAATATCATTAAGCTCTTTTTTCAACTTTTTCTGCACTTTAATTATATCATCAATCTTTATGTGCAAATCTTCAAGTATGATTTCAGATTTTAGATTTATTAAATAGTCATTCTCCATCTTAAGTCGATCCTTTTGCGACTCCCTATTCTGGCTCATCATAATTATGGGTGCTTGAATAGATGCAACACAAGCTAAAACAAGGTTTAGAAATACAAAAGGATATGGATCGAAGGGGCTTTGTAGAATCAGCTTGGTATTTACAATAGCCCATATAAGTACTATAGCTCCAAATACACCTAAAAACCACCAGCTGCCTGCAAACTGAGCCATTTTATCCGCAGCTTTTTGTCCTGTTGTAAGTTTTTTGCTTGACTCGGTATTAATGTTAAGTGATCGTTTGCCCCTGATTAATTCGTGTATTTTCTGTTCTCTTTCATCTTCATCATTTATTAGCAGTTTTGTAACCTCTTTTTCGTCCATTATATCACTCCTAACCTGTATTTAAAGTTGGTCTACCCAACTTTACATCAGCAATCAATGAAAAGAAAGCAAGTCTCAGGAAGTGACCCTAGACAGACGCAGCTTTATTTTCATATTAAAGCTTTATATACTTTAGTATGAGCATTTTATCAAAAAAGACACACGGCAATGTGTGTCTTTTGGATATAATCATCACAATTTATTTAAGATATAGGGTTTTTAGATTAAAATTTAGAAAATAAGCAACCATTTGCTGGTTATGTTATAGCGGTAATCTTTTCTTCCTAAAAACCAGCACAGCGGCAGTAAAAAGAATCATAATAGCAGCTATATAAACAAGATTGACTCCCCATACTTTTGCACCACGAACTATTTCTACGCCATCATAAAAACCATAGATTGATAGCTTTTTCAAAATCTCAGCATCTGCCGAAGCACCTCCCAGCATATTCATAATCAGAAATGCTATAGGTATACCTGCACCAAAGCCGAGTGACAGCTTTGTTTCATTAAACAGGCAGGAAAAGAAAAAGCTAATCATCATTACAACCATATTAACAAGCATTGTAGTAAGGTTTAGTCTGAAAAAAGCACTAATATCAAGTGTATTGGGAAACATAAACGAGCTGACTAAAACGCCAACGCCAAATAAAGCAGCAAATAACAGTGCAACAGAAGCCAGTGCATAGACTCCTTGTGTTATAATGATTCTAACTCTTGAGTTGGGAGTTGATAACAGGTATACAAAGGAGCTGTTGTCTACCATTTTTGCTACCAGTCTATTACCAAGTATTATACAATAGACCATTGGAAAGCCAAACATAAGCAGTCCATAAAGCCAGCTTGCAAGGTAGCTCGTAAGATCTGTAACCATATCAGAAAAGCTCATAGCTTTCATAAGTTCTGGGGGAAACATCTTCAACATGGATGTTAAGGCTTCCATATCGTTAGGATTATACATTGAAATCATTATGGTCATATACATAGTTAATACACCAAAGAAAATAAGCAGCAGTGTCCAATTTTTCTTAAGTACTGTTTTTAGCAATGTAAAGCTCATAGCTATTTGCCCTCCCTACCGTAAAACTGCATGAAGATATCTTCAAGAGACTGAGTTTTAACATCAAAATTTAATATAGTAAATTGTGCAGCCGCTTTAATGAAGCGGTCAATATTTTCACCCGTTACGAAAACCTCTATTGCATCATCTGCTGTATTGCATACCTCAAAACCCGCATTTTGAAGTAACTGAGAAGCAGAAGCGATGTCGGCAGGTTTGATAGTAAAACCTTTACGCTGTGAATTCTTGAGGGTCTGTACATCGGATTCCTTGACAATTCTTCCATCCTTGATTATTAGTACATTATCACAGGTTTTTTCTACTTCCTCAAATATATGGCTGGACATTAAAATGGTTTTTCCTTTAGCTTTTTCCCTTAGAATAAGTTCAACAAATCTATTCTGCATAAGTGGATCAAGTCCGCTTGTTGGCTCATCCAAAATCAGCACATCGGGATTATGCATAAATGCCGTAATGATTCCTAGCTTTTGCTTCATTCCCTTTGAAAATTTTTTGATTTTGCCCTTTGGATCCAGCTCAAACATTTCAATAAGCTGTTTCTGCCTATCCGTATCCTTTGTCCCCCTCATGTCATGCATAAATCTAAGAAATTCATTACCATTCATATCATCCAGAAAAGCAATTTCACCTGGTATATAGCCGAGAGTTTTTTGGATTTCTGGTGCTTTGCTTGAACAATCAAGTCCACCAATAGTACAGCTTCCGCTATTGGGATGCATAAAGCCTAGCAGTGCACGAATAGTGGTAGTCTTTCCAGCTCCGTTGGGTCCTAAATACCCCATTACTTCGCCCTTTTTTACGGAGAAATCTAGCTCAAATACACCCTTTCCACTTGGATACTTTAGCGTAAGCTTTTTTACTTCAATCATAAAGAATCCTCCTTACAAAATTTTGTTCTAACATATCAGCATTTTTCAGATTTTCTAGCTGTATCATCAAAATCCACTGATTTATTTTTCATCTGTTTACCCCATTTTGCCAAAGATTCCAGTGCAGGTATTAAGTCTTTGCCTGCTTCTGTCAGTGAATATTCTACTTTCGGGGGAATCTCCATATATTGCTTGCGGCTAACCAGTCCGTAAGCTTCCATTTCATCTAAAACCTGAGATAGCATCATGTTTGTTATTCCATCAACTTTTCTTTTGAGTTCGTTGTAGCGCAAAATTCCATTTTGACTTAAAGCCCATATAATAGGAAGCCGCCATTTGCCTCCAATCAAATCCAAGGCATAGGTTAATGGACAAATGCTTTTATTTTCAGTATCCTTATCATTCATTGTATTACTCCTTTAATCAGTTTTTTCTTACTTAGTCATAAAATACTGCATACTTGCGATAAATTTACTGTGTATTATAATTATATCATAATTGATCAATTAGTTTTAATATCGACCAAAATTATCCTATATAAACTTGACTTATAATAACGTGAGTTCGATAAAGAAAGGGTAGATATTATTTCACTCACTGAATGTTTCGAGACAAAGAAATTCTAAATTTGCTACGGATTGCGTCAAAACTCGCTACGCTCAAACACTTGACACAATTACTCCTCCGCTGTATTAAGAATTTCTAAGTCTCTACACAAGGTTCGTTACACAATATCTACCCTTTCTTTCTTTGTATCGAACTCACGTTATAATAGAACATTGATAAAAGGAGTGGACTGCATGAATATAAAATATGAGGTTATATCCAATGAAAATATTGAATGCTGTAGGGATTTGTGCAACGAGCTTATGGTTTTTCAAAGGTCGAAGGCACTAATCAAGCCTGAATTGTTTGATAATATGAATTTTGATACACGTATGCTTCCTTCTATGAAAAGTGCAATACACAATTATGTTGTGGCTGTTAAGGACGATAATAAAATGGTTGGTTATGTGTACTCCAACATATCTCCAAAAGAAGCATACTCAAACAGCTTTGCTACCTTTTTTGATCTTACCTCTGTCAAAAAAAAGAATGTAGGTTGTTTATCCCAGTTTTATATTAGGGAGGAGTACAGAGGAAAGGGTGTTGGATCAGTACTTTTCGATATGTCAATGAATTGGCTGAGTCAATTTGATGATGTGAAGGACTATTTTATCTTCGTTTCAAATGGTAATGATGATGCCTTGGAATTTTATAAAAGTAAGGGATTTACTGTTAGTCATAAAATATTGGATGGTTTTATAACTGTTTTACGAAACAAGCTATAACTATGTACTATTTTTTCTCACAGTCTAAATTAAATGCTGTATGCTGAGATAAATTCTCCACATACAGCATTGTTTTATTTAACTCAATCTTCCCTAAATCCTATACCCTATTCAAATATATACACACCATTTTTCTGAACAAGCCTTCCGTCTGCATAGATTTCTCCGCAGTCTCTAAGCTCCTTTATCATATCCCAGTGAACCAGTGATTTGTTGTCTCCGCCTGAGCCTTCATATGCGTTTCCAGCAGCAAGGTGTATGGTTCCGCCTATCTTTTCATCAAATAGTATATTCTTAATGAATTTCTTTATTCCGTAGTTAAGACCGATCCCGAACTCTCCTAAATATCTTGCTCCTGCATCGGTATCCAGCATCTTATTTAAAAATTCCTCGTTTTTATCAGCCTTGGCACTTACAATCTTTCCATCCTTAAATTGCAGTCTCACGCCGTCTACCTGTACGCCGTATCTCATTGGAGGGAACTCGTAGTATATGTATCCATTTGCTGAATCAGTTATAGGTGCATAATACACCTCGCCATCAGGTATGTTGTTTTGACCGCTGCATTTTATTCCTTTTCTGCCTTTTATACTGAAGGTAAGATCTGTTTCACGACCTACTATTCTTACAGTCTCAGCTTTATCAAATATCTCAAGCACCTTGTTCATATCTTCATCCATCTTGTGATAATCTACCAAAGCAGCATCAAAAAGGAAATCCTCATATTCCTCCAAAGACATTTCAGCTTCTTGTGCAAAGGCGTTGCAGGGGAAATTTGTTACTACCCATTTCTTTTCCATAACTTTCTTCATCAATGGGCTTAAGCTTTTATTGTACTCCATATTCTTTTGTGATGGTACATTTGACATGTTTTTTACGTTATCTGGTGCTTCTATAGCCAAAAACGCATCACATTTCTCGTATGCACTACCATATAAAGAATATATATTTTTAAGCTGTTCTTCACTAGCATTCTCTGCAAAGTATTTGTTATACTCTGGGAAAACAACATGTACAAATGCATTAGCTCCCTTTTGTATCGCCTTTTTGTATACCTCATCTACAAGGGGCTTTCCATTATACTGGGTGCGTATAACAAGATTTTCTCCTGCCTTAAGCTCTAATGAGTGATCCAAAAGAATCTCAGCCAGTTTTTCTATTCTAATATCCTTCATAATTTACCATTCCCTTCACATAATATTTTATGAGCATAAAATTTTATTAACAACAAATTATTCTATATAATTATATCGTTATAAGTATAGCATTTCAACAGCAAAAAAAGTACACCCTTTCGGGTGCAAAATGATCAGTTACCTTTTTTATTAATTATTACCAATTTGTTGCTAATTTATTCCAAAATAAACTATTCCTTTGCTCGGAGGAATAACTCATACAGAGCAGGGTTAACCTTTTTTATGCTTATTGGTCTTTTTGAGCTGCTTATAAAGGCATGTACTGTTTCACCCTCTGCCAATATTACTCCATCAGCGTCTCTAATGAGTGTATACAAAAAGGATATTTTTGCAGGGCTTAATTCCTTTATAGAGGTCTTTACTGTCAGCATATCGTCATACATTGCCGACTGCTTGTATCTACAGTGGTTTTCTATGACAGGCATTATTATTCCTTGGGCTTCCATATCCTTATATGTCATGCCGAACATTCTTAGGTAGTCGCTTCTGCCAACCTCAAACCATATATAGTAGTTAGCATGGTATACTACTCCCATTTGGTCTGTCTCTGCATACCTTACTCTTAGCTTGCTCTCACAGAAATTCATTTACATCTACCTCCTGCATAAATGAAAAGTTGGTATACCCAGCTTTTCATATTAAATAGAGAATCAGATATATTTCTATCTGATTCTCCTTAAGCCCTAGTTTTTTTATAATACTCTTGTTACACCGCTGTATACCAACCCTCTGGCAGTATCCATGGTAACGATTTTGCCATCTTTAAGGGTGCTTAATGCATATTTGACTCCCACAATAACAGGCTTGCCCAGTACTAGGGCTACTATAGCGGCATGGGAGGTTATTCCTCCTTCTTCTACAATAAAGCCGGCAGCCTTTTCCATAAGTGCAACAGTTTCCTTATCTGTTGATTCAATAACAAGGATATCGCCCTCTTCCAGCTTGTGGCTGTCCTTTTCTATATCATTTATCAAGCAGACCTTACCGGAAACGGACTGATTTCCGACTCCGATTCCTCTGGCTATTACTTCTCCTACTATGTGAACCTTTATTAAATTCGTAGTTCCTGCTACCCCTGCTGGTACTCCAGCAGTTATTACTACCAAGTCTCCGCTTTTTATAAACTCCTGTGTAACTGATTCATTTACTGATAGATCAATCAGTTCGTCAGTGTTGTCAAGGGCAGGTATTAACACTGAATATACGCCGAAGCTTAGGTTTAGCTTTCTTCTTACTCTTTCACAGCAAGTTGCCGCAATAATGGGCGTCTTGGGTCTGAACTTTGATATCATTCTGGGTGTCGATCCCGAATGAGTAGGTGTAATTATAGCTGCCGCTCCCAAGTCCATAGAGGCTGTACAGGAAGCATGACTTATAGCATTAGCGACTGTGATATTTCCTGTATCAGACAATTTTACACCCATACTTGCATAATCAAGTGACTTTTCTATTCTTTCAGCTATGGTCGACATCATGCTGATAGCTTCTAAAGGATATTTGCCTGCTGCGGTTTCGCCGGAAAGCATGATAGCATCTGTTCCATCCAATATAGAGTTAGCAATATCTGTTACCTCTGCTCTGGTTGGTCTTGGGTTTCTAATCATTGAGTCAAGCATTTGTGTTGCAGTAATTACAGGCTTCCCTGCATCATTTGCCTTTTTTATCAGCATCTTTTGGGTAAGAGGCATTTCCTCCGCTGCCAGCTCAACTCCCAAGTCACCTCTGGCTACCATGAGTCCGTCTGCTACTTTAAGTATTTCATCTATATTGTCAACACCCTCTTGGTTTTCGATTTTGGCTATTATCTGTATATGTTCTCCATTGTTTTCTTCAAGTATCTTTCTTATTTCGAGAACATCAGAAGCCTTTCTTATAAAGGATGCAGCTATAAAGTCTACTTCGTTTTCTATTCCAAAAAGCAGATCCTTTATATCCTTTTCAGTAATTGCAGGAAGCTTGGAGGTTGCGCCTGGTATATTAACATTCTTTTTGTCTCCCAGTATACCTCCATTTACAACCTCGCATATTACATCAGTCTCAGTTTGATTTGTAACCCTTAGCTCTATCAGTCCATCAGCAATTAATATACGGCTTCCTGCTTTTACTTGCTGGGGAAGTTCTTTGTAGGTTATGCTGCAAATAGTGTTATCGCCTAGTATGTCCTTTGTTGTCAGTGTGAAGCTTTGACCATTAACTATTTCTGCCTTACTATCCTTAAATACACCAAGTCTTACTTCAGGACCTTTAGTGTCCAGCATAATGGCAACTGGTTTGTTAAGTTTTTGCCTTGCCTTTTTGATAAAGTCTATTCTGCTCTTATGTTCTTGGTGATCTCCATGTGAAAAGTTAAGCCTCGCTACGTTCATACCAGCATCTACCAGCTTAAATATCATTTCTTCATTTTCACTGACCGGACCAATTGTACATACAATCTTCGTTTTTCTCATATACACTCTCCCATTCATATAAACCGCTATAATCCTTTATATCAAACTGTTGTTTGCCTATATATAGAGAACCAAGTTGTTACTCTCGCTTATACAGCATTGGATAGTAAACTTGGTTCTAAAATTTATATTACTTTACGTTCCAAACTTCCAGCTTCTTTTCTATAAGCTTTTTCTCTAATCTAGCATATCTTGGAATACCATTTTCCATATTCAGTTTAACTTCACCCTTAATAAGCGGTGCTATGTAGTCAGTAACTTCCTTAGTAACGAAATTGCCTTCAGCGTTAATCCACTCTCTAGGAATCTTCTTTTCCTTGTTTGCTACATCATTTAGATCAACTAATTCTGTAGTACATTTGTATTCTGGATGATCCTGTCTCATCATTCCTACCATTTTGCCTGTATGACCTTCTATAGCATAGCGTACTGCTGCTTGACCGCACATGTAGGATTCTTCATTATCTCTCAAGGATGCCAAGTGAGCTGCACATCTTTGTATTGAACTATAATTTACTATTCTTACTTTTTTGCATATATTCTTTTGAACATATGATTGAAGATATTCACTAGCACCGCCTAATTGTACATGACCGAAGGAATCAACCGCTGCATTTTCTGTTGCCAGCTCTGAAAGGTATTTGCCTTCTTCGTTTTTAACACCTTCTGAAAATGCTACTACGCAGTAGTTATACTTTTCTATTGCAGCTTTTACATCCTTTTCAAACTTTTCTAATGAGAATGGTATTTCGGGTAAATATATGTAGTGTGGAGCTTCATCTTCAAATTCTTTAGCTAGTGCTGAAGCAGCAGTTATCCAGCCTGCATTTCTTCCCATTATTTCGCATACTGTTACTGTTGGATAATCGTAAACACGAGCGTCCAGACCTACTTCCTTTATGGATGTAGCTATAAACTTCGCTACGCTTCCAAAGCCAGGTGTGTGGTCAGTTATTGGCAGGTCGTTATCTATAGTCTTAGGAACGCCTACTGATTTTAGCTCATAGCCTACTCTTTGAGCATACTGGCTAACCTTGTTTGCAGTATCCATTGAGTCATTGCCGCCAATGTAGAAGAAATATCTAATATTATGTGCTTCAAAAACATCTATTATTCTTCTGTAATCCTTTTCACTAGCTTCAATTGACTTAAGCTTGTATCTACAGGAGCCTAATGCAGAAGCTGGTGTCACCTTTAACAGCTCTATTTCTTCTGGTTTCTCGTCATTTAACAGAAAAAGATCCTCATTTAAAACTCCTGCTATACCATGTACTGCACCGAATACTTTGTCTATTTCAGCTGTTTTGAAAGCTTCTTGAATTACACCACATGCAGATGCATTTATTACGGAGGTAGGACCTCCAGACTGTGCTACTAAACAATTTCCTTTTAACGCCATTATAATTCTCTCCTTTTTTCGTATATTTTATATTAAATTTAATAAAAAAAGCTACTGGGCATCCCTGCTGGATAATGTAGTTGCCAGTTTGTAAAGCTCATGATCAAACTCTTTTTTCATAGAAAGAGCATTGCTTATATCTACATCAACTATTTTGTTGTCTTTAATGCCTACGACTCTTCCGCCTTTACCTTCTGCAAGCAATTCCACCGCTCTGGCTCCAAGTCTGCTTGCAAGTACTCTGTCAGCAGCTGTGGTATTTCCGCCTCTTTGTATATAACCTAAAATAGAGGTTCTGACATCCATGTCAACTCTCTGTCTGATTTGCTCCTCAAGCTCCTTCGCGTCCCCTGCACCTTCTGCTATTATGATAATACTGTGCAGCTTGCCTCTGTTTCTTCCAATTATCAATCTTCTGCATACATCCTCTACGGAGTATTCGACCTCTGGTACTATTATGCTTTCAGCACCGCCGGCAAGACCCGAGTATAATGCTATATCTCCTGAATTTCTGCCCATTACTTCTATAATACTTACTCTTTCATGGGAAGTACTGGTATCTCTGATTTTATTTACTGCATCCAGTACATTGTTAACCGCTGTATCGAAACCAATAGTATAATCAGTGTACGCCAAATCATTATCTATGGTTCCTGGGACACCGATACAGGCAATGCCCTTCTCTGTAAGCTTTTTAGCTCCCATAAATGAGCCGTCCCCTCCGATTACTACTATTCCGTCAATATTAAAAACCTTGGCTATGCTTACAGCCTTGTTTTGTCCCTCTTCTGTTTTAAACTCTTCGCTTCTGGCTGTTCTTAGTATAGTACCGCCTTTTTGTATTATATCAGCAACTGATGCCATGTTCATTTGATGAATATCTCCACGGATTAATCCGTTATAGCCTTTGTTGATTCCAAATACGTTTAATCCCATACTAATAGAACTTCTAACCACCGACCTTATAGCGGCATTCATCCCCGGGGCGTCTCCCCCACTAGTTAAAACTGCTACATTTTTCATCATATTCCTCCTTGTAGTCCCGCATGGATCGCATTAGTCCCACGTCTATAAAATAAATAGTCACATGCCCCCATGTGCCCCTAAAATTTTTTCAGCGTAGTTTTGGATGTACCCAAAAACCGGGTTTGTGACAATAAGCCCTATTAATATCCTAGTTCACATAGAATATTATGGGCTTCTTCAACTTCACCCTCTGGAACTAATACTTCAAAATAAACCTCGTCTTCTTCTGCTTTCTTACTTACGGGTTGAATTTTAACCAGCACTCCCTCTTGAGTTATAAGAGCATTTAGTTTTTCTGCCAGCTTCTTTCCTTTAGCCAGATAAACTACAGTCCACATTCCTGGTGCCTCCTTTGATTGGCATAAAGTATAAATGATATTTCCGCTAAAAACATTTTAATAGAAAAATATATTATTTTCAAGATATTTTGTCATATTATTGTGTGAGGAAATTGATAATTTCCTCACAATAATAATATTAACTTTGTTTTACTGCAACACAATCCTCGCCCAAAGCATTCTTAAGCTCATTAATCAGATTATCACACAAGCTTATCCAATATTCCTTATCTGCCATCCTTACGCAGGGCTTCCCATTCCTTCTTAAGGCCTCATCCACCACATATACCGGTTGATTTCCCTTGTAGTTTGAAAGTACCTTTTTTATCTCCTCAAGTATCCCTGAGCGGCTTTCTGTATCTACCTTTATATAAAGCTTGCCTTTTTGCTTTTTTTCCATAGAAGTTATTCTGTCACATATTATTTTTGCATCTTCATCCTCACGTTGAGAAACACGTCCCTCTACTAATACAATATTGTCAGCTTTGAGAATATGTGAGCAATTATCATATATCTTAGGAAAAACTATAAGCTCTATTAAGCCATACAAATCCTCCAGCTCCACAAAAGCCATCATTTTATTGTTTTTAGTGCTTTTTTGCTTTACTGATACTATTATACCACCCATTATGACTTTTTTTCCATCCATATCATGATTAACCTCAATATATTCCTCACCCTCTGATTTTTCTTTTATCAAATCAGCAGTAGTCACAGATACTCTGTCTTTTAGTTCTTCCTTGTATTCCATAAGGGGATGACCGCTGATATATAGCCCCAGCATTTCTTTTTCCATTGCCAGCAGTACATTTTGAGGATATTCTTCTATATCTGGATAGATATTTTCATTTACAGGCATACTGTCAAAGGAGTCAAAAAAGGATATCTGACCTTCTACATTATTCCTTTTTTGATCCTGTATGCTGTCCATAAGCTTCTCGTATACAGCAAGCAGCTTGCTTCTTTCTATATTAAAGCTGTCAAATGCACCGCACTTTATTAGACTCTCAACTGTACGCTTATTTATTACACCAATATCAACTTTTTGCAAAAAATCATATAAGCTGTCAAACTGTCCCTTTTCGTCTCTCGCTTTGATTATGGCTGCAATAGCATTTATACCTACATTCTTTACTGCTGCCAGCCCGAACCTTATCTTTTTGTCTTTTACAGTAAAGCTTATATGACTTTCGTTAATGCTGGGGGGCAGTACTTCTATCCCCATATTCTTGCTGTTTTGTATATACTCTGCAACCTTTTTACTGCTTCCCATAACACTGGTAATCAGTGCAGCAGTAAACTCAACAGGATAGTAATATTTCAGCCAAGCGGTTTGATAAGCTATAATTGCATAAGCGGCAGCATGGGACTTGTTGAAGCCATACTTTGCAAACTCTGCCAGCTCATCAAATATCTTGCTGGCTGCATCTGCATCTATATTATTTCTTACACAGCCTGATACTATTATTTTTCCATTTTCGTCTATTATACCATTAATAAAGTTTTGCCGCTCCTTAGCCATTACATCTGCCTTTTTCTTGGACATTGCTCGTCTAACCAGATCCGAGCGTCCCATAGAGTATCCTCCAAGGTCTCTGAATACCTGCATAACCTGTTCCTGATATATTACACAGCCGTAAGTAACCTGTAGAATATTCTCCAGCATAGGATGAATGTACTTAATAAGCGCAGGGTTGTTTTTGTTCTGAATGTATCTGGGTATCTGATCCATTGGTCCTGGTCTGTATAGTGAAATACCCGCAATAATATCCTCCAGACAATTTGGCTTTAATTCCTTCATAAACTGAGTCATTCCGCCGCTTTCCAACTGGAACACCCCATAGGTTTCTCCATCGGATATCATTTTATATACATTTACGTCATTATAGGACAGTCTTTCTATGTCAGGTACTTCCTCGCCTCGGTTTTTAATCAGCTCCAGCGTATTTCTTATTACTGTTAGTGTTCTCAGCCCTAAAAAGTCCATCTTCAAAAGTCCCAGTTCTTCAAGTGTTCCCATTGGAAACTGGGTTGTTATTACATCATCATTCATTTGCAATGGAACATACTCTGTTACAGCTTTTTTAGATATTACAACCCCTGCTGCATGTGTTGAGGAGTGACGAGGCATACCCTCCACAGCCTTAGACATGTCTATCAAGTACTTTACATCCTCATCGTCCTCATAAAGCTTTCTAAGCTCACCATTTACCTCTAAAGCCCTTTCAATCGTCATACCCAGCTCAAAGGGTATTTTTTTAGCTATCAGGTCAACATTGGCATAGGGTATATTAAGTGCCCTTCCTACATCTCTTATGGCTGCTCTGGCTGCCATTGTACCAAAGGTAATTATCTGGGCAACCCTTTCCTTGCCGTACTTTTCAACTACATAGTCTATAACCTCCTGTCGTCTTTCGTAGCAGAAATCCACGTCAAAATCAGGCATGCTTATCCTCTCGGGATTCAAAAACCTTTCAAATATCAGATTAAACTCAATAGGATCAATATTGGTAATCCCCAAAGCATAGGCTACAAGACTGCCTGCTCCTGAGCCTCTGCCGGGGCCTACCATTATTCCGTTATCCTTTGCAAATTTTACATAATCCCACACAATAAGATAATAGTCAGCGTATCCCATCTTGGTGATTACAGAAAGCTCATACTCTGCTCTTTCTCTTATTTCATCAGTTATGGTATCATATTTTTCCTTTATGCCTTCATAACACATATGTCTGATATAGGTATCCGAATTAAAGCCTTCTGGAACCTCATAAGCAGGAAGGTGAACCTGTCCGAATAAAAAATCCATATTGCATTTTTCTGCTACTTCCATTGTATTGGCTAATGCTTCTGGAACATATTTGAAAAGCTCATACATTTCATCAGGTGATTTCAGATAAAATTCATCACCTTGAAATTTTAATCTTGCTTCATCCTCTACATTTTTTCCTGTTTGAATACACAGTAAAATGTCCTGTGCCTTGCTGTCCTCACGGCTGACATAATGTACGTCATTTGTTGCTACCAGCTTTATGCCTGTCTCCTTTGAAAGCCTCACCATGTCAGGATTTATCATAGCCTGTTCTCTTATGCCATGATCCTGAAGCTCCAAATAAAAATCCTCACCGAATATGTTCTTGTAATCTAGTGCCACCTTTTTAGCATAATCATAGTTTCCGTTCATCAGATTGCTTGCAACCTCACCTGCAAGACATGCACTTAGAGCAACAAGACCCTTGGAATGTTTTTTTACAAGCTCCAAATCCACTCTGGGCTTGTAATAAAAGCCTTCGGTAAAAGCATTTGAAACAAGCTTTATCAGGTTGTTGTAGCCTTCTATATCCTTTGCAAGCAGCACTAGATGGTACTGACTGGCATCAAGCTTTGGATCCCTGTCCTTAGCCGTTCTCGTGGCAACATATACCTCACAGCCAATTAAGGGCTTAACACCATGCTGCTTGGCTTTTTTATAAAAATCAACCACGCCATACATAACACCATGGTCAGTAATAGCTATAGACTTCATACCCAGCTCACTGGCTCTTTTTACCAGTTTTTCCACTCTGGCAGCTCCGTCCAGCAAGCTGTACTCGGTATGCACATGCAAATGTACAAAATCCTTCATAAACTTCAACCCTTCAATAACAAAATAGCACATAGGCTTTTCCATATGTGCTTATGATTAACTCGTTGCTTTAGTTAATTATTCTCTCTATTAATATAATATATTAAAAGTCACCTGACTTCAATAGCGAGTATATTAAACTGAAAAGACTCCTCCCTTTTCAAAGGAAGAAGTCTTTTAATTTATTTTTTCAATCTGGCTGTCAGTTCTTCACGAAGCTTCTCATAGCCCGGTTTACCTAAAAGTGCAAACATGTTTCTCTTGTATTCTTCAACGCCCGGTTGATCGAATGGGTTTACTCCCAGCATGTATCCGCTTATGCCGCAAGCCTTTTCAAAGAAGTATACCATTTTTCCATAGTAATACTCATTTGCTTCTGGTACATTTAATACCATTATTGGTACACCGCCATCCTGATGAGCAAGCATAGTACCTTGGAAAGCATTTTTATTAACATAATCCATAGTTTTGCCGCTGATAAAGTTTAAGCCGTCAAGATTATCCTCATCATTTAGTATTTCTATTTCTTCCTTTGGCTTCTCTATGTTTATTACTGTCTCAAACATGTTTCTTGTTCCATCCTGCAAAAACTGTCCTAGTGAGTGCAGATCAGTGGAAAACTGCATTGAAGCAGTGAATATTCCCTTGCCGTCCTTGCCCTCGCTTTCACCGAATAGCTGCTTCCACCACTCTGTAAAGAAGGTAAGAGCAGGCTCATAGCCTATTAATACTTCTATAGCTTTGCCTTTGCGATATAGCAGATTTCTCACAGCAGCATACTGATAGCATGGGTTATTTTCAAGCTCTGTATTTTTATATTCTTCCCAGGCATCTGCAGCTCCCTGCATTACTTTTCTTATGTCTATTCCAGCAACAGCTATAGGCAGCAAGCCTACTGGCGTAAGCACTGAAAATCTTCCGCCTATATCATCAGCTATAACAAAAGATTCATAGCCCTCTGCTGTTGCCAATTGCTTTAATGCGCCTCTCTTAGCATCAGTTATAGCATATATTCTTTTAGCCGCTCCTGATTTTCCGTATTTTTCTTCCATATAAGCTTTTATCAATCTGAATGCAATTGCAGGCTCAGTTGTTGTACCAGATTTGGAAATTACGCAAACACTTATTTCCTTTCCTTCAACAACCTCCATTAAATGCTTGTAATATGTACTGCTTATGTTACTGCCAAGGAAGTAAACTTCTGGAACGTTTCTTTTGGACTTGGAAAGTAAGTTTTGGAAGGAATGACCGAGAAGCTCTATGGCTGATCTGGCACCTAGATATGATCCCCCTATACCTATAACCAACAAAACATCTGAATCCTTTTTTATCCTTTCAGCGGCTCCTATAATTCTCTCAAATTCCTCTTTATCATAATTTATGGGCTGATCCACCCATCCTAAAAAATCATTGCCTGCTCCTGTTTTGTTGTGAAGCATGTTGTGAGCCAGCTTTATTGATTCTTTGATATTATCGATTTCGTGATTTTTAACAAGGGTATTTGTATAATCTAATACTAATTTACTCATGTTTGTCCTCCTATCTATGGATTATCTATATATGGGTTATCTATATATGCCTATTGTGTACACATCTTCTGCATTATATATATATCAGCTTTAATAAGCTCTATTATCTTCCAAGAAAAGCTGCGCCAATAATACCTGCTTCATTTCCCAGTTGTGCAAGTGTAATATCTCCGTATTTTACGTTGGCATTAAATACGTACTTTTCTGTCTGCTTTTTAACTAAATCCAAAAGATACTGTCCGGCTTTTGCCACTCCGCCGCCTAAAGTAATCACGTCTGGATCTAACATATTATAAATATTAATAATTCCGATTGATAAGTACTTAACCATTCGTGTAACTACTTCTATGGCAACTTCATCTCCTGACTTAGCTGCATCAAATACCATTCTGGCACTTATATAGTCTGTGTTTCCCTTGCACATTTCAATTAAAGTAGTATTTGTTCTGCCTTCCTTTATAAGCTGTGCTGCATACTTGTTTATTGCAGTAGCTGATGCAAAGGTTTCAAGGCAGCCATTTTTACCGCAGTTGCAGCTATAAAAATTTTCGCCAACTATCATATGCCCAATCTCTGAGCCTGCACCGTGGCTTCCGCTGTATACCTTGCCGTTTATTATTATTCCACCGCCGATTCCTGTACCAAGAGTTAAAAATACAGAATTGGGAACTCCCTTTGTTGAGCCAAACAGGCTTTCCGCCAAGGCAGCTACCGTTGCATCATTCTCAATATTAACAGGTATACCAAAACGAGCTTGCAAACGTTCAGCTAAAGGTACATTTTCCCATGCAAGGTTTGTACAGTATATGACATTTCCTGTCTTAGAATCAGTTAAACCCGGAATACCTATACCAATTGACTGTATATTATTTATATTCATATCAGCCTTAGCCAGCAAATTATTCACAAGTCCTGTTATATCATTTACTATGTGTTCAAAGCCTAACTGTACATTGGTTGCACAGAAGTCCTGAAGAATAATGCTTCCATTGTCATTAACTATACCTGCTTTAATTGTTGTTCCACCTAAATCAATTCCCAGTAACATTTCATCACCTCTCAAAGTTTAAAAAAATTTATATATGTAACGATAAAATATTTATCGTGACTTTTATTTGCTTATCTATATATCATCAATAACATCATTAATTATTATTGTATTATACTTAGTTAGATCTATTTCATACATATCCTTAAGGTCATTTCCATATTCATCCTTGATTATACGAATGATTGGTCTGTTAGGATATTTTTTATTTACATCAACTACAATGGCTATTTGTCCTGTATTTAAGCTTACGCAGCTTCCCGAGGGATAAATAGATATATGCTCAATAAAGTTTCTTACTATTTCATAATCAAACTGGTGATGTCCCATTCCAACCAGATACTCTACTGTATCATTAATATTACTTCTTTTTTTGTAAACCCTGTCAGAGGTCATTGCATCGTAGACATCTGCTATTGCAACTATTCTGGAAAACTCATGTATCTCATCCCCCTTAAGCCCCAAGGGATATCCTGTCCCATTATACCTCTCATGATGAGTTAATGCTATATAGCTTGCGTAGGTACTAAGCTCCATGCTTTTTTTCAGTATTTCATATCCATGTCTGCTGTGCTGCTTGATTATTTCGTATTCCTCAGGAGTTAATTTTGAGGGTTTGTTCAGGACTTCGTTAGGAATCTTTACCTTTCCTATATCGTGCAAAATCGCACCTAATGCAAGCTGCTTAAGCTTTTCCTTGTTAAAGCCTAGGGATACACCTGTTATTGTAGAAAGCACGCAAACGTTTGCACTGTGATAAAAAGTGTAATTGTCTGATGTTTTCAGGTCTTGAAGATTAATTATTGCATCCTCTACACATAAAAGCTCGTCAACAATTTTACCCACTACATTTCTGATTGGCTTTACATCAAAATTATTACCATACTTTAAATTATCCATGGCATTTTTTATAGCAATACGCGCCTCAAACCTTGTTTCATCTGCTATTACGTCACTAACCAAAATATCATGGCTTATTTCATCCTCTATGTATATTTCCGTTACCCCTAATTCCTTAAACTTGTTTATATATGACTCCTTCAGCTTAATGCCCGCATTAAGCAGAATATTGCCATCACTGCTATATATAGTTCTGGCCAGCATCACTCCGCTACTTAGCTTGTCTACATTTATCCTTCGCATTTTTATCCCTCCGAAAAATATATATGCAGCATTTATAATATTTAATCTCCACATATAAACTATAGATAACCAACTCTAAAACTCAAAATACTTTTCGTTAAGAGTTGCTAATCTCTTAATAAATGCTGGAAGAGTATAAATTTTTCCATTTACTATATATTATCATAATATTTGAGAATATTAAAACAATTATTATCTATCTTTTTCGCCATGTTTCGCCTTTAAAGAAGCTGCCAGCTCATCAAGCTTTCTAAGCCTGTGATTTACACCTGACTTTCCGATTGGAGGATTAAACATTTCTCCCAGCTCCTTTAGACTGGCATCTGGATATTTTAGCCTCAGCTCTGCGATTTCAGTCAGACTAACAGGGATTTTATCCATGCCTATTTTACTGATAATATAATTTATATTTTCGTTCTGACGCATTGAAGCGTTAACTGTCTTACTGAGGTTGGCAGTCTCGCAGTTAACTATTCTATTAACATTGTTTCGCATCTCTTTATATATTCTGACATTTTCAAAATTCAAAAGTGCGTTGTGAGCTCCTATTATATTAAGAAAGTCTACTATTTGCTCTCCCTCTTTTAAATATACTACATAATTACCTTTTCTATCTACTACCTTTGCATTTAATTGGTAGCTGTTTATAAGCTTCTTTAGATCCTCTGCATATGTTTCGCTGCTAGTAACCAACTCTAAGTGATACGCCTTTTCTGGATCACTAACTGAGCCGCTGCCTAAAAAGGCTCCTCTCAGATATGTTTTTTTGCAGCAGTTTTTTCTTAAAAGCTGGCTTGGCAGTTTATAATTAATTCTGATTTTATCATCATTTTGTGATAATATCCCTACTGCTTTTAAAATATTCTCTGAACCCAGATCATGATCGATATAAAGCATATAATTATTATTTTTTTTAAGCTGCTTGTTTTTTCTTACTATAACCTTTGTATTAACATCAAAGTTTCCCTTAAGAAGGGTAAACAATCTTCTGGCGATTGAGGCATTTTCAGTTGACAGCTTTATTCCGATATTTCTTGAGCCCTGTATCTGCATTGTTCCCGTCATCTTCATCAATGCAGATAGTTCCGCCATCTGACAGCATTTGCTTTCAAGTATGATTTTGGAGATTTCGTTTTTAGCAATAGAGGAAAACGTCATATATACACCTCTTTTACCTAATAGTACCTAAAGAGTTTATAGGCCATATTCTGAAAACAGCCTTGCCCATTAAATTTTTTTTATCTACAAAGCCCACTGTATCAGCACGACTGTCTCTGCTATGAGGTCTATTATCTCCCATCATAAAATATTCATTCTCAGGCACCTTCCAGATATTCTGCCCGTAGCTGTTGGTTTCAGCTTCTGTATATTTGGGTTCAAGCATTTTATCATTTATATATACGCTGCCGTCTTTTATTTCAACAGTTTCACCAGGCAAGCCAATGATTCTCTTTATTAACAGCTTATTTTCATATTCATCCTTAAAAACAACTATATCTCCCCTGCTTGGTTTACCAAGGGTATAGCTGATTTTTGAAATAACCAGCATATTTCCTTCATGCAGAGTAGGTTCCATTGATATTTGATTTACTATTGCCATTTGAAACACAAAGGTTCTAAGTACAAATGCTATTATTAGCGCAGATGCAATCCATTTAATCCATGATATAAGCTCTTCCTTGGCATTTTGCGTAGATTTGTCCTCGTTGTTTTTGTCTATATTGTTGTTAAACTCTTCCAAGACTATCTCTCCTTCTCAATGTTCTTCTTGCTTTTTTTCAATTTGCCATTTATATAGTAATAATCTATCAATCTCTTTTTATCCTTTGCCAGCCGTTCTTCGTTGACCAGCCCAAAGATACATTCCGCAAGAGCATTATAGTTGTGCCTCAGGTATCCGTTTTCCACGCTTACATAGTCACCCTCTACCACTCTCGTACCTGTTTTATTAATATTGTCATAATCAACCTCAATGGGGGAAGCATTCTCTGTTTTGTATTTTTCTATCAGCACATCCGGAACTCTGCCATTGTTTGCAATAACATAATCAATTTCGATTGCAGGCGCATGTTCCTTTATAGCTTTTATATGCTCTGACAAGCTGTATCCTATAGTCTCTCCCTTCTGGGTCATTATGTTGCTGACATACACCTTTAAGGCATCTGACTTATTAATTGCCTTTACTACATCCTTAATCATCAGATTAGGAATGATGCTTGTATATAAGCTTCCCGGACCTAATGCTATAACGTCTGCATCCATAAGCAGCTCAAGAGCCTCTGGTATTGCCTTGCAGTTAGACGGACGCAGAAACACCCTGTTTATCTTTTGGTTAAGCTGCTGCTGCTTTATGGGAATCTGGGACTCGCCCTTTGTTATGCTTCCATCATCAAATTCAGCGTATAGTACTACATCAGATAAAGTCACAGGCAGTACCTTACCTGTAACAGCCAAAACATTGCTTATTTCCTTAACAGCTTGGTCAAAGCTGCCGCATATATCATTTAATGCGGCAATAAAAAGATTGCCAAAGCTTTGTCCCCTTAATGCACCTTCCTTGAATCTGTAGTGCATCAGCTTTTCCATTATTGGCTCAGTGTTTGCAAGGGCCATAATACAGTTTCTGATATCTCCCGGCGGCAGCATTCCCATATCCTCTCGGAGTATTCCCGAGCCGCCTCCATCATCGGATACTGTAACTATAGCAGTTATATTGGATGTATATCTCTTTAATCCTCTAAGCAAGGTTGAAAGACCTGTTCCGCCTCCGATAGCCACCACCTTTGGACCCCCTGAGAATATACGGCTTTCTTTTAATAAACTCTTAAATGCCTTTTTTTTCAAATGGCAACCCCCCGCTACTACTTTGTATTATGTATTATAAATTTTCTACCTATAATCCTCTTCGATATCTCTATGCTCAGTTATGACTCTATGGTTATTTTCCTTAAGCTTTTTACTAAGCAGATTTACCATTGTCACCGAACGGTGTCTTCCGCCTGTACAGCCTATAGCAATAACCAACTGAGTTTTGCCTTCTTTTATAAAATGAGGAATCAAAAACTCTACCATATCAATAAGCTTATTCATAAAGTCTGTAGCTGCCGGCCATTTCATTACATATTCCCTTACACCTTCGTCATTTCCGCTGAATTTCTTCAATGTTTCCACATAAAATGGGTTGGGTAGAAACCTAACGTCAAATACCATATCTGCATCCAAGGGGATACCGTATTTAAAGCCAAAGGATACTACGTTTATAAAGAGTCCTTCGCTTTTTCCTCCTTCAATAAATATATGCCGGATTTCTTCTTTTAGCTCTGATGAACTCATATTGGTGGTATCAATAATATAATCTGACTTTTCCTTTATACTTTGCAGCTTTCTTCTTTCTGCCTTTATGCCCCTTATTATCCTGCCGTCTACTGCAAGGGGGTGTCGTCTTCTGCTTGCCTTATACCTTTTTATCAGTGTTTCATCAGATGCCTCCAGAAAAAGTATCTCATAGTTAAAGCCTGCCTGCTGAACCTCATCAAGGCTGGACTGAAGCTGATCAAAAAACTTTCCGCCTCTTATATCAGTTACTACTGCTACATTTTCATTGGCACCCTTGCTTTGACTGCACATTTCTGCAAACTTTACTATAAGTGCTGGAGGTAGATTATCCACGCAGAAGAAACCCAAATCCTCAAGAAATCTAATGGATTGACTCTTTCCAGCCCCTGAGAGACCTGTAACTATAATAAACTTCAATTTAATTACCTCCTTACCGTCTCTTCTATTGTACCGCATTTATGATTTGACTGCTATCTAAGCCTGCATCTATTGCAACTTTTATGCCATTAGAGAGATTGCCTACATCATTGGGGCTGTGGGCATCACTGTTGATTACAAATTTTACGCCTTCATTAGCCGCTGCTTTTACAAAATCTACACTCATCTCATTATTTTTTGAGTTTATTTCCAGAGCAGTACCTGCTTTTTTAGCTTCTGCTGCAACTATTGTGGTATCTATATTTATACGTGCATTTGGATGAGTTATTATATCTATATTATATCTTCTTATAGCTTTAACCATAGCCTCTGTATTGCTTTTTCGCACTCCCTTTATAAGGTTGGGCAGTACCCTTTCTATGTAGTTTTTGCCGTATATTTTTGCCGCTTCTTTCAGATTTTTAGGAAGCACCATCATGTGATAGCCTACCAATAAAATATCAAGGTGCTTTCTGATATTATCATTAATATCTATGTCGCCCTCAGTGCTTATGATGTTGCATTCCATTCCCAGCAGAACCTTTATACCCTCGCAGCTTTCATTTATTTTGTCAATCTCCTGCCGCATTTTTATTATATTATGAGGCTTAACACCGAATGTAAAATGTCTAATGCCGTGGTCTGTTATTGCAATCTCCTTCAATCCCTTTTTCCTTGCAGCCATTACATTATCCATTATACCACCCTTACCGTGACTATAAATAGTATGCGTATGATAATCTGCAAATAGTTTTATCAATTGCTTCACTCCATTCATCCTTGGAAGTATAGAGAAACAACTTCATAATTTAATATTTCCAGTTGTTTCTCCCATATACTAGTATAATACCTCTCTAAACACAAAACATGCAAATTACTGATGCTTATAATAGACTTGACTATAAAAAAAGCCACTTCCCTACAGAAATGACTTTATATACATCAGCTAGCATGATTTCCGTATTATCAGTCTTGGTTTTAAATATAGCGGTTCGTTTTTTACAGGCTTTTTAGTAAAGCTTTTTATGACATATTTTACAGCCTGTACCCCAAGTTCGCTGATATTTTGAGTAACACTGCTTAACTCTGGGGTAATAAAGCTGCATAAATATATATTATCATATCCCATTACGGCTACCTGCTCAGGTATGGAATAGCCCCGCTCCAGCAGCGCTTTAACCGCACCAATAGCCATTAGGTCATTGGCTGCAAAAAGTGCTGTAAAATTTCTTTTTCTTTCCAATAAAGCTATACAGGCATCATATCCGCCTTTTATATCATCGGAAGCGGCACAAACCTCTAATGTACTGTCAAAGCTTAACCTATTTTGCGCCAAAGCCTTTATCATGTTTTCTCTTTTGATTATGCTAGGATACGAATCTGCGTAGCCATTGATATAGGCAATAGCCTTGTGCCCTTTATCTATAAGGTGCTGAACTGCTAAAGCAGTACCCTCAGCTTCGTCTGTCAGTATACAGTAAATATTATCATGCTTTACATAGTGATTGGTAAGCACTACAGGGACACTTTTGCTTGCTCTTATTATGTTTTCATCACTATCTGCATTTGTCAGACGTCCCCCTGAAAAAATTATTGCATCTACCTGCTTTTTTAGAAAAACGTCTATGTATTTTTTTTCCTTATCTATATCATTATCACTGTTGCCAAGTATTATTGTATAGCCTGCATTTGATGCTGTTGTCTCGATTGCTTTTACCATTTCACCATAAAAAGGATTGTTTATATTAGCTATAATCACTCCTATGGTTTTAGTAGACTTAAGCACCAAGCCTTGAGCAAGAGCATTGGGTGTATACTCCATATCCCTTATAATATTAAATATCTTTTCTCTTGTAGAAGGCTTAAGCATATTAGGAGAATTTATTGCCCTTGATACAGTTGTGATAGATACACCTGCTGTTTTAGCTATGTCATATATATTAATATCTTTTTTCAATTTACCCATCCTCTCGTATAGATAACCAACAAAGCAGTATTTAACGAATGGTCATTTCCTAATAAATTAACTAGAATAAATACCAAAATTCCCGAAACGACATTTAAATAATTGTTTGTATAATTATACCTTAGCTTACTAACTTATGCAATATATATGCCACACTTAATTAAAGTTATTAAGCCATAAAAGTAGTAAGCTGTTTAAACAGTTGCAGCAACTATTTAAACAGCTTTGCTTTTAAAATTCCCCTAATATTTTTACTTCTGTTTCAAGCTTAACTGCAAATTTATCATAGACTGTATCCTGTACATATCGTATTAAGCTGTACACGTCCTCAGCAGTAGCCTCTGCTGCATTTACTACAAAACCACAGTGCATTGGAGATACTTGAGCACCGCCCATCTGAAAGCCCTTAAGCCCTGCATCCTCAATAAGCTTTCCTGCAAAATAGCCCTCTGGTCGTTTAAAGGTGCTTCCTGCACTTGGTAAATGAAGGGGCTGCTTTGTTTTTCTTTTATTTGCCAAATCAGACATTATTTCATTTATCTGCTGCTGTTCCCCATGCTTCAGCCTCATTGCACAGCGAATAACTATATACCCCTTTTGCTGAACAATACTATGTCTGTACCCAAACTGCATTTCAGAATTATTTAATCTGATTAGCTTGTATTCCGAGTCTATCAGCTCCACCCACTCAACAATATCCTTCATCTCGCCGCCATATGCACCTGCATTCATTGCTAAGGCTCCTCCTAGAGTTCCGGGTATACCGCTGGCAAACTCCAGCCCTGTAAGGGTATTTTTAGCTGCCTGTCTTGACAGGGTTGATAATAATACACCACACTCAGCTATAATTTCCTCGCCTTTAATTTCTACATGATTAAACTTTTCTGCAAGCTTTATTACTGCTCCTCTTATACCTTTGTCTGATATCAGCAGATTAGATCCGTTTCCTATTAAATAATACGGAATATTTTGTTCTTGCAGATATCTTAAAGCCCGTATCAGATCTTCTGCATTATCAGGCTCTATAAATATATCAACAGGTCCCCCTACTCTGAAGGAAACATGCTCCTTCATAGGTACACCATAGCTGATGCCTTTTATATTCAGGCTTATTGAATCATAAGCTTTATTTTCCATATGTGACAATTAAACTACCCCCTGTATCAATCACACTCGAATTATATATTTATTGCAACTCTTCTATATTATACAATATTATTAACAATATGCTAACTTTTAGTTCAAAATTTTTTCAACTAAAAGTCTCTAAGCTCTTTAGGAGAAACAACTGTAGAAGCTGCACTTGCACTTTTACCGTTCATGCATGTATCGTTCTACTAATACCTTTGCATCCGATAGTGCCTGCTCCGGGGTTAACTCTCCCATAATTGCAGACTTTATTCTGGATTGCAGAACAAGATCTATTTCATCCCAATTGTACAGCTTTGGTAAAGGTTCAGCATAGCCAAGGCTTTGCTGAATTATGTACATTTCCTTATCATTTCTATATAAATTGCTGCCTGACTTTCTTACAGGAAAGTACCCGAAGCTTGCAAGCTCCTGCTGGTTTTCCTTTGCTGTAAGATGCTTTATAAACTCTATGCACTTTTCTCGCTTTTTGTCATTTTCCTGCTTAAATACCCCATAAGAACAGATGTTGGAGCTTATTGTAATTGGTATTTCTGCGTTTCCTGTAGGGAAATTGGCAACGGTAAAGTTAAGCTCATGTATGTGCTGAATATTCCTAAGGTAAGGTATTGCCCATGATCCAGCAGTATAAACCGCTGCCTTTTTCTTAAGAAAAGATGTCCATGCCTCGTTTTCATTCATTTTCCCAAATTCGGGATGTGCTACATTATATGTGTGCTTAAGATCCCATAGTTTTCTTAAGCCTGATAAGGCTTCTGGGTAGTCAAAGCAGTACTCCCCATTTTCTCTATTTACAAACTGTGCTCCGTCTGACATTATGATCCCATATGCATTATAATAGCCCGGCTCGATAAAAGAGTTAAAGCCATAGACATCCGGCCCTCCCTTACCATTTGTATCATAGGTTAGAGCCTTTAATGCAACTAAAAACTCCTCATAGGTCCAGTTTCCGCCCTCTGGCAGAGCTACACTTCTTTCAGTAAACATATCAGTGTTTAAAAGCAATGCATATCCTGTTGTCATCCATGGAAGCCCATACATCCTTCCATTATATGTTACAGAATTTATAGCGTTATCTGTAAAATCTGCTTTTTCCTCCGAACTTATATATGTATCCAGCTCCTCCAGCACAGCCTTGGATATAAAATAAAAGTCACTGCCCACAGGAGCAATATCAGGATATGCACCGGTTTTTGCAGCAGCCTTAAGTAAGGTAGGTCCATTTGACCAATCCAATTCTCTAAGGTCTATATAGACACCGGGATTTTTTTTCTCAAATTCCCTAATCTTTCTTCTTATCCATCCGTATCTGGAGCCATTACTTGTGTCCAGTCTGGGAAAATCCCAAACAGTTATTACCCCTCGCCAAGGTATATCCTTTTCCATATCCTTATAATGCTTATTATAATCAACCTTGTTTTCTTTAAAGAAAGAAGGCGCATAAAATATAAAAAATATCATTATTGCGCATAAAAAAAGAGTAAACGCTCTTTTAAGGATCATCTGCATCCCCCCAGATAAGCTTTTACTCTATATATATTCTTTACAAGCTGGTATATACTTAAATTTTTATTCGCAGTACTCTATTTTCTTTCCCTTGCTGCGCAGAAACTCCACAAGCTTTTTGGGATCTGTATGCATAACAAGCTCCTCCGGCATACCTACCTCTTCAAATAAGCTGAGTACCTTTTCAAACCTGCCAACATCAAAGCATATATGTGAGTCGCTTCCAACTGCAAGCTTTATACCCTTTTGCTTGGCTGCCATAGCTATTTTCTTGCAGTTTTCGGCACTTCCCTTTCTTGCTACCGCAAAAGAGGCATTATTAATCTCGATTAAGGTATTTGTATCTGCGGCACATTGTATAACCTTATCAATGTCTATAGCAAACACTGGATTACCTGGATGAGCAATAATATCTACCAAAGGATTCTGCATAGCCCCAATCATGGCTCTTGTGTTTTCTTCAACACTTCCGGCAGGTATGCATATATCATGGAATCCTGCAATAACAAGCTCAAGCCTTTCCAAAATGTTGTCGGGAACATCCAGCTTTCCGTTCATATCTATAACGTTTGCTTCTACACCCTTCAGCACCCTTACACCATATATATAATCCGGGATAATTCTCATATTTACCAGATGCAGTAAATTGGGTCCTCCTAAAACTGAAGGTCCATGATCAGTCATGGCAATCATTTTTAATCCTTTTTGATTAGCACATTGTGCTATTTCCGTTATTGTGCTGTATGCATGTCCACTGGAAATCGTATGACAATGGGTATCAACAAGCAATTGCATTTTTTCACCCTCTAATTAAAAGTTTATCTTTGGTTGTTATCGTCATTGTTAAAGTTATTATTATTATTATTTGTATAGCTATTATCAAAATTGTTATTATTGTTATCATAAAACTCTATGGGCTCCTCTGGAATTATAAAGGATGCTATTACATAGGCAAGCACTCCAGGCAGTATTCCTGGAATAGTTACCAGTACCCAAACCAACCTTATTATTGTTACGTCAATATTAAAATAATTTTCCAAGCCTCCGCATACGCCGGCTAATGTTTTCTTAGTCCTTGACCTGTAAAGCTTCTTATTCATACTACTACCTCCAAATATTATATATCTTACTGTTTATTATAGATTAGCAACTGGAAAATTTTAATTCTGAAGTTGTTTATCTATAAGAATATACGAAACATTAATAAAAATGTTTTACGTTCTGAAAAAATTATATATTGTTTCAGCTATTTTTTTATTTATTCCCGACACAGAGCTTAATTCCTCCTGTGATGCCTCTTTTATTTTTTTCAGGCTTCCAAAATGCTTTAAAAGCTCTTGCCTTCGTGTATCACCTATGCCGGGGATTTCATCCAGAGCTGATTTAACTGTAGACTTGCTTCTTAAGCTTCTATGATAGCTTATTGCAAATCTATGAGCTTCATCCTGTATGTGTGTGATCATCCTAAAGGCATTTGTGTTAATTGGAATAGACTTTTCTATCCCGTTATATATAAGTCCTCTTGTTCTATGCTTATCATCCTTCACCATGCCGCATACAGGCAGCTTGATGTCCAGCTCCTTTAATACACTTAACGCCGAATTTACCTGACCGATACCTCCATCTATCATAATAAGGTCTGGAAATGCAGAAAACTTGCCTGCTTCATATTCTTTTCCAGCTTCATCCAACTGTTCACGTTCCTTAAGTCCATGTACAAACCTTCTGGTAATAATCTCCTTCATGCTTTGATAATCGTCAGCACCCTCCACATATTTTATCTTGAACCTTCTATAATCCCTGTTTTTAGCCTTGCCTGCTTCAAATACAATCATAGAACCAACATTTTCTACTCCCTGTAAATGAGAAATATCGTACGCCTCAATACGCATTGGCGGCTTTTCCAGACCAATATACTCTGCAAGCTCTCTGCATGCACCCAAGGTTTTGTCTATGTCACTTTTCTGCTTCTCTATATAAATACTTAGAGTATCCTTGGCATTTTTCTCTACCATTTCGATAAGCTTCTGCTTTTCTCCTCTTTGCGGAACAGTAAGCTTTACCTTGCTGCCTTTTTTATCCGCCAGCCATCTTTCAATAATATTCATCTCGTCTACTTCATCCTGAAGCACAATTTCCTTTGGTATAAATACCTCATCATTATAAAACTGCTTCAAAAAGCCCCCCAATATTTCGTCTGCATCCTCATATGCACTGTCAGTCAGGAAAAAATGCTCTCTGCCAATAAGCTTTCCACCACGAATAAAAAATATCTGCACACAGGCATCTTCGTTTTCTCTGGCAAAAGCGATTATATCCTTATCCTCCATTGAAGCTGTTATTATTTTTTGCTTTTCGCCTATTTTTCTAAGAGAGTTTATGTTATCTCTGATATCTGCTGCCCTCTCAAAATCCAAATTTTCAGCAGCATTATGCATTTTTTTTTCTAAATCTGCTACGATTTCCTCCTGTTTTCCATCCAATACCATGCAAACAGATTTTACCGCTTCCATGTACTCATTTCTATCCACATTTCCCTGACATGGTGCCATACATTTTCCAATATGATAGTTAAGGCAAGGTCGTTCAATTTTTTTTGATTTTTCCAGATTCTTATTGCAATTCCTTATAGGAAACATCCTTTTTAAAACTTCAAGAGTTCTGTTAACTGCTCCGCCGTCAGTATATGGACCAAAGTACCTTGCACCATCTTTTTTGATCTCTCTGGTTGTCTGCAATCTTGGGTACTCCTCATTTACTGTAACTTTTATATAAGGATATGACTTATCGTCCTTCATTAGCACATTATATCTTGGTCTGTGCTTTTTTATCAGATTACATTCCAGTATAAGGGCTTCAAGCTCTGTATCCGTAATAATATACTCCAAATCCCTTATTCTGTATACCATCTGAGCCACCTTCGGATGTTTGTTGGAGGCGTGAAAATACTGCCTGACTCTGTTCTTAAGGTTTATAGCCTTTCCTACGTATATTATTTCGTCATATTCATCCTTCATTATATATACGCCGGGTTTTTCCGGCAGGTTTTTTAGTTTATCCTCTAAAGAAAGCATTTGGGATACCTCCCGTATTCAAAATTTGATTTTTAGCAAAATATTATATATAATCGTTTTTAGAGACAAAATCATAGCAGCTTAATTAATAAAGAAAAGAGGTATTTTAATGTCCAACTCAATGAAAACACTATTATTTTTAATATCCTTGCTGGTTATATTCACATACTTTACTTTAACCAGCGGCTTATCTCTGTACATAGTTGAAAATACATCTGGAATTTCTACCTATTATTTGATTAATTTCGTTACACTGCTGGGCTTTATTGCAATGCTTTATACTCAAGCTATAGGCAGAATCGTCTATACCAGAAATGCACTGAAAAAGCTGAATGTTATCAGCGTAATACCAATACCTACTCGCAGAGTAATAGATAGACTGGTAGTATATTCCTTCCCTTTTGTAATAACCATAATGCCCATAATCACCAACAGAGCCATTTCATTAAGTGATGTTACTACAATAGTTAGTCTTCTGATATTTATTATTATAGTTGAAATACTTTTTTATTTAAATAGCAAGACTATGAAATTATTTGTAACAAATAATGGATTTGTAATAAAGGGCATTGACATAAGACTTGATACTCCTTTTCCTAGCAATTATAAAAACCCATCAGGTTATTATCCCTTTGAAAGAATTATAAGCTTTATGGATATGAATGACAAATTTGTACTTTATCACTCCTATGATGCAGGCTTTATTGAAGTATCAGCAGACAGAGAGGAGCTGAACAAGCTTAAGGGACTGCTGATTTCCAAGAAAGTAATAGAAAAAAGAAGGTAAGAAGTTTATTGCACAGTTCTATGTCAAATGCTATAATATGGATGTGTTAGTATAATTGTACTAACATGTCCATAATTTGCATAAGGGGTAATAACATATGAGTAAGCTAAAACTAGAGGATGTTAAGCTGCTAGGGCAAGGTGCTCAGATTAAAAAAGAAATACTGAAAAGATATAAAAGCATCAGGGATTTTTATAATTCTAATGATATTTCTGTGGGATATAATACCGTACGTGTGTATTTATATACAGATGTCATAGACTCTCCCACCTTTAAATGTACCATGACCAGAATATTTGATATGGATTATAACTCTCTGTTTTTATCTAAGCAGGAGCAGATCACGCTTCACGCTCAAAGCATATATGACAATATAAAGGAATATGATGAGGAAGCCGACCAAGAGACATTTGATTATCTGCTGGAGAAAAGTAAAACGGAAAATATGGTTGAAGAAATAGCAATGATGTACAGAGCAAAAGCCAGAAACTACTATTATACAAACTGGATAGACCACTGTATAGAATACTACACCTATGCCATAGATGCCTTGTCTTGGAATCAAGTAAATATGAAGGTATACTTCCTTTGTGAGCTTGCAGATGTTCTGACAAGAGAAAATATGATGGAAAAAGCTGAAACTAAGTATAAATATATAACGAACCTAGTGGGTCTGCATAAGGAAAAGCTTGATAATAACACATTATACTGCTACCATTATTGGCGAGGCATACACTATATGTATACAGATGTATATAGCTCTGCCAGAGATTTTTCTGAACAAGCTGTAACGTATGCCGACAAAAACTATGAAAAAGCTGGTGCTATAGCAAATATAGGATATGCATATAAAAAGCTTAACCGATTTGCAGAGGCAAGTAAATACTATCAAAAGGCTTTACAATATCCAGATGCTGCAAGGCAGAGAGTAGAAGCATCTGTGTACAACAATATAGCCATGATCTGTAAGGATACAAAGGATTATGAAAATGCAATCGTATATGGGAGAAAAGCTCTTGATATAACCGAAGTCATAGATGATCTTAGTATGCACATAATAGCTGTATCTACATATGCTGAAATACAAATGGAAATGGGAGATAGGGAAGCCTATAGAATCTTCTTTGATCTGTTATTAAGCATAGATAATGTAAAACTATTTAAGCCAGATGTGTTAAAAGCGATAAAAGAATTTGCCGACTACTTAGATGATGTATCTTGCCTAGATAAGCTTATAGACATTATAATAGAGCTTAGAGAAGCAACAAATAGTATTGGATATCAAGCTGGCTTAGATGGATGTATTTCTCATATTGTAAGGAAGATAAGAAAATTAGAAAAGGGGGTATAAGATGAAAAAGCTTAGTAAACCCATTATTGCCATAATCTTAGTTGGTATTTTATCACTTTCAAGTATCCTTATGACATTCGCAGTGGACTCAGGTGATCCTGTAGGCGGAAACAGTATAGTAGTTCCTAAACAGGGATTTGTTTGGTAGTAAAAGGAAGCAAGCTGTAATATATAGCTCTGCTTCCTTTTTATTTTTGTGCTTGCAAGTTTATTGCAAATTCCATCAATATTCGACATTTTTCGAGTATCAAAATTCTATATACGTCAGCTAATGACTATTTGCATTATGAGTTAGTTTTTAATAACATTCATAGGGTCACACCATTTCCCATTATTTGGTTATATAATATCACTCCATAAAATTCCTACTTTTTCTACAAAATCTAACTGATTTAGGAACATCTTTTTCACTAAAAAGTCATGTCATATGCTCAAAATGCATTGTACAGTATTATGTTATATAAATAGTGTATCCAATCGAAAAAATATTTCCAATAATCTCCATATGGAAATATTGATATTTTATATGTACTTGATATAATAGTATTCAAGTGGTTGTTACTGGATTCGCAAGACAGGAGGTGAAGTTATTAACAAAAAAGTGATAGGCTGGATTGCTCCAGCCCCTGACATATACCATAAGGTACTCCCTGCAAAGTTGTTCCTTATGTATACATCTTAATTTTATCACTTTTTCACAAGCACTACAATCACTTATAACTATATTAAGCTTGTGGAGGGAATATTTATGGCAAATGTAAACAGTCTTATTCATGCAGATATTGAGATGCCTTGGGATGCAGAGGAAAAAGATAATGCAAAGTACATATATGTAATAATCAGGGTAGACCAACCCGATCCCACAGAAGAATAAGGAAAAAAGCTTCCCGATACCTGGTATCTTGATACCTTGGTATCGGGGAAGCTTTTTGTTAATAGCTGCTAATCTCTTTGTAAGAAACAACTGGATAAATTCAATTTTGAAGTTATTTCTCTATAAAATTTTTATATATATTTTCGACAATATCCCCAAAATGATTACTGCTCATAAATTCTACTGCCCTTTCATATGACCCATCAAACCAGTTAACTTTTTTGATATCCTTTGATTTCTTGTCCTTTGCTTTCTCTATAATATCATACATCATAATATCCACACTTACTGTTTTGCCACCAATAGTCTTGCTTGTATAAAAGCCTTGAAGCTGTTTAGTGCTTTCATCATAAATCACATTAAAGGTAATATTATCAACCTTAATCTGCTTATCAGTTTTTTCCTTTTCAGCGTTATTTCCTACAAAAATATTAAAGCCCATCATCTTATTTTCATGCAGGTAGGGCAGACCAAGGTATTTTAGATTATCAAAGGTTACATCAAGCTTATATACCTTATTAAGCTCCAACCCCTCAGCAGATATAGGAAAATTAAAATCATGCATTGCCCTGATATCCTGAGCCTTAAAGTCTCCTATGTGTTCAGGTATCCCAAGACCAGGATAAGTAACTTGAAACTCCTCAAAGTCCCTGAAATAGTATCCAAGACTATCTCTAAAACAAACAACCAAAGCCGCTTCTATTTGAATAACCTTGTATTCTCCTATACCCAGCTTTTCCTGTTCTTCTTCTATTATTTGATTATAGTACTCATCCAAAAGAGCGGCATCATTGCTGCAATCGTGTGTATACTCCATACTATCAATGCTCAATATAAAGCTGTAAATGTCATTACTAAGCTTTTCTAGGTATCCTATATCAATATTATCTATGGTGTCCTTAAGAGTATGAATAATCTCAGCATTCTGCTGACCTATATTAAGTGATATTATGTGATTATCTGAAAATGACAAGTGATCACTGGTGTAGTTTTGTCCTCCCAAATCACAGTCATAGCTTTTTTCCTTTAGATAGCTGTTAAGATCTGACATCAATGTATTGCTTATAAGCTTATCACCAGAAATAATCAGCGTACCTCCATTTTTAGCACCTACAAAATCAATATTGATGTTTATAATGTTTTTATACTGCTTTTTTACTTGGTTTACAAAGCTTTTGCTTCCATGCAAGCCGGATTCCTCGCCGTTAAACAAGGCTACTATGATGTTTTTGTTTAATTGCTTTTGTTCAGAATGCTTCTTCAGCTTTTGTGCAATGTCCAATACAACCGCCGCACCAGAAGCATTGTCGGAAGCTCCATAATAGATTTTTTCGCTGTATGAACCAACATGGTCAAAATGGGCTGATAAAACTATTGCTGTATCTGTTGATGCTCCTGCTAGTTTTCCTGCTATGTTATTGACAGTAATATTGTTTTTAGGTGAAGTAATTTCCAGCTTGGCAATAGGGCTTTTCAGACCTTTGATTTTTTCAAAGGTTTCCTCACTTACTTGGATTATGGGTGTACCGCCAGATATCATTATATATTTTTTAAAGTCTGATTTTTTTATCAGTACTGCTTTTGCTTTCTTGTACTGCTTGCTGATATTGTCAGCATCCGCTATAGCTGCTATACTGTTTTCAATATCAGGAGAATCAATATCAAATGTTATGGGATATTCTATTTTGAGGTTTTCAAATACTCCCTGCCCCATATAGTCAGTACCATATTGAAGCTCAAGCTTCTCTCCTCCTTCATGTTCAATTACAAAGCTGTGTATCTGCAATTGAGGGTTAAAGAAGTCAAACTTAAAGCCTATTTTATATCCACTATCCGAATATGCTCCTATACCGATAGTCTCGAGCATTTCTGCTAAATAGTTTTCCGTTTTTTGATTTCCTTCTGTACCAGTTAACCTGCCATCAAGCTCCTTTGAGCAGAGTTTTTTTATAATATTGTTTATACTTACATCCTTAGATGTATTTAAACTGCTGTATATAAAGACAGCAGAAGCTAATATCAGCAGTATTAAAACAAGACCTATTATTCTTTTTTTCATATGCTTGTCCCTTTCTGTTGTAAAAATTAATTGACTAACAAACAGTACTACTGTTTGTTAGTCAATTTCTATGTTTCATTATAACCAGTAATTACAATCTTCCTCACGGTATATAGTTACTTCTTTTCTATATCCATAACCACATTCACAGAAATATACCTTTGTTATTTTGTAATCTATCCAGTAACACGTCAAACCATTAAGTACATGAGAGCCACTAGCAATTGGATCTTTAGTATAGCTTTTTAGTGATATCTTATGACCCTCTGAGTATTCAGGACATGGTATATACCTGTATGTTATTTCTCCTGTACCATTATAGGTTTTACTTGGTGTATTGCCTTCATCATAGGCATATGAAGATAATGGCAACATAAATAGACTTACAACAATAATCAGTAGTAGTATTTTTTTCATTTGTTCTCCTCCTTAGCATTGAATCTATAGGAGATTATACCATTATATGCAAATATATTCAAATCATTTTTTAAAAGTTTGGCTCGTGAGTAATAACTTGCTAATTATTCAGCTTTCTCTTTTGTTGCATTATTTATCATTTACCTTGTTTTTAATTAAATCTAATAAATCATTTTCATTAGCAATGTTGTTAAACAATTTATTATGCTTATTAGCTTCAACCTTACTATTTGATATCTTTATATGTCCCTGCACCGGATTTAATAAGCTTGCAGGGGAGCCTGTTTTATATGTCTGCAAGAAAAATACTCCATGTTGTTTCTTTAAAAATTGAGTTGTACTTTCTTCGATATATTTTTTGCCATTGTATTCACCGCCCAGCTGCTTAACCTTAATTATATCGCCGATATTATATTCACCTTTTATTACTCTCGTTATTTTTATATTTGCAATAGTATAGACTAATTCTGCTGGTTCTGTATACCTTGTCTCTGTTTTGTTAAAGTTATGAAGCTCCGTAAAAGTGTCCAATACTTCTCCTACGATTATAGTATCGGCATCGTTGATTAAAGAATCCTCAGTGTCATAATACTTATAATCTACACTTATGGCTATTTTTGATTTATTATTCGCAGAAGAAATTATATTCATTCCAGCTATTGCAATAACAATCATTAAATACTCGATAATATTAATAGTCTTTTTTGCATATTATTGCCCCCTTTATACAATTAGTTACTTCCAGCTTTCTGCAACTCCTAGTTTGGCATATGCTTAAAGCCTATTCAACTTCACTAAAAATTCTTATAGCACTCCTCTATCTTAGCCCTAAGCTTTTCCAAAAGTACTGGGTTTGCTGTCATAGTATTTATACCTTTATCGTTGGGTGATGCTATTACTCTGCCGCCAGCTTCTTCTATTATTAGTCCTGCGGCTGCTATATCCCACAGCTTAAGCTTTAGCTCCCAGAAGCCGTCCAGTCTGCCGCTGGCTACACAGCAAAGGTCGAAGGCAGCACTTCCGCTTCTTCTTACACACACTACATTTGTCAGCAGATTATTGAGTATTTGCAAATTGTTGTTCTCGGGATCAATAGCCTTATCGTAGGGAAACCCTGTTCCCATAAGTGACTCATGTAATTCCTGTCTGTCTGATACCTTTATTTTATTTTCATTAAGATATGCTCCCTGTCCTTTGACAGCATAAAAAAGCTCATTTAGCTTGGGTACATATACGACTCCCAGTAGTGTTTCGTCTTTATGCTTTAATGCTATTGATACAGCAAAAATAGGGTAGCCGTAAAAGTAGTTAGTAGTGCCGTCCAGAGGATCTATTACCCACATATAGTCACTGCTGATATCATGAAGTCCGTCTTCCTCTGACAATATGCTGTGGTCTGGATAGTGCTTTCTAATATTATCTATTATCAGCTTTTCAGAGGCAAGGTCTACCTCTGTAACTATATCTGTATTAGTGGACTTGGTATGATATTGAAGCCGTTGGTTTTGCCTTGCTGCTTGAAATTCTCCTACCTCTACTGCCCACTGTTTAACATTTTCCAATACATCATTTATATCAATCATTTAATCACTCCTTATTATTAAACTATTATATCTATTTAGCACATTTAATGCAAATTCTTTTATGCTATTTATGCTGCAAATGTTGAGAAATGCATATTTATCCATAAAATATAAAAGACCTGCCAATAAAGGCAAGCCTTTTATATTAAGCTATCTGGACAATAGCTTTGCAGTCTCTGCAAGTCTTATAAACTCACTTCTATAACCTTCTTCATCCTTTCCTTTTGCGGCTTTGGCTCTCTCTATTAGTTGATCATATGATGATTTCCCTTTATACTCTGAGCCTCTCAGCAGCATACCAAATTCACCTACTGCTGATGCAAATAGAAAATTATCTGATTGCTTAAGCAGCAAATCACCATTTATGATATTGTCTGATATTAGCTTGCTTTCGCTGCCATCTGGATCTTTGTATCTAAATCTTACGCTCATCCAATCACTGCTGTTTGTTAGTGTAACGTCCTGATATTTCAGTCCTGATGTATCTGGCTTTTCACTGTTATCAGCAGGAACAATTTCGTATAATGCTGTAACTGTATGTCCTGCGCCCATTTCTCCTGCATCCTTTGTGTCATCATCAAAATCCTCATTGTTCAATCTCCTGTTTTCGTAGCCTATCAGTCTATAGGATTTTACCTTTGCAGGGTTGAACTCTACCTGTAGCTTTACATCCTTTGCTATAGTGTAAAGGGTTGAGCTTATTTCGTTTACCAGTACCTTTTTTGCTTCCATTATGCTGTCAATATATGCATAGCTGCCATTTCCTTTGTCCGCTAGCTGTTCCATCTTGGAATCCTTAAGGTTTCCTTTACCGAAGCTAAGTACTGTCAGAAAGACTCCTTCCTCTCTCTTTTTTTCTATTAGTCTGGTAAGCTCTCCTTCACTGCTTATTCCCACATTAAAGTCACCATCCGTTGCCAGTATTACTCTATTATTTCCACCTTTTATAAAGCTCTGCTTTGCTGCCTTGTATGCAAGCTGTATACCTTCTCCGCCTGCTGTAGAGCCGCCTGCTTCAAGCTGATTTAAAGCATCCATTATTTTCTGCTTATTATCCCCCGAGGTAGGCTCCAGTACCATGCCTGCCGCTCCTGCATATACAACTATTGATACTCTATCCTTTTCGTCAAGCTCGTCAACCAGCAGCTTAAATGCAGATTTTAGAAGAGGCAACTTATCAGGGCTATTCATTGAGCCTGATACATCTATCAAAAATACAATATTACTGGGCGGAGCATCTTTAGTGTCTAACTCCCTCCCCTGAAGTCCAACCATTACCAGCAGATTTTCTTCATTCCAAGGACATTTTCCAATTTCAGTGGTAATACTAAAGGGATCATTTCTCTTAGGCTGAGGATACTGATAACTAAAGTAGTTTATCATTTCCTCTATTCTTACAGCATCAACTGGAGGCAGCTGACCATCAGTAATAAACCTCCTGATATTACTGTATGATGCTGTATCAACATCAATGGAAAAAGTTGATAGCGGGCTGCTTAATGCATCCAAAAATCTGTTCTCATAAATTCGGTTATATTCCTCAGTATTATATTCGCCAACCTTTTCTGCATAGCCTTCTGTGCCATAGCGAACGCTTATATTCTGCATCTGTGACTCTGCTTGGGTCATTGTGTTTGGGGCATAATTGCTGGTTCTGTCTTCCGATTTTTTGCACGAGACCATTGTTAGTACTGATAATATCAGGACTAACACAAGAAAAATGCTAATGCTCTTGATCCCTCTTGTTTTTGTCATAAAAAATCCCCCTTTTTTATTTTCAGCACATCTTGTAGCTAAAAATGTGCTTTTGTATAGCTTAGATACTTTTAGTTGAAAGGTATTTTCAACTTTAAAGTGTCTTAGCTATATAGATAGACGTTTAAAGCAATATATATGTTCCATAGTTTTCTTAATTGTCTAACTATTTATAATAGAAGAAAATTATAGAAGTATT
>CALGKJ010000124.1 GCA_937930535.1 uncultured Clostridia bacterium
TTCTGCATTATCTCTGATATGCGTACCCATTAAAATTGACGAATAGCCTATTGCAGTGCCTACCTCTAATATACGCCTGGCACCTGTAGTTTTTATCAGAACTGCAATAAGTCCTGCTACGTCTGGTGTTACTATGGGTACGTTATTTTGCTGCGCGTATTCCTCCAGCTCCTTTAAAATGCCCTTTTTTTCAGGTATGACTCCGTATAGATAATTTTGAATATATTCATGATTTATATTAGACACCTAATCACCTCAAGCCCGCAAAAAATACATGGAAAATGCCATGTATTTTTATTATTGTTTTATCTTTTTATTTTATTCTGCGCATTCAAATGTTCCTTGTAGGTTCTGCTGAAAACATGTGAGCCATCTTCCTTGGCAACAAAGTACAGATACTCTGATTCATCGGGATATAGTGCTGCTTCAATAGACTTTAAACCTGGTGAAGCAATAGGCCCCGGCGGTAATCCTATATATTTATAGGTGTTATAGGGTGAGTCTACCTCTAAATCCTTATAGGTAAGCACATCCTTCCTCTCCTTGAGCAGATATTGCACCGTGGCACAGGATTGAAGCTTCATTTTGGTTTTCAGCCTGTTATGAAATACTGATGAAACAATTTTTCTTTCGCTGTCAAGCTTGGCTTCTCTTTCTATAATTGAAGCTAATGTAATTATTTGATCCATTGTCATATTCAGCTCTTTAGCTCTATTTTTAAATTCCTCACTATAAACACTTTGAAATCTTTTCATCATTTTTCCTACTATGTCTTCGGCTGTTGCATTTTTATATACCTCATAGGTATCAGGAAATAAATACCCTTCAAATTTAAGCTCTCTATCAGGTATATCCTTAATAAATTCATAGCTGTAGCTGCTGTTTTTTAATGCATTTACAAACTCATCTCTAGGTGCAACTCCGAGACTCTCAAGCCTATCTATTATCATTCTCAGCTCATAGCCTTCAGGTATGGTAAACTTTACTGTTTCTATTCTGGCTTGTCCTTTATTAAGCTTTTGTACTATCTCCTGAACTGTCATTGATGAATTTAGATAATATTTGCCTGCTTGAAATTTTGAAGTCTCATTTATTTTGCAATAAGCTAAAAACACAAGCTCGTTCTTAATAAGATTTTCATTTTCCAGCAGTGCTGCTATACCTTTAACCCCAATGCCCTTAGGAATCTCTATTTCTCTATCCGGCGACCCCATGTCTGGTGAAACAGCCTTAAGGTTTGCGTAGTAATAATATGCCGCAGCTATTACTGCTATAAGCAATAAAAAAAACAACAATTTAAATAATCCAATTATTGCTCTTACAAAACCTGATTTTTTTCGTTCTACCATAACAACACCACTTTTCATTATTCTAATTTATTATATAATGTGTCACATATTTTGACAAGCTTAAAAGTAGTATATTTATGTAGGTTACGATAAAGCTTTATCGTAACCTCATAGTAAAACAAAAAAGGCTTATTATCAAACAACGTTACTTTGATAATAAGCCTTTTATACTGTAAGACTATATACCCTTTTTGTTAGCCTTGGATCTTAGATTGCTATCAAGAATTCTTTTTCTCAGTCTTATTGACTTGGGTGTTATTTCTACCAGCTCATCGGCAGCTATAAACTCCAGACAGTTTTCAAGACTCATATCTATGGGTGTTGTTAATCTCATTGCCTCATCGGAGCTGGAAGCTCTCATATTTGTAACGTGCTTTTTCTTGCATACATTTACTTCTATATCCCCTGATTTTGCATTTTCGCCTACTATCATTCCTTCATATACAACTACTGAGGGACCTATGAAAAGCTCTCCTCTTTCCTGCGCGTTGTATAAGCCATAGGTGCTGGTTTCTCCTGATTCAAAGGCAACCAGTGAGCCTCTCTGTCTCTCAGGTATTTCACCTTTGAAAGGCTCATAACCGAAGAATATGTGATGCATTATGCCGTTACCCTTGGTATCAGTGAGGAACTGTGATCTATATCCTATCAGTCCTCTTGCCGGTATCTTGAATTCCAGTCTTAGATATCCATCACTGTTTGTACTCATATTTACCATCTCGGCTTTACGTGTGCCAAGTTTATCCATTACTACACCCATAAACTCCTCTGGTATGTCTATTATCAAATATTCAATAGGCTCTTCCTTGACACCGTGAACATCCTTATATATTACTGACGGCTTTGAAACCTGAAATTCATAGCCCTGCCTTCTCATTGTCTCTATAAGGATAGAAAGATGCAGCTCTCCTCTGCCGGCAACCTCAAAGGTATCTGGAGAATCTGTCTCATGTACTCTCAAGGCAACATTTGTTTCAAGCTCCTTCATAAGTCTGGCTCTTAAATGTCTTGAGGTTACATATTCTCCTTCCCTGCCTGCAAAAGGACTGTTGTTTACAGTGAAGGTCATGGAGATTGTAGGTTCTTCTATATCAACAAATGGCAGTGACTCGGGGTTTTGCGAGTCGCATATTGTCTCTCCGATATTTATATCCTCAATGCCCGAAATGGCAACTATATCTCCCATTTGAGCCTTTTCAACCTCTGTTCTTTTTAGTCCTGTGAATACATAGATCCTGCCGACCTTTACATTTTGTACCTTACCGTCTCTTTTGCATAGTACGGCATTTTGGTTATAGTTTATGCTGCCTCTTACAATTCTTCCTACTGCAATTCTTCCCACATACTCGTCATATTCAATGGTAGTTACCAGCATTTGAAGGGGTTCTTCCATAAAGCCCTTTGGCGGCTCAACTTTTTGTATTATAGTCTCAAATAGCGGCTGCATACTTTCCGACTCATCCTCAAGGCTATATTTTGCAAAGCCTGCTTTTGCAGAAGCGTAAATAGTAGTGAACTCAAGCTGATCGTCATCTGCTCCAAGCTCTATAAACAAGTCTATTATTTCATCTATAACCTCTGATATTCTTGAATCAGGTCTATCTATTTTATTTATTACTACTATTGGCTTTAAATGCAGATCCAAAGCCTTTTTCAATACGAAGCGGGTCTGGGGCATTGGACCCTCGGCTGCATCTACAATCAGCAGTACACTGTCTACCATTTTAAGTACACGCTCTACCTCACCGCCAAAATCTGCGTGTCCCGGGGTATCAACTATATTTATTTTAACACCGTTAAATTCAATTGCTGTATTTTTAGCAAGAATAGTTATTCCTCTTTCTCGCTCTAAATCATTGCTGTCCATTACTCTTTCCGCTACACTTTCGTTAACTCTAAATGTACCACTTTGCTTTAAAAGGCAATCCACTAGTGTTGTCTTGCCATGGTCTACGTGGGCAATTATAGCAATATTTCTTAAGTCTTCTCTTATATTCATTAATACACTTCCTTAAACATTAATTGATATAGAGAACACGTTAAAGAAATTACATCAAGCAATTTTCATATACATGTTCTCTCAAATATAAATATCGATCATTGATTTTGATAGAAGCAAAATCTTTATCGGTATTTATATAGGTATTCGACAAAAATTTCAAACACCTATCAATTATACATATTATAAGTATATTGTTCAACATAAAGACGTAAAATATAGCGTATTATATGATATTATTTTATATTTTTATCAATTTTACTTGCTTTTGGTCTTATAGAGAAACATACATATACTGGAATAGGGTTTTATTCCCATTCCAGTATGCATGTCTGTTCCTAATATTGAAGAGGTGCTTTAAACCATTGTCTTAATTGCGGATTGTATTGAAAATAGGTATTGCCGCCTTTTTTGCCAACAGCATCATATTTTCCCCATTCATCCATTCTTCCATAGCTGCTGTGTGCACCTAAAATATCAATTGTTGAATACCCTCCATCTTCAATATTCAATCCGCCTAATTGCCATACTATTAATGGTGATAATGTATTTACACTTAATAATGGTATAGGATCATTATAATCTGCTAATCTTCTTACTGTACCTTCTCTGCTTGCTGCCCCTATTAATGGTGAACCAAAGGTTATAGTATTTAATACATTATAGTTTTTCTTTATTGTTGTATCTGCCGCAATATGTTGTGCAGTCATTCCGCCTAGACTGTGTCCTGCTATTATCAGGTTAGAATTTTTAGGCACTGTATTCATTATTGCTCTTCTTACTGCAACTGAAAGCCCATTTTCAAATAGGAAGCCCTGTCTAAGATCTGTAATGACTCCTGTTGCTTGATTTTTTACCATTTCTGTTCCCGATATTGTTACCAAGTATGCACTTTTTACTGTTCCATTGTCAAAATGCACTGATACTGGCGTTATACAGATCGGACCTTTTGTTCCATTGTTATAGCCCTCGTCAACCAGTTTATATAATTGCGGTGCAAATTTTATTGTCAGTAATGGCTGTGGTTCATGTCCTGTTGGGTCTATATTAGTTATCGGATTGTTATAGCAGTACGAATATCTGTTTAGGGCTTGCGGATTTGCTTCCTCCATTCCTCCAGGTACTACGTTGTCTGCTGATATAAATCTTCCCAGCTCCGAATCATAATATCTTGCATTCATGTATAGCAGTCCGCTTTCGGGGTCTGCTATTTGTCCTCCGAATTCTCTGTTGTTTGCTGCTGTTCCTGTTGTTTGTGCTATCTTTCCATATGCTGCATAGTCATATTTCTTTACTACTGCTCCCGTACTGTCAGTTATTAATCTTATTGAACCTAAGTGATCTTGGTGATACCAGCTCTTTGTTCCATTTTGCTGTTTCTTTGCTATTAATCTTGAACCTGCATAGATATAATTGATGCTGCCTGTTGAATCCTTTTCCATTAAGCTGCCAAAGTAGTATGTGTTTTCTGTTCCATTGCTCTTTTTGATTCTTATTCCGTTTGCATCGTATGCATAGCTTGTTGTTACTCCGCCCTTTGTTATTGAGCTTGGCATATTATCATAATCCCAGCTTATTGTTCTTCCATCTCCTGAGGTCATGTTTCCATTTGCATCATATGCATAGGTTTTGCTTCCTGCCTTTGTTACTGCATGTTTATGTGCTGTATCTCCATAGGTATATGTTCCTATTGCTGAGTTTGACAGCATGTTGCCTATTTCGTCATAGGTGAAGCTTTGTGTTTGTGCTCCGCTTACTCCTGTCAGCCTGTTCATTCCATCGTAGGTGAAGCTTAGATTCATCAGACTGTTTGTTGTGGATGCTATATTTGTTACTCTTGCTGCATTATCATAGCTGTAGGCAGCATCATACAATGTTGTTGTTCCCTTCTTTACGTTTGCTGTGTTCATCCACTCTCTGTCTGCGTTATAGGTAAAGCTTTCTGTTACTCCGTTTGTGTAGGTTATGCTTGTTAGTCTTCCTCCTGAGTTGTAGTTCATTGCAGTTACATAGTTTGATACTGCTGACATCTGTCCCGAGCTGTTATAGCTGTAGCTTACCTTTTCTCCGTCTCCATAGGTTGTTGACTTTGGTCTGTTCATATTGTCATATTCATATGCTAGGTTGTAGCTGGTTGTATCTACCTTTCTTGTTTCTGCTGTTATGTTTCCTGCGTAGTCATAGGCTGTAACCTTTGTTTGTCCTGCCGGATAGGTTATTGTGGTTACTCGTCCTTTTCCATTTGCAGCTGCTGCTTCGTCATAGACCCATGTTACTGCTGCTGCATTTGGATAGACTTTCTTTGTCATTCTTTCCAGTGCGTCATATTCATAAGTTATTGTTTGATTCTTGGCATCTGTTATTGATAATACGCTTCCTGCATTGTTATAGGTGTAGCTTGTTGTTCCCTTGTCTGGATCACTCATAGATATCTTTCTTTCTAGTGAGTTCCATGTTATTGTTGTGGTATTTGCCTTAGCATCTACTACACTTGTTAACCTGTGGAGCAGGTCATAATTGTATGTGGTATTATATCCATTACTTCCATTGTATTCTGTTACTTTATTTGTTCTTCCATATGCATCTAAATGAGTTTCCTTTTTGTTATTTAGCTCATCATATTGAGCTACTTTTCCTAACAGATATTCTGTTCTCTTGTTTACTCCGTTTGGATATGCTTCCTGGGTTATTCTTCCCATACCATCATATGCCATTTGTATATATTTTACTGCTTCGCCGCTCTTGTACCACAGCGATTCCTTCCACACTCTCTTTGAGGTATCACTGTATATTGTATCCTTGGTGCTTCCGCCTTCCTTTAATATCCTTGTAGTTCTTCCTAAGCCGTCAAAATAAGTTTCTTCCCACAGTCCATCTGCCGTGCCATCATCTACACTCTTTCTTATATTTTGTGCTGATGGATTTCCCCAATTGCTGTAAGTATATTTTTCATAGCCCTTTGGCAGTGTCTTTTGGGTTATTCTTCCTAATGCATCATAACTGTAGCTTGCTGTGTTATTATTTATTTCTGTTTCTGTTTCTAATTTTCCTAGTGTATAGTTCCAGGTCTTCTGCTTGTATTGTCCTAGTGCATTAGTTTCTTTTATTGGATACATTTTATAGATACTGTCATAGGTAATATCATTTACCAGATTATTATTTGCATTATATACTTTTGTAAGATTTCCGTAGCTGTCATATTGGAAGCTTTCTTGTATATATTGATTGTTTTGATTGTTCCAATATTGCCTTTTGGTTAATAAACCCTTTGTTGGTGCTGTATTGTATGCCGTGTTTGCGTCATATATATATCTTGTACTCTTTAGCTTAGTTCCACCTGTACCTATTCCTGTAAATACCTCTTCATAGGCTGGGGCATTTACAATATATGCTGATGTATTTGGGTAATACCCTATTGCTATTGTACGTTCATCACCTGTTATTGAGGCATTTCCATATTCATTCTTTTGTGTTATATTGCCGTACCCGTCATATACATATTGTGTACGTATCTGTATTGCCGAAGCTTGCAGATTCTGCTCATATACATTCTGCTCTGTAAGATTTGAGGTATAAGGCTTTGTAGATTTTTCAGCATAGCTGTTTACAGAATAATTATATATGCTTCCGCCGGCATTTTTCAAATATGTGCTTTCTGGTCTGCCTGAGCTTGCTATTGTTTGTTTGAAATATATTTCTGAGTAGTTCCCTGCTGCATCAAGTATAGCCTTTGCATATCTAAAGCCCATCATTGCTTTATTTACACCATCGAATTTTTGACAGCTGTAGCTGTAGCTTATATTGCTCATATTGCCTTTGCCATCGCTGGTTTTAATTGAGCTTACTGTAGGCATTATCATCCCCTCTGGTATCTGTCTGTTGGGCCAATTTGACGAGGATGAGTAGCTTATTTCTGTACTTGCTCCAAATTCATTGGTTACCTTATTGACTATGTCTGGTATTTCTCCTACACTTATTGCTGTAGATAGCTTTGTTGATGCATCCTTGTTAAATATCAGCCTTTCCCATTGCGGTACATCATTATATATTATATCTATGCCGTTTTTAGCTCCCTGCAATGCAACAGCATATTTGCCTGTAACCATTGTTGTTGAATTTGTTGCACTTATTCCGCTTAAGGTTAGTGTATGTGTTTGCTGATTTGCATTTGCTAAATCTTCCGTAACAAAGCTTAGACTATGTCCATTTCCGATTATTTGCTTTAATCTTCTTTCGTTAGCTGGATTAAAGGATAATGCTGACCAATTATCTGCTGATGTATGATTCTTTATCACAAAGTACATTGAGTTACCAGAGCTTTGGAATGCAAATATATTCGGACTTGCTTGACCAGTTATACCGCCCGATGCAATCATTCCGCTGCAATTAATAGTTACAGTTAATGTACTTAATTCTACAAAAATCTGACTTCCATTTGTAGTTATATTTCTTAAACCCTTTGCACTGCTGTTATCTTCCCAGCTTCCTGTAAAGGTTGCACCTGGCACATCCATTCCCATCCACTGCCAGACATTATTAACAAGGAGTTTAAATTCTAATCGGCTTCCATTACCTCTTACACCTGTAACTGCATTTAGTCCTGAATAGTTTCCTGATGGGCTTGTTACATTTGGAGCACTGTTGGCATATACAACTTGTCCTGATACTGTTCCCGCCCCCAATGATATTGTCTGCCATTCATCACTAAAACCATTACTATTACTTCTAAACCTTATTTGTATAGTATTTCCTGCACCCTTTATTTCTCTTATTATGTTATTGCCGTTATAGCTTGCAGCAGCAGCAACAGGCTGTGCTAACGTAACCTGCATAAAGTCAGTTTTGCCGTCTCCGTTTGTATCTGATGCTATACATTGACTGTTTGAGTCCCATTCCCAATTTGTGTCTTTAAATGTCCAGTCATAGGAGCCGTCTCCTTTTGATATTCCTGCATGTAAATGGTAGTGTGTATAGTTTGCATGGGCTTCTGGACCTACTTGTGCTGCCAGCATAACATCTGATTTACCATCTCCATTGACATCACCTATCATCCACTTGTGATTAGGATTGTATCCCCAGTTTCTACATGCACCAGTCAAGCTATATTGTCCATCTCCATGAGATAAAGCGGAATGAATGTGATAATGCTCATAATTCGCTTCTGCATCAGCACCTACATTAGCCACCAGTATAAAATCAGTTTTGCCGTCTCCATTTGTATCTCCCGGCATCCACTGATAGCTGGAAGTCCATCCCCAAGATATATGATATCCTGTAAGCTGATATGTTCCATCTCCGTTAGACATCAATGCATGTAAATGATGATGCATGTTATTTGCTTCTGCATCTGCACCTGCTTGTGCTACCACCATAATATCTGATTTACCATCCCCATTTATATCACCTATCATCCATTTGTGATTAGGGTTATATCCCCAGCTTATAGATGTACCAGTAACAGTATAATCTCCACTACCATTGGATAATAATGAATGTATATGATAATGCTCATAATTTGCATCTGCATCAGCACCTACTTTTGCTATTAATATAAAATCCGTTTTGCCGTCTCCGTTTGTATCTCCCGGCATCCATTGATAGCTGGCAACGCATCCCCAAGATATATGATATCCTGTAAGTTGATATGTTCCGTCTCCAATTGATATCAGCGCATGTAAATGATAATGTAAGTAATTTGCCTCTGCATCTGGACCTACTTGCGCTACCAACATAATATCAGATTTTCCATCGGCATTTACATCACCCATCATCCACTGATAATTGATGTTCCATCCCCAACTTAATTCTTGCAATTTTACTGTATATGCACCATTTCCTTGTGAAAAAGCCACATAAATTCCAACATGTTTATAGCCATATGTACTATTTGCATCAACACCAGTTATTCTTATGTAATCAGTTTTACCATCCCCATCTACGTCTCCAGTCAAGAATACATCTTCCGCTTTGTATTCCCAACCTATATTTTCCTGAACATTCAATGAGTAATCTCCATTTACGCCTGCATTTGTTGTCTGAAAGGTTATTGCAGGTAATGATGTTCCGCCTGTTATTGTTCCGCTTGCATCTAATACTGCATCATTTCCATACTGCTGAGAGCTTATAAGTACGGATCTTTGCGTACTAGCACTTGTTGTATAGCTTAGCTTATATGCTCTTGCTCTGCTGCTTCCTACCTTAATCTCTATAGTCTTCAGCCTGTAATTCATATATGATAAGCCCGTTCCATTTGCATAGCTTATACTATCTGGTCTTGTCTCTGAATAAAACTTTATAACATTTCCATTGTATTCTATTCTATCCAGATATACTTCATTGCCGCCATCATTCCAATAATAATAGTTTACTGCGTTGCCATTTAAATCCTCTACCCTTTTCAAACCCCATTTAAAGATTCCCTTTGCTGTTGTATGTACTGCTTCATAGGTGTATTTAACACCATTTCCCTCTACGACATAGAATTTGTTTGCAGAGGAATCAAAGGTTATTTTTTTATAACTTTGATGCTTAGTACTATGTGTTCCCCCTAGGCTTGTATCTGGTATCAGCTCTTGTCCGTCCATGTAGTACTTGTCATTTGTGTTGTATACGGGAGTACCTCCATTATCTGAGCCTCTTACTATAAAGGATGTTCCTATAACTCCCCAGCCTGCTCCAACCCAGCTATTTGAGCCCGATGAGCTGTATTGAAGTCTCACTACTGGTTCTAATCCACGATATTTGGGTACCTCAATGTCTACTGAGGTACTCATCATCCCTGTTGACTGCTCTACATCCGCCAAGTGTTCCCCATTCCCTATTGCTGCTGGAATAGAGGATACTGCTCCTCCACTTGATGCTATTACTGGTATCCCCTGTCCAATGAGAATAATAGCCAGTAAAAGTGATAATAGCTTTTGGATTTTGCTTTTCATCATTAGTTCCTTCCTCCTTTTGTATTATTTAATTATTTTATTTAATATTATTATTCGCTTTTCTATATCACCCCCATCCGATAGTATTTATAAATTACCCGCTTATTAAATTTCGATATTTCCCTTTAATATAGGGTTTTTAGCTTAAAACTTAAATTTATTCAATTATTTCTTACAAAAGATTAGCTGCTCTCAAAGAAAAGTATTTGAGTTTTAGAGTTTGAAATTAAGACAAGAATTACATTTAATTTATTGACTATTGAAATGACTCTGCAAAGTAAATAATATGATATGTTTATAAGATCTGATAATTAACTTAAGCTATGTATGTTTTTAAAATCATTTTCAATTTGTAGTTCTGTAATAACAAAAAGGAATAAATTTATAGCCAAGACACTTTAAAGTTAGAAATATTTTTCTTTAAAGTGTCTTAACTCTTAGGAAGAAACAACTGAAAATGTTAAATTGCGAAGTTGTTTCTCTATAACTTAATCCTTATATTCTATTTTAGGTTTTAAAGCTAAAAGCCCCTTCTGTTGTTGGATGGGTAAGGTACTGTTTTTACAGTTCCTCTATAACCGAATGAACCTGAGAAAGGTCCAACATTTACACTTGCACTTGCATCTATTCCTCTCTCATTTCTTGTATTGCCAAAAATCCCTACATATGCACCCATGGAACCTATGGATTCTCCTACCAAGTCATCACCTTTGTTATTTAATGTCCAGTTGTATCCTCCATTTAACTCCAATGTCCTTCCATCTCTGCTTACTCCCATTGACACTCCGCTTGGGGTTGTAAAGGTTAAACCTTGTCCTCCTACCAAGGTTGCAGAAACTGGTCCTTTTGTCCCTGATATGCTTCCGGAAAAGGAGTGTTCAACTCTTGTATTATCTACTCTAGGTGTCATAATTGCTGTATTCCTCATAATAGTGCCGCCTAGATTATACATTTGACCTACTGTATATGAGCTGCCTATCCTGTCAAGGGTTTGAGACCATTGCTTCGGAACCTCTGCACTGCTTCCCACACTGCTTGCAGCACTAACAGGACTGATTATTGAGGTTGTTGTACTTCCGGATGCAGTATTTGTACTTGCCGCATAGCTGGGTGTTTGAGTGCTTGGTGCTGAAAGCTGTATTCCTGTCCATGTAGGTTCTGGTACATACACCTTGCTGTTTATAGCCTTCATCTGATAGTTATAAGTTAATTGTGCATTGTATGCTTGGAAGGAGTTATTGTTTAGCTTTGCTGAGAACATTTGAGACTCATAATTGGACTTTACAAGCATTGTATTCATCTTTTTATATGAGTCAAATGCCCACTTATTTGTGTCCTGTGTTAATCCTGATTTTGATACATATAGATGTCCGCTTGGGTCTATATTGCTTATTGGGTTGTTATTAGCATAGGAGTATCTGTTGCGTATTTGCGAACCCGTCAGGTTGCCTATTGGCAGTATTGTATCTGTTGATATAAATCTTCCCAGATCTGAGCTATAGTATCTCGCTCCCATATAGTCTAAGCCTGTTTCACTGTCGTTGCTGGTTTCTGCAAATTGTCGGCTGTCCTTTAGGGTTCCTGTTGCTCCTATTACTTTTCCCAATACATCATAGTCCATTTTCTTCACTGGTGTACCTGTACTATCTGTTATTGCTGCTACTGAACCTAAGTGGTTGTTGTGATACCAGTACTTCTTACTGTCTGGTGTTTTCTTTGCTATAAGCTTGCTTCCTGCATAGATATAGTTTGTAAAGCCTGATGCATCTCTTTCTGATACTTTGCCGAAATAGTAGGTTGTACCGTTTTTGCCATTCTTTTTAACTCTGTCTCCATTTTCATCATATACAAAGCTTGTTACCTCTGTTCCAATGGTTATCTGCTTTGTCAGATTATCTGGATTCCATACATATGTTCTTCCATCTCCTGTAAGCATATTTCCTACATTGTCATAGGTAAAGCTCTTGCCGCCCGCTGCTGTTACTGCGTATGGTCTGCTTGTATTTGTATAGCTGTATGTTCCCAGCTTTGAGTTGTTTGTTATGTTTCCTACCTTGTCATAGCTGAAGGTCTGTGCTTGTTTGTTACTTACTGCTTTAAGCCTGTTTAGGTAGTCATAGCTCAGGCTGATATTAGCAAGATTATTGCTGGTTGATGTTATTGCTGTTATTCTCTTGCCATTGTCATAGGTATAGCTTGAATCAAATATATTAGTTGTTCCTTTTGCTATTCCTATGGTTTTTAATTCTAAGCTGTTTGCATCATAAGTATAGTTTTCTGTTACTCCGTTGGCTAGTACTGCTGATGTCATGTTTCCTGCTATGTCATATGAGAAGGAATTTACATATCCATTTATGCTGCTTAGTCTTCCTGTTGCATCATAGTTGTAGGTTACTACTTCGCTATCTGGATAAGTCACTGTTTTTAATCTTCCTGCTATATCATAGGTATATCCTACATTTGCTGTTGTTGTATCTACTGTTCTTGATTGTGATACTATTCTTCCCAGCTTATCATATGCACTTACCTTTGCAGAACCTCCCGGGAAGGTTACGCTTGTCATTTTTCCTTTTCCATTTGTTGTAGTGGTTTCGTCATAGTTCCATATTACCTTTGTTCCGTCGCTGTATCTTTTTTCTTTTATGCGGTTTAATGCATCATATGTGTATTCTACTGTTACATTGTTTGCATCTATTGTCTTTGTCAGGTTTCCTAAATCATCATAGGTATAAGTAGTAGTTCCTGAATACACATCTGTAAATTCTGTTTTTCTTCCTAAAGAGTCATATTTTATAGTTGTTTTCTTACCGTTAGGATCATTGATTTCCAACAGATTTCCAAGTATATCGTAGATATATGTTGTAGTTACGAATTCTGATGAATTTGATCCATTTACTTCTTTTGCTTCTATGGTACTTCCGTATACGTCTACTGTTATTTCTCTTTTATTACCGTTAGCATCTATATTTGTGGTCTTATTAGCTCCATAGATATTCTGCACAAAGGTGCCATCTGGGTACGTCACTTTTAAAGCTCTTCCTAATCCATCATATTGGTATTGCGTTACCTTCAATGCATCTCCTGTTTTATATGCATTATAGATTTTCAGCGGACTTGTCGTTGCTTCAAAGTAGTCTGTCCTTGTATTTATATCACCCTCTGCTTTTGTAGCATAGGCTCTTCCCAGTCCATCGTAGTATGTTTCACTCCAAAGTCCGTCTGTGGTTCCATCGTCAACCTTTGCTTTTACCTTTTGTGCTGTAGGACTTCCAAAGCTTATATACTCATAGGTAACTTTGCCTCCATCTGCTGTTGATGCAGTTAATAGTCTTGCCAAGCTATCGTAGGTATAGGTTGTATCATTACCATTAATATCTGTTATCTTTGTAAGTCTTCCTAAATTTAGATCCCAAGTATATGTTGCTGTATGT
>CALGKJ010000125.1 GCA_937930535.1 uncultured Clostridia bacterium
TGGACTTATTAAAGGCTTATTAATGGTATGTATGGTATATATTCCAATTTCTGTGGCAGAATTTATGACCTATACACCTATGCTTGGAATAAATGCCTCTTATCTGGTTTTTGTTACAGGTAATGTTGCCAATCTTAAAGTACCCTGCGCTTTAACAGCTATGGATAATGCAGGTGTCAAGCCCCAGACAGAGGAAGGAGAAGTTATAGCTGCAATTGCAGTAGCCGTTTCCTCTATTGTGACAGTAATTATTGTTTTCTTGGGCATGCTTGCAATTAAACCCCTACAGCCCATACTTCAGGCAGAAGTATTGCAGCCAGCACTGGAAAATGTTATGCCAGCCTTATTTGGTGCTTTAGGTGCTTATTGGATTAGCAAGCAGTGGAAGCTGGCTGTTGTACCTATAGTACTAATCATACTTATTTTTGGTTTACTACCCATCCCCAACGGCTCTGACGGGCTGTTCATTCCCATAATGGGATTAATCTCTGTTCTGTCAGCTAAGCAAATGTACAAAAAAGGCTTTATAAAGTCCTTTAATGAATAGAGGTGCGATTATGTATATTGTATACTACTTTCTAACTGTCTTAGCTTTTATAATACTCGTTATATTAGTTAAGACTCTCAGATTCAAAAATACTAAAAATATAATCAGCAAAAGTCTCGATTGTGTAAGCTTGGATAAAGAGCGTTTGGCGAGCAAGCTGTCAAAGTCAGTACAGATACCTACCATATCCCGCAGTAATAAGGAAGATACCGACTGCGATGTCTTTGAAGCATACCATTCACTAATAGCCGAGCTGTTTCCGCAGGTTCATAAAAAGCTGGAGCTGACCAAAATAAATAAGTACAGCTTGTTATACAAGTGGCAGGGAACGGATAAAAACAAAAAGCCCATTCTCTTTACCGCTCATATGGATGTTGTTCCTATTGAAGAAGGCACAGAGAAGGACTGGTGTGAAGCTCCATTTTCAGGACAGGTAAAGGACGGTTTTGTATGGGGACGTGGAACTCTTGACACCAAAATTACTATGATCGGAATTCTGGAAGCTGTAGAAGTGCTGCTTGAAAAAGGACATAAACCAGCAGGAGATGTTTATCTTGCCTTCGGTCATGACGAAGAGGTGGGCGGAAAAGAGGGGGCTTCTAAAATAGCTGAATATCTGGAAGCGCAGGGTCTGGAATTTGATTATGTTCTTGACGAAGGGGGAGCTATTGTAGAGGGGAGTGTACCCGGCGTAAATAAACCCATTGCATTAGTTGGAGTTGGAGAAAAAGGATTTGCAAATATACAGGTATGTGTAAAAGCAGAGGGGGGGCATGCTTCCATGCCGCCAAAGCATACATCTCTTGGCTATGCGGCACAGATAATAAATAATCTTGAAAAGCATCAAAGACCTCTAAAGCTGAGTAAACCCATAGAGCAGTTCTTGAAGATCATAGGTCCTGAAATGACAGGTATAAATAAAGTGATTCTTGCAAATATGTGGCTTTTTAAACCACTTTTTATGCTGATTTATTCCAAAACAAAGTCCGGCAATGCCCTTTTAAGAACTACAACAGCCGCAACAATGGCTTATGGAAGCATGGAGCCAAATGTTCTGCCTCAGCAGGCGGCGGCAACCTTTAATTTTAGAATAACTCCAGGTGAGTCGGCAGAGGAGCTGATACAGCATATTAAAAAGGTTAACAGAAAAATTTCTATGGAAATTAATCCTCTCAGGCTTGAAGAGCCTTCACTGATATCCTCTACGAATACAGCAGGATACAAGGCTATAGAAAAGGTAATAAACGCATTATACCCAGATGCTTTGGTTGCGCCCTATATAGTGCTTGCAGCAACTGATGCTAAAAAATATGAAAATGTATGCAAGTCTATTTATAGGTTTGTACCCATAAAAATTGCTTCTAGCGAGCTTACATGTATGCATGGAACTAACGAAAGAGTTAGCTGTGAAAATATAGAAAGTTGTACTCAGTTTTTTATTCAGATGCTGTTGCTATAAAGGGCATGTAACTTTATATATTTATATGTACATAAATCAGTTAGTTTTGCTATAATATGATTATCATGGGTAGTAATTATAAAATACGAAGAGGTGTATATATGGAGCGCATAGCTTTTTTATTTACAGGACAAGGTGCACAATATGTGGGAATGGCTCAATCTCTTTATGATGAGTATATAATAGCAAAACAAACCTTTGAAGAAGCTAACGATGTACTAGGATTTAACTTGGCTAAGCTGTGCTTTGAGGGCACTTTGGGGAAGCTTTCAAAAACTGAGAATACACAGCCGGCACTGCTTACGGCAAGCATCGCAGCCTATAGAGTTTATATGCAGGAAATTGGTATAGCACCTCTATTTTGCGCAGGTCACAGCCTTGGGGAGTACTCCGCGTTAGTTAGTGCAGGTGCTGTTAAATTTTCTGATGCATTAAGAATTGTAAGACAAAGAGGCTTATTTACTAAAGAAATTGCAGATGCCAAAACGGGAGGAATGACTCTGATAGATGGTATTGACAGGACTGGTATTGAGGAGATATGCAGAAGGCTTTCAAATAGTGATAAAATATTAATGATAAATTGCTATAACTCACCAGAACAATATGCAATAGCAGGACATCAAGAGCTTGTAGATCAAGCAGGGAAGGAAATAATGGGTATGAACGCCCAGATTACACCATTATTCGGCAGCGCACCCTTTCATACGCCTTTAATGAGACCAGCTGCTGATAAACTAAAGCCGGAGCTGGAGAAATGTACATATTATCCATTCAAATGGCCTGTTATTACCAACGTTACAGGCAAGCCATACAAGGAGCCGGAAAAAATAGCTGACACACTAATCCAGCAGTTTATAAGTCCTGTACAGTGGCAAAGCACCATGCAGTATCTAAAAAACAAGGGAATAACAGTTGCAATAGAAATGGGACCAAAAAACATACTAACAAACCTTGTAAAAGAAAATACACCTGAAATAAAGACCTTCTGCTTTGGCTCAAAAGAGGATAAACGTCAGCTTTTTGAACTCTTATCAGAGGATACGAAATCAAGAAAGGATATTTCCAATGTCATAACCAAAAGCATGGCTGCCGCAGTAGCTACTCCTAACGCCAATTTTAATGATGAGGAATACCAAAAAGGAGTGGCAGAACAATATAAAAAGCTTCAGCAGATGCAGCAGCAGCTAGATGAGGATCATGCACAGCCAACCGTAGAGCAGATGCTGGAGGCACTGGAAATACTGAAAACTATTTTCAAAACCAAAAAGCTGCCTGAAAGGGAACAAAGAGAATGGTTTTATCAGATTATAGATGAAACAGGCATGTACTATACCTTGGGTGATTTTAGGATGTCTGAGTAGAGGCACTGAGATTTTAATAAGCCCCTTTATAGCCAACAAACTGGAAATTAAAATTATAAAGTTTGTTCGCTATAAAGGGGCTTGACTATTTTAAATTTTTATAATAATGCTTTTATCGACTAATAAGTTTCAGTTAATGCTATTTATTATAATTGTTTATAACTAAAAGACAGCAGCGTATAAACTGCAATACACTATTTAAATCTTGAAAACTTGGATTTGGTAATCGTTTTTCATCCATGATACCTTGTACGTGGATATGGAAGGGTTCTGTGCTTGTTTGATAGGCTTTGTCTGTATGTTCTTCGCTGTGAAACTTCATTAAAAGCTTCTTGTTTTTAGAAAACCAATCATAATGATAATAGTCCAGCTTTCCACTCTTAAAAATTTCGGTGATAGAAATATAAGAGCCATCGGTAAAGGTAAATGATTTTCTTTGTGCTATAGGTGATGACTGTTTGCCTGTCTGATCTGTATCACGTTCATCTACAATGATATCGCAATATGCTTTCTTGAGGAATGGAAGATTTGATGGAGGTAAGTTTGTCACTTCTGTATCCTCTTTAGCAAATACTCCCATTCGTCCTTATCATAATGCTCCGAGTCGGTTAACTGCTCTTTCTTTTTAAGTGTATCTTCATATGAACCACCATATTTTTTTTCAAAAAAATTGACTTCGTTTTGTAAGTAAATAAGCTCTTCGTTTTTTGTTATACTATCACGTTTTGAATGTTCATTACTCCACATTTCTATGATTTCTTTTACTGAAATAAGCTCGCCATTAGCGGAACGCCACATTGTACTTTCAGGAATACGAATTTGCTTATTGCGTGCAGTTCTTTCAATGCCAATAAAGCGATCCTCGTTTACCCAATTATTTATGGACGTAATAGACACCCCAAAGTATTTTGAAAGCTGACCTGTAGTATATATTTTTTGAGAAGCTCCATCAGCAGCTACCGCAACCACATACTTAAGCATTTCGCTTAAATTGTTTACCATCTCCTTGCTGTTGCGTATAGAACTTTCCTTAAAGTTTACCTTTTTTATTGGACTTGACTTTGTAATGAAATTTGTAAAAATCTTATAAAATAATGCACCTTCATCATTATTTACGAGAAGGGAAGCTAATTTTTCTGTGTGCTCAATGGCTTTTAACTTTTCATATTCAGTAATCATAAACATCTCCTCCTGTTCACCTCCTATTTTATCATAACTATAAGGAAACTACAAGCTAACTATAACTAAACTACAATTAAATATTAACTTAACTTATAGTTATATTATAATTATTCCCATTAGTCCTAAAATATTATAATAGGGGGTGTATAAATCTGTGAATTAAGATTTTGTATGTTCAATATAGATTTGTTTAATATGCAGATGCTGAAATTTATCGTATAATAATAGTACATATGTAAAAAAATGTGATATTCACGAATGTTAATAAAACATATCGGGAGGATTCAAAATGAGGAATGAAAAAGTAGAGCTGATATATGCATGGATTGAGGAGTTTAGATGCTTAGAAAAGGTAGGCTTTCATATTAACAAAAGCTTCCATGTTGAAGTAAGTGACTTGGGATTTACAGACATTTTAGATTATAGGAGCAGTGCTGATAATATAAAATTCCACTAAAAAAAATAGAACTGGGAAAGCCTAGCCCATCAAACAGCATATATGGAGGAAACATAATAAATCTGACAGCACTTGTAGGGAAAAATAGTACAGGGAAGTCTACCTTTTTGCAGTGTATAGGTGACTTATATTCAACAAGTGAACAGTCAAAATTTTTACTAATATATTATGATTGGAATAAGTCTGAATATATTATAGAATGTAATAAGGTTGCATTTGAAATATATGGTAAAGTATGTGGAGCGTATGGAATAGAAAAGGATTTTTCTCGACAATATACTATTATTAAATCAACTAATACTAATACCGAATTTCAAGAGAAAAGTTTAGATAACTATGATATAGAATATATAACTATTGCAGAAACCACAGGTAACTATCTATATCCAAATGCAAATAATTCTCCATATGGCATACCTAGATTTGGGTTATCTTATAAACGGTGTGGTAAGCAGCATGTGTTTCAGTATCTATGTGATAAAGGTGAAGATAACGACGATAATAAGCAATCTTTTTATAATAATAATCTTAATATTAGCATAGAAATAAAAGATTTTATTACAGAAAAGAACAAATATAAGATAAAACTGCTACCCGAAAAATACCCAAATATGAGCTGTGGTTTTGATTATGCCCAAAAGCCAGAAATCTATAAAAGCGTATTTATGTTAAGGTTTTTCGAAAAAGTACTAAACTCTATGGATGGAATAGAAATAGATTTTGTGAGAGCTGAAGTTGTTGAATTGGAAGATAGTGTAAAAAAGTGCAAAGGAGATATTAAAAGTTTAATCATAGAGTATGATAACATAAAGCAAATAATAATAAATATCAGAGAAAAATTAAAACAAAATAATATAGGAAGCAAGAATGATATAAAATTATGCTACGAAAAATTTATTGCACAATTAGAGCAATTAATAAAAACTATAGATATAAACTACTTTTCGTATTCATACCAAGCATCCATTGATATAGATGTTAAAGATAAGAATTTCAATCATAATATTTTAGGTGAGCTTGAAAATACTTTCTGCTATATTGATAAACATGATATTGAGATGGAATTTTGGAATATATTAGACGTAAAATTTAACAACTTATCAGACGGACTTAAATATTTATTAACTGTATATTCTGCAATACATAAATGCCTTAATCAAAACCCAAAAGAAAAATATAAGAATATTATTCTTTTACTGGATGAACTGGAAGTACATATGCATCCAGAATGGGCAAGAAGATTAATGCAGAATTTAATGGAGTTTTTGGCTGTTAATTTTAAAGACAATAATTTTCAAATAATCGTTTCTACACATTCACCATACATGCTATCGGATATTCTAAGAGATAATGTAATATTACTAACCAAGGATGAAATCGGAAAAACACAGGTACGAAACTGTGAATTTCTCACCTTCGGATCAAATATCCATGATTTATTGAAAAATTCCTTCTTTATGGATTCTACTAGAGGAGAATTTGCAAGACAACAAATAAACGGCGTTTTGAGATTTTTGAATGGTGAAAAACAAAAGAACATGAATAAACAAAAGGCTAAGCTTGTAATAGATAATATTGGTGAAAAAATTATAAAAAATAAACTTAATAAAATGTACTACGAAAGATTTCCACAAGAAATAGAGGACAGAGAAAAAAAGCTTCAAGCTTATCAAAACAAAATAGAAGAGCTTTACAATAATATAAACCAGTCTGTAAATGAAAACAATTATAAGCTACTCAGTCTTGAGAAAGAACTAAAAGATGTTTTAAAAGGCATTAGCAGTATGCTAAGTGATAGCGGTGACAGCAATGATAAAAATTAATATAGATAAAATAGCTAATTGGGATAAGGTTCAAGATAAGCATAGTAAGTTTGTTCGTAAGATAATAGAATCTCAAATAGCAGAATTTGAAAAGAGTATCGATGGTATATATATTGTTAAAGCTAACAAAAAAAGCAGTAAGAAAAGAGAAGCTAAAGTAGTTGAGGATACAGATAAAAGAAAAATGGATAGCATAGTTACTATTGATAAAGAGGATATAAATTGTCTACAGCATCTATTTAATGCAGATATAAAAGAATCAGACAAAAACTTATCAATTACATTTAATTCTGATAATCCTTGTAAGGACAAGCATGACTATTGCATCTGGAAAGAAAAAGCTGGCAGTTGTACCTGCAAGATTGCAGTATGCAAAATAGATAGTATTATGGACTTATATTATGAATCGTTGATGCAGTATGAGGCATTAAAGGAAAATGAGCATTTAAAAGATAATAATAGCATTGAGCGTATTAAAAGAGTAACCCAGATTATGGCATCTGTAGAGGGGTTTTGTGATTATATAAAAAATGAAAAGAAGCAGACTTCAAAAAAAGAAATGATAAAAAAATATATTACTGATATAGGAAACGAGTACTTTGACGCTGAATTTGTTGAGTTAAGCGAAGCTGTATCAGATAAGTCTGATGCTACAATACTCTCTGATAATGATAGTTTAAAGAAAGAAATGAGATTAAATAGTAAATACTTAGAATTGGAAGAACTATTAATGCGAATGTGTATAAAGCTAGATAGGATATTAGAGTTCATATTAGACTACAGCTTATTCTATAAAGATGATGAATGGAATAGACATAGCTTGCTGCAATCTCTAAATATTAATGTCTGCCCCTATTGCAACAGACAGTACATCACAAGCTATAAAGAAAAGAATACAGCAGATGTAGACCACTATTACCTTAAATCAAAGTATCCTGTCTTAGGGTTATCTCTTTATAACTTTATACCAAGCTGTCAAATTTGCAATTCAAGATTTAAGAAGCAGATAGACGCATATACTAATAAGCATATTTATCCCTTTGAGGAAGAATTTTCGAAGGACGCTAAATTCAGCATAAAAGGAAGGAGAATAGAATTTCTCACAGGTGATTCTAAGGATTTTGAAATTAATATTAAAGTAAAAAATGACTGCGACAAAAGTAAACAGATAAAAAACTCAATAAAATCCTTCCATTTAGAGGAACTATACAATGCACATACTGACTATGTACAAGAGCTGATAAAGAAGGCTATCATATATAACGAAAGCAATATAGAAGAATTGCTGGAGTTTACAGACTTATTTGCTTCAAGGGAGGAGATATTAAGAATTATTTTTGGTAACTATATAACAGATGATGATTTAAACAAACGTCCATTAGCCAAGCTTACAAAGGATATATGCGAGGAATTAGGTATAGACTTGGAGGTTTAAGCTATAATAAAACTACCCAAATGCAGGAGGAAAATCCAATGAAAAAACTAATATCCCTAACCTTAACCATACTAATACTACTAACCACAGCCTGTCAGCTCCAGCAAAACATCCTGCCCCAGCAGCCGCTCCCAAATAACGCAGCCTTGGGGCAAGCAGAAGACAACATAAAAAACCAAATCACAGATATAATCGCACAACAAATTCAATATATAAAAGAACTTAATCTGGAAAAATATATTTCACTAATAAACCCAGCAGATCTGGAGCTTATAAAAGAACAAATCAACTGGTTCAATGACTTAAAGCTGGAGCCGGTTCAGGATTTTTCTATTAAGCTATTAGGTATTGCTGAAATAGATGACAACAGCTGCAAAGCTGAAGTTGAGCAGTCCTACCACAGAGACGGGAAGAAGATATCTGTAAAGTATTTTAAACGCTTTATAAAAATATTTGAGCGAATATACGATGCAGGGAATTATTTCGAAGAGGTATACAATGAACATTTTATAGTGAAATATACAGAGCAAAATAAAAAGCTTGCCTTAGAACTGTTACAAAAGCTTGAACCCATATACAAAGAATTTGCTGACAGGTGGAAGCTGGAGCCAGAGCGGAAAATTGTAATAAAGATGTTTGACCACAAAGAAGAGCTGAGACAGTCCATAAAGCTTAGTATGTGGGCATGTGCAGGTTGGTATGAATTTGGAGAATCCATCAGGATGTTTATAGCCAAAGGCAAGGAGGACGTAGGCTCAATAGCTTATATAGTAAGGCATGAGCTGGTGCACCTATTTACAATGACAAAAGCCAAGGGTAATGTTGCATATTGGCTGGCAGAGGGCTTGGCAACCAATTATGAGGATGTCACAAGGCGCAGCTATGCCTCAGTCATGCAGTCAGCTAAAAACAGGCTTATGAGCATAGAACAGCTTGAAAGCATAGAACTTGAAAAGCTTACAGATATGCAGGACATAAGAAACTACTATATAAATTCTGAGCTTGTAATAAGCTTTATCATAGATAAATACGGCGAACAGGTGCTGGACACTATACTGAACGGACTTGCCCAAATGCCCAGCCTTGAGGGTACTGGACATGAAAATGATACAGTATATAGAGAGTATTTGAGTCAGATACTTCCGTCGGTGCTGGGCTTAAGAAGCTATGAGGATTTTAAAAGGCTTTGGCAGCAGGAAATAGATAAGGTAAAGTAATTTATATAAAAGTGCAGTATATCTGAAAACAGATAAACTGCACTTTTAGGTTGTTACTGTTGTAAATAAGCTTCCTCCTGCTTCGAAATTGATAGTATAGGTCAGTCTTGTAGTTGGATTTATATGAATAGTAAGCTCGGCTGCAGCAGCTAACCTTCTTGTACCTGGTGAATATATTAAATCAAAAGGAATACCTATTTTGACAAGAACTGCAATTATTGCATCAACCTCAGCAATTCTCAAAGTACTAGCTCTGCCAATTTTGACAAAGGGTTCAGTAGCTAGTAGGGCTAGTAGTTCTTTTTCGAAGTTAGCCATAACAATCCCCCCTACTCTTGCTTACTACATTTTATGTTAATAAATATAAAACTGTTATCAAAATAAAATAATTAAGCACAATAGCATTGTGTGCCGTCACTAGGGCTATAATTTAAAGGGAATATATAGTATTATCTATATAAACGGATATGGATTTTGTGGAGTGCTAATATTATATGCCGATAATTTTACAAAGGTGCATATTTATTTGATAACTCCCATTAAAGAAGGGTGATTAAATGGATAGACCAATCAGGGATGAAATAAGAGCAAAACGAAAGGATGAACATATACAGTGTTTTTTAGCTTCAAACAGCTTTTCAAATAACGGCTTCAAGGATGTAGTTATACAAAACAATTCTCTTCCTGAATTAAATTTTAACGATATATCAGTGGAATGTACTTTCCTAGATAGGGAAATATTATTTCCTTTAATGATAAATGCTGTTACAGGGGGTACACCCTATACATATGAAATAAATAAAAATCTCGCTATTTTGTCAGATAAATTTAATCTGCCTATAGCTGTGGGATCACAAACTATAGCTATGCAAAATCATGAAGCTGTTGAAAGCTTTAGAATAGTAAGGGATATAAATAAGTCTGGCATAGTTATCAGCAATTTAAGTGCTCAATGCAGCTATGATGAAGCAGAAAGGGCGATAAATATGGTGAATGCAGATGCCATACAGCTTCATCTAAATGTTCCTCAGGAGATGTGTATGCAGGAGGGGGACAGAAGCTTTAAGGGGGTACTAAAAAATATTAATCTGCTTGCAAGCAGGATGAAAGTACCAGTAATAGTAAAGGAAACAGGCTTCGGCATGTCCTATGAAACAGCTAAAAAGCTTGAAAATATAGGAATATCATATATAGACATAGGTGGAAAAGGCGGTACTAACTTCATTGAAATAGAAAATGCACGAAACCAAGAACAAAGCTGTGAGCTGTTAAGTAATTGGGGAATACCTACAGCACTAAGTCTGCTGGAGTGCAGAAGGCTCGGAAAGTCAATGAATATTATATGCTCTGGAGGAATTACAAATGCAGAGGAAATAGTCAAATCACTATGCATGGGTGCGAATATCACAGCTATAAGCGGTGCAATATTAAGAACTCTGCTAAATAACGGCTATGAAGCTGCTGAAAATCTGCTAAAGCAAATCCTACACCAAACAAAGGTATTGATGCTGCTCTTAGGAGCTGGCGATATACAAAGTCTTAAATCAGTTCCTTACCTCCTAAAAGGAGAGCTGAGGGAATTATACTTGGGAAAATTTGAGGTATGAGGATATGAAAGAAAATACGAGTTTTACAGCTCCAGAGATGGTAGAAGTGCTATATAGATTAAATGACAAAGATAATGAGGAGTCTGAGACATCCAAACCGCAAGTAGAATTGACTATAAATAGTATTTATATAGAATCTGGTTTATACTCACAACCCATAAAGGATGCTTTCCAGCTATATAAAAGATCCTATCAATACGCATATGGCAGAGTAATCAGAGCTTATTCAAACAAAGAAAATATCTGCACTACAGATGTCCCAGAAGCTGTCAATAATAACATGATACAGCAAAGCGTTTGGGTAAAAATTGCTGCACCAAAAGAACGGGAGTGCTGTCTGGGTGATATACCGTATGCAGTAAAAGCCAGCTACAGTGACTTATCTAAGGCATGGATAAGTAATTTTGAAGCTATTGCAGCAGAAAAAGCCATAATCAGGCTGTCGGCTGTAAAGTCAAATACAAATGCAGAGGTACTAGCTGCATATGGATGCAACTCAAATATGGAAAAGTGGAGCCCCTTCCACGGAGCATACTATGCTGTAATTGAAGCAGTTGCGAAAATGATTACACTAGGCGGCGACGACAATTCGCTAAGACTAACTTTACAGGAAAACTATGACAAGCTCGGTAAAGACCCTATAAAATGCGGAAAGCCCTTTAGTGCCCTATTGGGAGCCTATTATGCCCAAAACCAATTGCAGATAACAGAGCTTGCTTCAATGGATAATATAGCAGTCACTTTTGGATATATTAATATGCATGTATCCTTTTGTGCAATTGCTGTAAATGCCATAGATTCTGATAAAATAATTTCGCAAAAATTTAAAAATATTGGAAGTAATATAGTTTTTCTTCAAGCCACAAAAAAATCCGATGGACTCCTTGATATAGAAAAGCTCTTAAATAATTTTAAGAAGGTCAAGGAGCTGGCAGATAAGAGCCTTATACTATCCTCGTGCACTGTAGGATACGGAGGCTTGGCAGCGGCGATTAGTAAAATGTGCTTAGGTAGTACTATAGGCTTTAAATTTAATGAATACATAAATCAAAAAAGTCTATTTATCCCTCAATATGGCGGCATAATATTAGAGGTATACAGCACTTTGGATTTGGAAGAAACATTTGTGGATACAGAATACAGATTACTAGGTCATACCCAAGAAAAGGCTGAAATATTTGTAAATGGTTACACAATTAAAATAGATAATGTTATAGATGCTTACTAGGTATAGAGCTTAAGACACACAAGACTGTGCTTTAAGTTGAAATATTAAAATCTTTACAAGGGGGGAGTATCAATGATTAAGAGGGCACTAATAAGCGTATCTGATAAGACAGGTATAGTAAAGCTTGCTAGGGAGCTTTCTGCCATGGACATTGAAATAATATCTACTGGGGGTACTGCAAAGACTTTGCAGGAGGCAGGAATCAAGGTTACAGCAATATCAGATATTACAGGTTATCCAGAATGTCTTGACGGCAGAGTAAAAACCCTGCATCCCAGAATACATGGGGGACTGCTTGCCATAAGAAACAATCAGGAACATATGGACACATTGAAAAAACTTGATATTAACACCATAGACTTAGTAATAGTGAATTTGTATCCATTCAGGCAGACAATACAAAAACCTGGGGTTGCGCTGGAGGAAGCTATTGAGAATATAGACATAGGCGGTCCTTCCATGCTTCGTGCAGCAGCCAAGAACAACAAATATGTAACAGTTGTTGTTGATCCTGATGATTACGACGCTGTATTGGAGGAAATCAAACAAAATGGAGATACCTCGGAAGCTGCAAGGTTTAAGCTGTGTGCAAAGGTATTTGCTTATACAGCCAGCTATGATGCCCTGATAGCCAATTATTTATGGGAAAAAGCAGAGCTGCCAAAGTACCCGGACATAATAACCATGACCTACGAAAAGGCACAAGACCTGAGATATGGCGAGAATCCACATCAGCCAGCTTCCTATTATAAAGAAATGACAATAGAAAAGGGAAGCTTGACAAATGCAGTACAGCTTCATGGTAAAGAGCTTTCCTTCAATAATATAAATGATGCAAATGGCGCACTAAAAACCCTAAAAGAGTTTTCCCAGCCCACGGTAGTTGCGGTTAAGCATGCCAATCCATGCGGAGTAGGCACAGCAGACAATATATACGACGCATACATAAAGGCTCATAACGCAGACCCCATATCTATATTTGGGGGAATAGTAGCATTTAACCGAGAGGTAGACGAAAAAACAGCAGATGAGATTAACAAAATATTTATAGAGATAGTCATAGCTCCTTCATATAGCAACAAGGCACTTGAAATACTAAAAAATAAAAAGAATATCAGAATAATGCAGCTAGAGGATATAATGCATATAAATACTAAGGAAACTGATATTAAAAAAGTAAGCGGCGGGATATTAATACAAGACACTGATAATAAGGATTTTAATATGGCAGATATAAAGTGTGTTACAGAAAACAGACCTTCAGATAAGGAAATGGAGGATATGCTGTTTGCATGGAAGGTTGTAAAGCATGTAAAGTCCAATGCAATAGTAATTGCCAAGGATGGCATGACACTAGGCATAGGCCCCGGACAGACCAACAGAATATGGGCGGCAGAAATGAGTCTTGAAAGAGCAGGCAAGGAAGCTGAGGGAGCGGTATTAGCCTCCGATGCATTTTTTCCCTATGACGATGTGGTACAAGCAGCAGCAAAATCAGGCATAAAAGCAATAATACAGCCCGGAGGAGCAATGAGGGATCAGGATTCTATAGATGAGTGCAATAAGCAGGGTATATCAATGGTATTTACAGGAGTTAGACATTTTAAGCATTAATGAAAAGCAGATAGTATTATATAAAATCATATGAAGTAGGAGGGACTATATCGGTAAGAAGATTATTGACTGGTATGGTCTCTTTTATATTACTACTTCATTTACTTAAGTATTTACAGAATTATGTTGATTAGGCAAATTTAGATATGATAGTATAATATAAATAGGATATACAATAGCATTACTCTTAAATGCTTAAAGTATCCTAAATATATACATAATAGGGGGTAATCATGAGTTATATTAAAAAAGGCTTTTTATGCTTATTAGTCTTGAACCTAATTATTTCACAATTATTTGTAATAAATGTACATGCAAATACACAGCTTTTGACCATTAGGCTTAGTGTCCCCATGCACACACCAGAAAACGCAAATATATATATTACAGGCAGCTTTAACAACTGGAATCCGAAGGATGAAAGCTTTAAGCTGAAAAAAATAACAGACTTTACATACGAAATAGGCATTAATATTAACATTGGAACAAGAATAGAATACAAATTTACCAGAGGCAGTTGGGATAATGGAGAAGTAAGCCTTTCAGGACAACCCATACAAAACAGAAACTATACAGCTTGGACTAGCAGTGACACAATACAAAATACAGTACAAAACTGGCTGGATTTTAACGGGCACACAGAATCAGGCATAATAAAGACAATAAACAACTTTTATATGCCCCAGCTTAACAGATATAGAACTATAAGAATCTGCCTGCCACTAGACTACTATACTTCAAGTAAAAGCTACCCTGTTTTATACATGCAGGATGGACAAAATATCTTTAATAATGCTACATCTTCTTCGGGAGAATGGAATGTAGACGAGACAGTGCAGAAGCTATTTAGAAATGGTAAAAGCAATGGAGTAATAATAGTAGGAATTGACAACGGCGGAGTAAACAGGATAAATGAATATTCTCCTTGGACAAACAGTGAGTATGGCGGCGGACAAGGTGACAAATACGCAGAATTTATTGTGAATACTCTAAAACCATACATCGATCAGAATTATAGAACCTTAGAGGACCGGCAGAACACAGCAATAGCAGGAAGCTCCATGGGAGGACTTATATCATATTATACAGGCTTAAAGTATCAGAATATATTCAGCAAGGTGGGTGCTTTCTCAAGCTCTTTCTGGTTCGCAAGAACAGAGCTGCACAATTTCATAAGAGACACAGGAAAAAGCTATTCAATGAAAGTATACCTTGATGCCGGTAAGCTGGAGGGAAGTAACGAAAGTGTTGTAGTAGATACTCAAAATGTATATAACACTATGTTAAGCTCAGGATTTTCCAGCAGTGATATTAACTTTGTCATAGACCCTAATGGTACACACAGCGAATACTATTGGAGCATGAGGTTTCCAAATGCCTTTACATGGCTTATGTCAGATGTCAAGGCTACAGAGACTATTAACACATATAATGTAAAGCTTTTAAGTGCGAGCTGTAATCAAATAGCCTCAGGCAGATACTTATATTCTGGATATATAGATTTAAAAAACATCGCATATACCAAAGTTGTCTCCATTCACTATACAACAGGAAATGGGGTTTGGCAGGATTTAAATGCAAAATATATAAGAAGCAGCTTTGGAGACTATGAAAAATGGTATTTTGAACAGGAGCTTAGCTCACCTTCCATTCAGTTCGCTGTAAAATATACAGTAAATGGGCAGACGTACTGGGATAATAACTCAGGAGCAGATTATTATCTGGATAATAGTACAAAAAACTTTGTACTAGGTCAAAGTAATGTATCACTAGGAAGCACTACAAGAAGCAGCAGTAATTTTAGCGGTAGTATATATCTAAAAAACTTAGCATTTTCAAAGACAGTCAAGGTAGTATATACCACAGACAATTGGATAACTACGAAAGAAGCGACAGCAACCTATAATAGCAAGCTGGCAAATGGCATCGAAAAATGGAGCTTCTCATTTCCATTACAGCAAGGAGCTACTATAAGATATGCAGTATACTATAATGTAAACAGCCAAACCTATTGGGATAATGCCTTTGGGATAAATTATATAAATTAGTAAAATCCTATAGCACAAGAATATATGACGAAAGAACTATACCAATTAGCAAATCAGCTAATTGATATAGTTCTTTTTTACTATTTTGCCAGCTTACAAAAAAGTGCAAAATATTCTGAAATACAGCGTATTTCAACAATATACGACAATAACAGCTTATAGAAACATAAAAGCAGTATAGTAATATTAATTTAATTATCGTAACATATAATTATGATGTAAAATTGAAATAAATATAAAAACTAATAGTTAATATTACTAATGAATAAAACGACATATGTAACGAGTAATTTCGTAACTTTATTTTGTGTTGCTATTTGTCACATATTCTTAAAAATTTCTATTTAGTAATTGCTATTTTATTAGCAGCATTAAGCATATTGTAATTTTCTGCACTACATATTTCAGAACGGAGTGGATATCGGATGGAAAAATCACAAATGTTTAGTAAAGCAAATATACAAGATATTTTAGCCTTAACCCCCATGCAGGAGGGTATGCTTTTTCATTATCTAAGCAACCCGGACAGTGAACAATATCTGGAACAGCTATCATTAACAGTGTCAGGCAAGGTGGATATTATTGCAATAAAAGAAGCATGGAATACATTGGCATCTAATAATGAAATGCTGAGAACGGTATTTAGATGGAATAAGCTGGATAAGCCGTTGCAAATTGTACTTCATGAATACGAGCTGCCATTTATGGAACTGGACATATCTCATTATAATGCTTCTGAAAAGGAAGATATGCTTGAGAGTATTAAAAAAAGAGACTATACCAGAAGGATTGATATTTCCAGTGAACCTCTAAGAATAACAGCAGTAAAGCTGGAAGCTGATAAATATGAGCTGATAGTTACCTACAGTCATATGCTGTATGATGGGTGGAGCAACGGAATATTAATAAAGGAATTTATTGAAGCTTGCAATTCTATTGCCAAGGGAAAAGAGCTTGTAAGGGTCAAAAAGAATAGGTTTAAGGAATTTATAAAATGGAGCCAGAAGCAGGACAAGGATGCTCAGAAGGAGTACTGGGAAAGCTATTTTAAAGGCTATGATGAGAGAACAGTATTATCATTAGGCTCTCCTGTAGAGGTGTATGAAGGCAATAAAAACATGTCCTATCTGCTTCCAGAAGAATTGTCGAATAGAGTCTATGAGTTCTGCAAAAAGGAAAAGACTACTATGGCGGCAGTTCTTTATACTGCTTGGGGTATACTCTTACAAAAATACAATAATACAAAGGATATAGTATTTGGTACTACCGTATCGGGAAGAAATGCAAGAGTAGCAGGAATAGAAGAAATTGTTGGTCTGTTTATTAATACCCTACCTCTAAGAGTCAGCTCCCACAGCAATGACAGCATATTGAGCCTATTAAGAAAGGTTGATAATGCAGCAAAAAATAATGATGAGTACCAAAGCACCTCCTTGGCTGATATAAAGACTTACAGCAAGATTGCCAGCAAGGAGGAGTTGTTTGATACACTTGTCGTAATAGAGAACTATCCTCTGGACAGCATAATAAATGATAAGGATAACCAAATAAAAATAGAAAAATTCGGTATGACCGAAGCCACAAACTACAAGCTAACCTTGGGTATAGTAGATTTCAATGGCTTAAAGCTAGAGTTTTCCTATGATCAGAGCTTGTTTGATGCTGACAGCATAAACAGGATGCTTGGACATTTTTCAAGTGTAATAGACTGTATAGTATCCAAGCCAGAAATCAGTATAAACAGCATTGATATTCTGTCTGCCAAGGAAAAACACAGAATACTATCTGAATTTAATTGCACCAGCGTGGATTATCCAAAATACAATACCATAAACCAGATATTTGAGGAGCAAGCGGCTAAAACTCCTGACAATATAGCTTTAATATTTGAAGATAAGACTCTTACATATAGAGAGCTGAATCAAAAGGCAAACCAGTTGGCAAGAACCTTAAGGGCAAATGGAGCAAAGCCTGACAGTCTCATTGGTGTAATGGTAGAGCGTTCTATTGAAATGATAGTAAGCATAATGGCTATACTTAAGGCAGGAAGCGGATATTTGCCTGTTGATACTGAGTATCCTCAGGACAGAATACAATATATGCTGGAGGACAGCAAGGCAGAGATACTCCTTACACAATCCTGGATGTTAGACAAAATTAGATTCAGCGGACATAAAATCATGGTAGATGATGAAAAGTCATACGCAAAAGATAACAGCAACCTAGAGCAAATAAACAGATATAATAATCTGGCATATGTAATCTATACATCAGGCTCAACGGGCAAGCCTAAAGGGATATTGATAGAGCATTTTTCAGTGCTGAACCTTGTATACTCACAGCAAAAAGAGTTTAAAATCAATGAGACTGATAGAGTATTGCAGTTTTCAACTGTTTGCTTTGATGCCTCAGTGGAGCAGATATTTACCTCACTGCTCAGGGGAGCTGCCTTGGTGCTGGTAAGCAAGGAGAGGCTTTTAAATACAAATGAATTTGAAGAATATGTAGCTGAAAAAGAAGTAACGCACATGCATGCAGTACCAGCATTTTTAGCCAAACTGAGATGGAGAGACTCCTATAAGCTTAGAAGAGTAATATCTGGCGGGGATGTATGCCCTGTAAGCCTTGTGGACGAATGGTACAAGCACTGCGACTTCTATAATGAATATGGACCTACAGAAACAACTGTTACCAGTATAGAGCTTTTAATGAACGACACCGCTGTAAAAAATTCCATAGGAAAACCTATAGCAAACACTAGGTTGTATATTGTAGACAACAATAACAAAATATGTCCAATAGGCGTAGCAGGGGAGCTTTGTATAGCCGGCGATGGCTTGGCTAGAGGCTATTTAAACAGAGATGAATTAACATTGGAGAAATTTGTTCCCAACCCCTTCGAAAAGGAAGGAAAGATGTATCGCACAGGAGACTTGGCAAGATGGCTTTCCAATGGAAATATTGAGTTTTTAGGAAGAATAGATAATCAAGTTAAAATACGAGGCTTTAGAATAGAGCTTGGTGAAATAGAGAGTAAGCTTTTAGAACACACAGACATAAAAGAAGCAGTGGTACTTGCAAAGGATGATAGGAGCGGTAATAAAAATCTATGTGCCTATTTGCTAAGCGATAGGCAATTAAACGTAAAGGAGCTGAGAGAGTATCTGTCTCAAGACCTTCCTGATTATATGATACCCTCATATTTTATTCAGCTAAACAAGATGCCCCTTACACCCAGTGGAAAGCTTGACCGTAAAGCTCTGCCTGATCCAGAGGGCATCATTGCAACCGGCTCGGAATATGAAGCACCAAGGAATGATACCGAAGAAAAACTGGTGGAAATATGGAAGGAAGTACTTCGAGTAGAAAGAATTGGAATCAACGATGATTTCTTTGAGCTGGGCGGACACTCCCTAAAGGCAACAAGCCTTGTTGCTAAGATACACAAAGAGCTGAATGTCGAAATACCTATAAAAACAATATTCAGAATATCCACAATAAAGGAGTTATCCAAATACATTAATGGTACAGAAGAAAGCATATATTCACAAATACAGCCAATAGAACAGTCGGTAAGCTATGAAGCATCCTCAGCACAAAAAAGAATATATCTGCTTCAGCAGTTTAATATAAATAGTACAAGCTACAATATATCAGGCATATTGGAAATAGAAGGTGAACTGAATAGAGCCAAGCTGGAAAATGCCTTTAAGGTATTAATAAATAGGCATGAATCCCTGCGAACAAGCTTTGAACAGACAGAGGAAGGGCTAATACAAAAAATACATGACCAAGCAGAGTTTGAGCTTGAAGAAATAAATGCAGCTTTACTAAAAAATAAAGCAGCCGTAATGAAAGAAATATCAAACAGCTTTATAAGAGCATTTGATCTAAGTAAGGCACCATTGCTGAGAGCAGCACTTTGCGAGCTTGAGCATAATAAATATATGCTGATAGTAGACATACACCATATAGTATCAGATGGTGTATCAATGGATATTCTGGTTAATGAGCTTACACAAATATACGAAGATAAGCCTCTGAATGATCTTAAAATACAATACAAGGACTATGCTGCATGGCAGAACAAGCTGCATAAGTCGGAGCGTATTAAAAGGCAGGAGGAGTACTGGAAGGAAAAATTCAGCGGAGCTTCTGGAAATGCACCAGTGCTTAACATGCCAACGGATTATCCAAGACCTGCGATACAAAGCTTTGAGGGAGACAGCATAGACCTTGAGCTGAACGAGGATTTGACTCAGGGCTTAAAAAGAATAGCAAAAGAGACAGGAAGCACCCTTTATATGGTTATGCTGTCTGCCTTTAATATACTATTATCCAAATACACCGGACAGGAGGACATAGTTATAGGCAGTCCTATAGCAGGCAGACCCCATGCGGATTTGGAAAACATTATTGGGATGTTTGTAAATACTCTGGCTATGAGAAATTATCCTGAACAGAATAAAACAATTGTAAAGCTCATAAGAGAAGTGAAGGAAAATTCACTAAAAGTCTATGAGAATCAGGATTATCAGTTTGAAGAGCTGGTAGAAAAGCTGAATATAACAAGAGATGTAAGCAGAAACCCGCTGTTTGATATGGTATTTGCAATGCAGAATATAGAGCAGACAGAGGTCAGACTTAAGGATTTATATGTAAAAGTATATGAAGCCGACAATAAAATATCAAAGTTTGATATAACCTTTACAGCCGCAGAAACAGGAGAAAAAATCAGACTGAATATACAATACTGCACCAAGCTATATAAAAAGGATACCATAGAGCGGATGTATGGTCATCTGATAAAAATACTAAGACAGACTATTGAAAACCCGGAAGTGCAGATAAAAGAAATAGAGCTTGTTACGCCCCAAGAAAAACAGCAGATTATTATTGATTTTAATGATACCGATGCAGACTATCCTAGATACAAAACCATTCACCAGCTATTTGAGGAACAGGCAGAGCAGACACCTGAAAATACAGCGGTAGTTTGCCGTGAACAGAAGCTGACCTATCGAGAGCTTAACGAAAAAGCCAACCGATTGGCTAGAGTACTTAGACAGGAGGGCATAGCCTCAGACGGTATAGCAGCAATTATGGCGGAAAGATCTGCAGAAATGATAGTGGGCATCATGGCAATACTAAAAGCAGGAGGAGCATATCTGCCTATAGATCCTGCATATCCAAAGGATAGGATAGAGTATATGCTACAGGACAGCGGTGCCAAGGTATTGCTGACTCAATCGTGGTTAGCAGAAAACGTAAGCATAGAAGGAAAAATACTGCTGCTGGATAAAGCTGAAGACTATGCATATGACGGAAGTAATCTGGATAATATTAATACCTCCGATAATATGGCTTATATAATATATACCTCAGGTACAACGGGCAAGCCCAAGGGAGCAATAATAGAGCATAAAAATGTAGTAAGACTAATGTTTAACGACAAAATGCAGTTTGATTTTAATGATACAGATGTCTGGACAATGTTCCATTCCTTCTGCTTTGACTTCTCAGTTTGGGAAATGTATGGAGCACTTTTGTACGGAGGAAAGCTGGTGGTAGTTCCTAAGTCAGTGGCACAGGAACCGGCGGAGTATTTGAAGCTTTTGCGAGCAGAAGGAGTAACGGTGCTCAATCAGACTCCTACAGCCTTTTATAATCTGCTGGCAGAAGAAGTAAAGGCAAAAGAAAAGGATCTTTCCATAAGATACATAATTTTCGGCGGTGAAGCCCTTAAGCCAGTTATGCTGAAAAGCTGGAAAGAGCGATATCCAGCTTCAAGGCTCATAAATATGTACGGCATAACAGAAACCACCGTACACGTTACATATAAGGAAATAACAGATTATGAAATAGAAAACAACATAAGCAACATCGGAAGACCTATTCCTACCCTTACAACCTACATAATGGATAGAAATATGAAGCTGCTGCCTATTGGAGTTCCTGGCGAGCTTTATGTAGGAGGAGAAGGGGTATGCAGAGGATATCTGAACAGACCTGAGCTGACAGCAGAAAAATTTGTACCCAATCCATATAACAGCAATGACAGATTGTACAAGTCGGGAGACCTTGCAAAGCTTCTTCCAAATGGAGAAATGGAATATATGGGAAGAATAGACCATCAGGTAAAAATAAGGGGACACAGAATAGAGCTGGGCGAAATAGAAAGCAAGCTATTGAGCCACAGCAGCATTAAGGAAACTATAGTACTGGTAAAACAAGATGAAAGCGGTTATGAGTATTTATGTGCTTATATAGTTGTTAACAGTGAGTCCATGTATGAGGATGAGCTTACAATAACAGATATAAGAGAACATTTGTCCAAGAACCTGCCTGACTATATGATACCTTCATATGTTGTAAAGCTGGACAAAATGCCAATGACATCCAATGGCAAGATTGACAGAAAGGCACTGCCGGATCCTGATGAAAGCTTGAGAACCGGAGCTGAATATGAAGCCCCAAGGAATCTAATAGAAGAAAAGCTGGTTAGCATATGGAAGAATATACTCCATGTAAATAAAATAGGTATCAATGACAATTTCTTTGAGCTTGGAGGACATTCATTTAAGGCAACAGTTATGGCGGTCAAGCTGCATAAAGAGCTTAACGTAGAAGTACCTTTGCATCAAATTTTCAACCGCCCTACTATTAAAGACCTAGCTGAATACATTAATAAGAGTGAAAAGAGCAGTTACTTAGAGATAAAGCAAGTAGAGCCTAAAGAGTACTATGAAATGTCTTCGGCACAAAACAGAATGTATCTGGTGCAACAGCAATCACCTTACAGTGTAAGCTATAACATACCTGGAATCCTCATGCTGGAAGGGGCTTTGGATAAAGATAAGCTGGAAGCGGTATTTAAAAAGCTTATTGAAAGGCATGAGTCCTTCAGGACATGCTTTGTTCAGTCAGATGGAATAATAGTACAGAAGATACTTAAAGAAGTTGAGTTCGCAATCCAACACTTTAAAACGGACTCAGAAGAAAATATTGAGAAGATATTCCATGAATTTGTAAAACCCTTTGACTTGAGCAAGGCTCCGCTAATAAGGATAGGACTTGTGGAGGTATGCAATGATGCTTGTACCCCCAGAAACATATTGATATATGATATGCATCATATTATCTCTGATGGAGTATCAATACAGATATTAATTCAGGAATTTACTGCTATATATGAGGGTATTGAGCTGCCAGCCCTCAGAGTTCAATACAAGGATTATGCTGAGTGGCATAACAAGATGCTGCTCAGTGACAGTATGAAGAGACAGGAAGAATTTTGGATGAGGGAATTTGAAGCGTCCGTACAAGAGCTGACTCTTCCTATAGATCATCAAAGACCAAGCATACAAAGCTTTGAGGGAGATTATATAAACGTTGAAATAGATGAAGAAACAACAGAAAGTCTGAGAAAGCTTTGCAAGGATACTGGGACTACAATGTATATGATGCTCTTGGCAAGCTTTAATGTACTAATGTCAAAATGCAGCATGCAGGAGGATATCGTTGTAGGAAGTCCTATAGCAGGAAGACCTCATGCAGATTTGGAAAATATCATTGGTATATTCATAAACACTTTGGCAATAAGATGCTTCCCGCAGGGAAATAAGACCTTCAAGGAGTTTTTAGAGGAAGTAAAACGTAAGTGTTTGGAAGTATATGAAAATCAGGATTATCAGTTTAATGATCTTATAGAAAAGCTTGGTATTAGAAGAGGCACCAACAGAAATCCGTTATTTGACGTTATGTTTGCACTGCAAAATACACAAGCAGGCAAACAATATGACGGAAGCATAAAAATTAAGCCTTATAATATTGAAAGCAAGGTATCAAAATTTGATTTAACACTTTTTGCTGTTGAAGTAGAAAAAAGTCTGGAGCTAAGCTTTGAGTTCAGTACTGTACTATTTAAAAAATCAACAGTGGAAAAAATTATACAATCATATAAAGAAATACTAAACAAAATAATCGAAAATCCAGATATAAAGCTGAACTCAATTCAGCCTATGAGCAGCTTTGCAGTGGCGAAAGCAGTGGAAGAGGACGAGGTGGATTTTGATTTCTAAATTTGCTTACGGAATTCTTACTATAGGGAGGTTTTTGTTGAGATGAGTAATAAGTTACAAAGAAATTTTGCCCTTGCAAGCGGCATGTTTGACAAGGAAAAGGAATATTGGCTGAAAAAACTGTCAGGGGAATTGGAGCCTTGCTTCTTTCCCTATGATAGTATAAGCTCCCATGAACCATGTGTAGATTTTGTAGAATTTAACTTCTCGGAAAAGCTCTGCTTATCACTTAACAAAATAAGCAGGGCTTCGGATAAAAATCTATACTATATTTTAGCGGCAGGAGTAACAGTGTTGCTGCACAAATATACTGGCAGCTCTGATTTTGTTGTGGGAACGCCCATATACATACAAGGCACAGAAAATGATTTTATCAATACCATATTAGCTTTGAGGAATAATTTAGGTACAGATACGGCTTTCAAGCAGCTTATAGTAGATGTAAAAAACATGTCAACAGAAGCAGTTGCAAATCAGAACTATCCCCTTGATATGATACTGGAAGAGTTGGGGGCAGGCAGCATAAGCACACTCATACAGGTGGTAGTGCTGCTTGAAAATATTCAGGACTTTAAATATGTAAAGGATATAGGAGCAAATATAATCTTTTCGTTTTGCAGGGAAGATGAAAATTTAAAATGCAAGCTGTACTATAACACAGCATTATACAGACATAGTACAGTGCAAAGAATTATTGGTCATTTAATAAACCTTATGGACAAGGCTATTCAGAATATTGATGTTAGAATATGTGATATTGATATACTTTCATTAGAAGAACAGCAAAGAATTATGAATCTTTTCAATAGCACCTATGCAGATTACCCAAGTAACAAAACGATTCATCAGATGTTCGAGGAACAAGTAATAAAAACTTCAGATAAAATAGCAGTAATATACGAAACATTAAGTGAAACAGTAAGCGGTGATGCTTCTAAAAACTATAAATCATTAACTTATATGGAATTAAATGAAAGAGCCAATCAGCTTGCAAGAGTATTAAGAACAAAAGGAATAGGCACTAATAACTTAACAAACAGCGTGGTCGCAATTATGGTGGAGCGCTCCCTTGAAATGATGATAGGCATTATGGCGATACTTAAGGCAGGAGGGGCATATCTTCCTATAGATCCCGAGTATCCAATAGACAGAATACAGTATATGCTGGAAGACAGCAAGGCTGGCATATTATTGACTCAATCTTGGCTTAGAAACAGCCTGCTGGCAGATACAGAGGTTTTGGAATTAGACGACCAAAGCATATTCACAGGCGAAAACAGCAATCTTGATATTACAGTAGGTTCAGATAGCCTTGCATATATAATATATACATCAGGATCCACTGGAAAGCCCAAGGGTGTAATGCTTGAGCATAGAAGTGCAGTAAACTATCTGC
>CALGKJ010000126.1 GCA_937930535.1 uncultured Clostridia bacterium
TAATTTTTTATTAGTACTTGATAATTAGCTTTGAAAATAGTAAAAGACAAGTGTGTGCAGATAGCAGACTTACCAACTAATAGGTACATATGTTGATTCATTAATTCAAAGATAGAGTTCGGAAAAATTAATGATTGAAAATCATATGATTTACTCACTCATTCAAATTATACATTTTAACGCCTACGTTTTCAACAATTATGTCATTTATATTTATATCCAAACAATTGAAACACTCTAAAACAACTGCAAAATCCATACAAAAACCACAAAATGTAAATGTGCATTAACGCAAACAAAACCTCAACTAATAAAAGAATTATTGTATACTATTCTCTTTTCCATATATATATATGGAAATTTTATTTATGACATAGGGATTTATATATCGGTTATCTTGAAGCAATCACTTCTTTTATTAATATTGTACATGTTCTACAAATATATTATATAGAGGATTTATATCCTTAGTCATAATGCAGGGAGTGGATATATTGAAAAAGCTTACATATATCCAGGGAGCTTTTGTACTTACGATTACAAATCTGGTAACAGGCATCCTGGCTTTTACTTACCGAATATATCTTTCAAGAGCACTGGGAGCGGAGGGTATGGGAGTATTTCAACTGGTACTTCCCCTTTATACACTACTGATTACTCTTGTGTCGGGCGGTATCACAACCGCAGTATCAAAACTGATTGCAGAGCAATATGCAAGCAGGCACTTTAGAAATGTTTACAAGACCGTACGCATTTGTACTTTTATGATAGGCGGTTGGAGCTTTTTGCTTTGTACTGCAATTGCTTTTAAGGCTGAATTTATTTCTGTATATATACTTAAGGATATTAGGACCATGTATTCTATTATTGTTTTTACTCCCGCGGTTTTTTTTATAGCCTTATCTGCTATTTTAAGGGGATACTTCTTTGGTATCCAAAATGTAAAACCTCCTGCTGTTATTGATATTTTTGAAAAGATAGTGAGGCTGGCAGCACTTGTACTAACCACGTATTACCTATTGCCCTATGGTATAGGATATATATGCGCAGGAGCAATGCTGGCTATGACTGCGGGGGAAATTTTAAGCTTTGTACTGCTTTTATTTACATTTAAGCGGAAAAAATTGCCTATAGCTTCAGGCACTAGCAGAAAAACTGATGCTACTAAATCAATAATGGGAAAAATACTAATAAATGCAATACCTTTGTCTATAAGCGGTGCACTTACAACCATAATGGATATGATTTGCGCTGTAATCGTACCATCACAGCTACGAGCATCGGGATATACTAATAGCTCTGCACTTGCCTTGTATGGAGAACTCACCGGCATGGCAATACCATTACTCTTTTTTCCCTTTATTATTGTTATATCTTTAGCCATAACGCTAGTTCCCGCAGTTACACAATCCTATACCTCTAGAAATTGGGTGGCTCTAAAAAAGAAATGCAATGATTCATTAATGATTACTTCTTTAATCAGCTTGGGAGCTACTGCCTTTTTCCTTGTGTTTCCGACGGAGGCATGCAGAATATTTTTTAATCGCCCGCAAGCTGGAAGACTGTTATTTTGGATGGCATTAGGGTGTGCCTTTGAGTATTGGCAATTTACATTATTCGCAATTCTAAGTGGAATAGGGCTGCAAAGAAAGGTTTTAGAAAATTCTATATTAAACATAATTATTGTCTTAATATGTACATATACACTTGTACCCCTGCCTAAGGTAGGAATATACGGATACATAATAGGCTTTAACCTAAGTGCAATTGCTGTAACTATATTTAATATACGTGCACTAAGAAAAGTACCTCAAATCAGCATCAACTGGCTGCAAACCGCTGTAAGACCATTTATTTGCTTTACTGGATTGATTCTTGTTTTTAAATATTCCAACAGCATATTATTAGGCATAGGTATAACTAAGCTTAATCTTATAATCACTTCCGTAGTTGGTTTTACAGCTTATGGCTTATTAACAGTAATTACTGATACACTAAGCTTAAAACAGTTAAAAAATAATATAACAATAAAATAAACATGCAAATCTGCATGTTTATTTTATTGTTATATATTAACTTATAAGGGAAGGGTATTAAAATAATTAGCTTTTACAGGGGTAAATGAGCTAATATATTTATAACTTGTTATTTTATATAATACAAAATAGTTTATATATATAATGCTAAGGGAAGGTATAAAAATCACTGCATCAAACATACCATGGGTCATTATAGCTGCCAGACTGCACATAAATCCAAGAAATATATGAGAATCATCCGACTCCTTGTTTCTTAACCATAATGTAAATGCGGTCAGCATTTCTGAGACTACAAAATAAAATGATGCCAAAAGTCCGATTATACCCATCTCGGCAGCTACATGCAGAAAAATATTATGCGCATGAAGAACATATTTTGAAAGCTTTGTAGAGTAGCTTGACAGATAATACCAAAGTGTTCCTACTCCATGACCCCAAAATGGATTTTCGAGAAAAATTTTAATTGCTGATTTCCAGATTTCAATTCTATAGGTATTACTGCTATCCTTATATATAACTTCTATATCTGCCCTATTGATTGTACCAAGGGAGTTGTATAAGTAAAAGCAGCCTATCATAACTGCCACATACACGGCAAGTCTTTTATCTCTTCTGAATAGAAAAAGAAAGAACATAGCAGCACAGAAAGAAATGAATCCGCCTCTTGAATAGGTCAGTATCAAGCAAGCTGATAATAGTATGATATTAGGTAGCAGAAGCTTATCCTTATCATTAAGCTTTTGCAGATATTTAGATATAAAAAAGCATAGGTTTATAACTATATATCCTGCAAAAACGTTGGGGTTTTGCAGGGTAGAGTATATTCTATTTAATTTACCAAAGGATTTTTGATCTACCCAGCTTTTTATGCCGCCCATATCTCCTGATAGAAACTGATAAATGCCAAATACACATACCGCAAAGCATATAATACTTAAGAGCTTATAAAGGGATTTATAGCTTTGTACATTCAATTCAACTATTAAAATCAAGCAAAATATTATATGCAGTAAAATAACTATGTCAGTGGCTACACTAAAAATAGGTTCTTTGGAAAAAACGGTAGAAATTAATAAGCTTATGCATAAAAGTGTAACTGGAAGGTTTTTTGAAAAGTATTTAGCAATAATGCCCATCTTATCCTCATATATTACCAGCATAAAGGCCAGCAGCACACCTATATAAGCAACAGCAGATGTTATAACCGTTAGTGCAATTATTATGTATAATAGTATTTTTGTATGCTTTGATAAGTTCATATCAACATCTCCATATTTAAGCACTTTCATATTCAAACTTAAAATAATAATAAACTTTATTACAATATCTTAATATTTTGTGCGATTTATATTTGATAGAAAACAAACGAAAGTATTTGCGCAATATAAATTTTTATTGCTTTCTATATATTTATATTCAACAAAAAACACTGCTATGTTTGCAGTGTTACATATGCTTATGAGATAAGCCTGTAAGCCGGGTTCTGTTGAAGATGGTCATCTATCTAGGCTTGGCGTTACCGACAAGCTCAAGCAACCTTACCCGGAAGCGGAACGGGCAATTCCTGTTTAATGCTTTATATCTAAAGCATTAAACTGCTTCTCTATTTGGTCTTGCTCCAGGTGGGGTTTACATAGCCGGCTAGTCACCTAGCCGCTGGTGAGCTCTTACCTCGCCTTTCCACCCTTACGCCCGTGTACAATACAAGGTATCATACGACGTTCGCGGTATCTCTCTGTTGCACTTTCCTTGGAGTCGCCTCCACCGGGTATTACCCGGCACCCTGCCCTCTGGAGCCCGGACTTTCCTCGGTCACATCTATGCAGATGTGCACGTAACCATCCAGCTTACTCATAGCTATATTATTTTTTTAAAGTACAAATCCTTTAAGTGTTTTTTGTATTGCAAATACTGTGCAACAATATAAAATTATATATGGTTTCAACACTTAAGTCAACAGGATAATATCTGCTAAGCATCCATTATCTTAATACTAATATTCTTCCACAGCTTTCACATCTCACTATATCTGCTGTTTGCTTTAAAGCTTCATATATCATTGATGATAGCTGCATATTGCAGCCGCAGCATTTTTTATCCTCCACAAAGCAAATAGGATTAGTATGTTGTTTCTTTATTCGCATATATATATTTAAAATATCTGAGCTGATTTGGTCTTTTATTTGTTTGATTTTTTCTTCGCATTGCTGTTCATCGTATTTAAGCTTTTCTAATTGCTCATCTTTCTTAGATTTAACTCCAGTATATTTCTTTTTAATAAAGCTTTTCCTTTTTCTTGTATCTATAATCTGCTTATCAATAGAATCTTCTTCTTCACCTAATTTTACTAACTGAAGTTTTGCAGCAGTAGACTTATTATCAAGCTTTTCCATTTGTTCTACAGCTTTATCTTGTTTTTTTGCACTGACATCTTTATTTTCTATATCAAGCAAATAATCTTCCCTTTCACTTTCCAGATTTCTTATTTCATTATTTTTTATGTCCTGCTGAGCAGTGTTTGTATGCAGCCTTTCCTCGTCTTTTTCCAACAGTGTTTGTAATCTTAGAAACTCTTCTTTAATCTTTTTACCTTCTCCGCTATTGAGCAGTTCATTTTTAGAGTTTATGGTTATAAGCAGCTTCTTCTCCTGGTTCTGCAACTCTAATAAAAGCTTATTAAGCATAAAATCGCCCCCTCGTATTAATATTTATAATGGACTTATATCAAAAAAAGAATGCATATGGACATTCCTTATATTGTTATGACAGGATCAATATTCGATTGTGATTCAATTACTTCTACACCATATTTTAATTGCTCAAATTTCGACTTTAATGCATGTGCTATATGCTTAACCATAATTTTTTCTGTAGCAAAATGCCCAGCGTCAATAACACATAGTCCCATTTCAACTGCATCCATAATTTGATGATACTGCATATCACCTGTTACCAGCACCTGTGCTCCAGCAAAATAAGCAGAATTAACAAACTTATTACCAGCTCCATTAATAAGTGCTGCTTTTTTTATTATTCTGTTTTTTTCTCCGGCTACCTTAATACTATCAACATTAAGTGCTTTTTTTATTCTTAAAGCCAAATCTTCTAAATTAGTTTCCTTTTCTAATTCTACCAACCTTCCCAAACCCATACTTTTTCCTTTATTCTCAAGCTCATAAACATCATATGCTGCTTCTTCGTAGGGATGAGCCTTTAGCATTTCTCTGACAACCTTATTAAGATTCTTTTCAGATACTATAGTTTCAAGCCTTATTTCATCTACATTCTCTAGTTCTCCTATCCTTCCTATATACGGATTACAACCTTCCAGAGGCTTAAAGGTACCTGTCCCAGAGGATCTAAAGGTACAGTGACTATAATTTCCGATAAACCCGGCACCAGCCTTGCCCATAACTTCCATAAGCTTTTGTTCGTGTCCGGCTGGAACAAATACTGCAAGCTTATATAGCTTTTCAGTGGTGGTAGTCTCTATTATTTCAAAGCTTTTAAAGCCAAGCTGAGCGGCAAACATATCATTTAGACCGCCTGAGACTATATCATAATTTGTATGAAAGCAATACACAGAAATGTTATTCTTTATGAGCTTCATTATCTTCCTTCCAAGGATATTATCGGAGTTTATTTTCTTTATAGATGAAAATATTATGGGATGGTGTGCTATTATCATATCAACGTTATTAGCTATTGCTTCCTCTACAACCCACTCAGGTACATCCAGACAAACCATAACCTTAGAAACCTCCTGTCTGCCGTCACCTATCAAAAGTCCTACGTTGTCCCAGCTTTCAGCCAGCTTCCTTGATGCCATTTCTTCCATAATATTTATAATTGATTGACATTTTACAACACCCATTGTCTTACCTCCCTATAGTAGCTTAACAGCTTATTACACTCGTCTGCTCTTTCTGTACTATTAACACTGCTTTTATCTGATAGACTTTCTAAAATCTTTTCAAGCTCTTTTATTTTTTTATCAACTACCTCTAAAACGAGAAGATGCTTCCTTTTTATCACATGTTCTCCTATAAGCATTAAATCATTGTTTTCTCCTACGTCCGATAATTGTGCGACCTTAGAAAATCTTGCCCAAATAATTTCATAGATTTTTCCATCATCCTTTATCAAGTCTTCATCAAAAATTTCAAAGCTGTTTTTCAGCAGCCATTTTCGCACTCTCTCTGAATCCCTCATGGGCTGTAAAACAAAGAATTCTGCTGAACGAACCACTTCTAAGCCATGCTCCAGTATGTCGCTTATCAGTATGCCTCCCATTCCAGCTATTATGATCACATCTGCCTCCCCTGGGAGCAAAATATCTAAGCCATTGCCCTTTCTAACCTCTATGTAATCTGCCACTCTATACTGCTTTGTTCTATTTTTCGCAATTTTCACAGGTCCATCGTTTATATCTGAAGCTATTGCTCTCTTTATTTTTTTCATCTTTACCAGATATATAGGTAAATACGCATGATCTGTACCTATATCAGCAATAGTATCATACCCTTCTATACTCTCTGCAATTCTTTTAAGTCTCTTTGATAATATCAATTTATATCCTTCCTTTATAACTTTAAATTACGTTGTTTCTCTATATATACAATTATACTATAACTTTCATTTTTATTTATAAAATTAATGAGAAAAATACTTATATATTTATATTTTCCTTTTTGCACATTTGAATGTACTCATAAATAATTAAACTTAATAAGGAGGTTTTTTTATAATGGATAAAAAAATAGCATTAAACCCTAATGTGATTCAAAAATTTAAATGGGGTGGAACTACTTCTGAATGGGAAGAGGAAGCGGAAAAGCTTTCAAATCAGCTTGAAACCATTGAATATATTAATAGTGTAAATACAAATAGTGAAGATAATTCTATATATTCAAAAAAGTAAAAAACCTGATATTATTAATCAGGTTATTTTTATATATGGTGGGCCTTCAGGGACTCGAACCCCGGACCAACCGGTTATGAGCCGGTTGCTCTAACCAACTGAGCTAAAGGCCCTAGATGGCTCCTCAAGTTGGACTTGAACCAACGACCCTGCGGTTAACAGCCGCATGCTCTACCGACTGAGCTATTGAGGAACGTCAACTGACAAAAACTATTATACTAATTTTAAAGTTAAAAGTCAACATCTTTTTTCAAATTTTTTAAGATTTTTAAGCCTTATACTCGTTTGATATCTATCGCATTTCTGTACTAATTACTCCAGAAAATCCTTCAGCTTTTTACTTCTGCTTGGATGTCTAAGCTTTCTGAGTGCTTTGGCTTCAATCTGCCTTATACGTTCTCTTGTAACATTAAATTCTTTACCAACTTCTTCAAGAGTACGTGCTCTGCCATCATCCAGTCCAAATCTCAGTCTTAACACCTTTTCTTCTCTTGGTGTCAAAGTGTCCAATACTTCCATAAGCTGTTCCTTCAATAATGTAAAGGCAGCTGCTTCCGCAGGTGCAGGAGCATCATCATCAGGTATGAAATCACCAAGATGACTATCTTCTTCTTCACCAATTGGTGTTTCCAAGGATACAGGCTCTTGAGCAATTTTCATTATTTCTCTGACCTTTTCCTCTGACATTCCCATTTCCATTGCAATTTCTTCTGGCAGCGGATCTCTTCCAAGCTCTTGCAGTAACTGCCTTGATACTCTTATAAGCTTATTTATAGTTTCAACCATGTGAACTGGTATTCTTATTGTTCTGGCCTGATCCGCAATAGCTCTGGTTATCGCCTGTCTTATCCACCATGTAGCATAAGTACTAAACTTATAACCTCTTGTATGATCAAACTTCTCAACTGCTTTAATAAGACCTAAATTGCCTTCTTGTATCAAATCAAGGAATTGCATACCGCGACCCACGTATCTTTTTGCTATACTAACAACCAGCCTCAGATTCGCTTCTGTAAGCTTCTTTTTAGAGTCTTGATCCCCTTTTTGAATTTTCTGTGCCAGCTCTATTTCTTCATCAGAGCTTAGCAGTGGTACCTTACCTATTTCCTTAAGGTACATCCTCACAGGGTCATCTATACTTATTCCTTCTGGGATTGAAATATCAAGATCAACCTCTTCAATTTCCTCGTCTACGGGAGGTAAATCTATATCATTTTCTATATTTCCGACAATATCAATTCCCTTATTTTCCAAATACTCGTACAGCTTATCTATCTGATCAGGATCCATTTCTATTTCCTCAAAGGTATCCATTATTTCCTTATAGGTAAGCATACCATTTTTTTTGCCTTTCTCAACAAGCTCTTTTATATAAGACATTTTCATATCTTCATTTTTCACAATTACCCCTCCCTTCAAGGAAATCATTTGATTGTCTTTTGCAGATTTTTTATTTCATTATATATTGCATTTGCCTTTTCTATTTCATTCTGCTGGAAAAGCTCATTCATTCTTTTTGTTAACTCCTGTATTTTATTATTAGTATTAGATTTTTTTATTATATCAACACACGATTTTATTATATCCTCCACCTCTGCTTGAGGTAATTCAATGCTGAATATCTCTGATATTTCGGCTTTTTTTTCCTCATCATCATAATAATTGATGATTTCACCTGCTGTTAACAGTTTGCCATTTTCCAAAGATAATACTATAAACTCAGCAATTTCTTTATGTAATTCTACAATAAAATCATGGGTCTTAACTAATTTGAATATATTTTTTGCCTTATTGCTATCAACAATACATATGTTTAAAAGATATATTTCTGCAAGAATCTCGCCTTTTTTAGGCTTTTTATAAGATTTTTTATTGTTTACTATATTATGTTTATTATTACCAAATTTATTCCTGCCCTTTAATCTGTTTAACTCTGAGTATATGGATTCTTCACCTAGCTGCATCAGCTTGCTGTATTTTTTTATATATGCATCTACTTCTACTTCACTTTCCATGTCGTTTAGTATTAAAGCTAATTTCTTTAGAAAGGTTATCCTGTCTTGAAAGTTGTTGATATTCAAGCCGTTTTTTGCACTTTCTATTTTGTATTCCATTAGCGGCATGCTGTTTTTCAAAAGCTCTCTGAAGGTTTCAACACCATTTTTTCTAATATACTCGTCTGGATCCTTTCCAGTAGGAACATTCAGAACCTTTACAGTAAAGCCTTCTTTTTCCAATACAGAGAGACCGCGCATAGTTGCACTTTGTCCTGCTGTATCTGAATCATAGGATATTATTATCTCGTTGGAAAAACGTTTTAGAAGCTTTGCCTGTTGTTCGGTAAAAGCTGTACCAAGGGAAGCAACGGCGTTATTTATACCATACTGATGCAAAGCAATTACATCCATATAGCCCTCACAGATTATTATATTTTCAAGGTCAGATATTTTTTTTACTTGGTTCAAACCATACATATTGTAGCCTTTATTAAAAACTAAAGTATCTGGAGAATTCAAATATTTGGGCTTTGAATCATCCATAACCCTTCCGCCAAAACCAATTATACTTCCTTTTAAATCAATTATTGGAAACATAACTCTATTTCTGAACCTGTCATAATAGCCATCGCCTTGTTTTTTAGGCAGCACAAGACCTGCTTTATATACATCATCAATAGTAAAGCCCTTTGTCAAAAGATATTTATATAATGAATTCCACGAATCCATAGAAAACCCGAGTCCAAAGGTCTTGATAATTTCGTCGCTGAGTCCTCTTCTTTGTAAATATTCCATCGGCCTTCTGTTATTATGAAGTGTTCGATAAAAAAACCTCGCTGTCTCTAAATTAATTTTAAAGAGCTTGTTTTTTAGGTTTAATCGTTCAAGCTCCTTTTCATCTCTTGTATCTCTGACATCTATTCCCGCCTTTTCAGCTAAAAGCTTAAGGGTTTCAATAAATGTAAGCCTTTCAATCTTTTGTACAAAAGTTATCACATTTCCTCCTACACCACAGCCAAAGCAATTAAATATCTGCTTTGACGGAGATACACTGAAGGATGGCGATTTTTCAGAATGAAAAGGGCAAAGACACATATAGTTGCTGCCGCTCTTTTTCAAATTAACATACTGCGATAATACATCAACTATATCATTCTTTTCCACAATCTCAGAGATCATATCATCTGAGAAATACATTGTTATTCCACCTTTGTTATGCATTATATCCTATTAAAGACATAAAGCTTTTATTATATCACAATTATAATGAAAACATAACACTTTCTGGGTATGGTTTAGTTAAACTATCTAATTTTTATTTATTTATTCTCCAAAATTTTTAAATATCCTTCATTTTTTTTAAAATTAGACTATTTAAAGCATTATGGAATTTTGTATTATCCTCCGCTGTTCTTTTTGCTGAACCTTTAACCTTCCCGCCGCTGCGTCTAATCTCAGCAGACAGGTATCTCTCAAATAAAAGTTTATCGATATTTTCGTTGTCGTATATTTTACCATTAAAAGAAATAGCACAAGCTTTTTTTGCCAGAACTAAAGACGCAAGTCCAAAATCTCCGGTTACAACTATGTCATTATGAGTCACTTTATTAATTATTACCATATCCGCTGCCTGTGATTCATTGTCAACCATAATTTTTTGTGCATTGCTAAATTCATTAATATTGCCGTGATGGCTGGTGCTGTAAACAAGCACTGCCTCAATACCGTATGCTTCTGCCGCTTTCATTATTTCTGACTTAACCGGGCAGGCATCTCCATCAATAAATATTTTCATATATGCTCCCTTTGATTTTTATTGCATCCTTTTTCTGCGTCGAGTTAAACTTTATTCGACACATAAAATCAATATCCTTCATTTTTTTTATATTTATTAAATATATTATCATTACTTATAATTGAACTATTTTGGCTGTTAAGCTTCCGAAAATATAAATCTTGATCTGTATCTTATAGAGAAATTTCATGGATGCTTCCCTATAAATGCCAGTTTGATGGAATAAATATCATTTTGTACATGTTTATAGCATATCTATCCGTCATGCCGGCTATATAATCACACACCAGTCTGTCAAGCTCTGTATAATCAAGCTTGGTTATACTGCTGCCAGGCAGTTTTTGGGGATTCTCAATAAAATAATAGTAAAGCTCACCAATGATATTCTGTGCCTTTTTTTCTTCGATTTTAGCTTCTGAGCCTATATATACCTTCTCAAACATAAAGTTTCTAAGCTGATCCATCGCAGCTTTAACTGTTTTGCTCATTGTTACATCATTTTTTCCGCTGCTTTCGTTTATTATATCAACTATCATCGTGTTAATCCGCTGCTTATGTGTTTCACCTAAAGTTTTTAACAATTCTACCGGGATCGATTCTGCATGGATTATTTTACCTCTCAAGGCATCATCTATGTCATGATTGATATATGCAATTCTATCAGACAGCTTTACAATCTTACCTTCCAAGGTATCAGCTTCATCCGCCCCTGTATGCTTAAGTATCCCATCCCTTACCTCATATGTAAGATTAAGACCCTTCCCGCCTTCCAGTAAGTCTACTACTCTTAAGCTTTGCTGACTATGTTTAAAGCCTCCGGGATATATTTTGTTTAGTACTTCTTCCCCTGCATGACCGAAAGGTGTATGCCCCAAGTCATGTCCCAGTGCTATTGCCTCGGTTAGATCTTCATTTAGCCTTAGTGCCCGAGCGATTGTTCTTCCTATTTGTGCAACCTCAAGGGTATGTGTCAAACGAGTTCTATAATGATCGCCCTCTGGAGATATAAAAACCTGTGTCTTGTGTTTTAATCTTCTGAAGGCTTTGCAATGTATTATTCTATCTCTATCTCTTTGAAATTCAGTTCTGATATCGCATTTAGCAGTTTCCTTAAGTCTCCCCCTGCTGTTTTTACTTAAAGCTGCATATTGAGAAAGCTGTTTTTGTTCGAGATCTTCACTTATTTCTCTAACAGTCATACTAATCATCTCCTGCAACAATTTATTATTCTCTAAAACACAATCCTTTTTTCGCTATTGAATATATACAACAAATATTTTAATAATCCTCTATTTAAGCTATAGAGAAACAACTTCAAAATTAAATTTACCCAGTTGTTTCTCACAAAGAGATTAGCAACTCTTAACGAAAAGTATTTTAAGTTTTAGAATTGCTAATCTATAACATGAGTTGCTATAAATAAAAAAACCGAAGAAAAATCTTCGATCTTTATTCAGCATTAAAAAAGAATTTATTTATATCCTCTATAACTGCCCTAAGCTTCTCTCTGTCAGCATAAAAGTATTTTATATTTCTTATCTTTTCTTCCTTAACCAAACCTGCCTGCTTTAATACATCAAGGTGGTGAGAAACAGTAGGTGTGGATATTCCTACCATGTCTGATATTGCCTTGCCATAACTCTTATTATTTATAAGTATCCTTAGTATCTCCATTCTGGATTTATCATCTATAACCTTCAAGGTTGTTGATAAGCCTTCACATAGAGCTTCTCTTTTATCTCTGGTCACTCTGCAATCGAATATTATGTAAAGTTTTTCACCAGAAAAAACTCTAATGAATTTAGGTGATACAAAATATGAGGGTATTATATAATATTCCTTATAGCCTGAAAAAAAGGATTTAGGTCTGCCTGATATTTTTTCTATTACTGACTCTATGGCATCCTTACCAATAAAGGAGTTTATATAATCAATACCTGCCTCCATCTTTTGTTTGCTTTTTCTCAGTTTTTCATTAAAGTTGTTTTTGTATAACACTCTGAATATATTTACTGTTCTGCTCTTAATAAGCTCAGGCTCTTCAAAGAATAAAGCCAAATCCCCTTCGGCAATTATCCACTTTAAAGCCTCTTGTATTCTGTACCGTTCTTTTTTATCTTTAAACGCCTTAACTATAGATGCCTTGTCTACCTCTTCGTTTAATATATAAAAGTAAAAATTTACTATATCAGTATTCTCTATGTATTGTATAAAATTCTCGATACTATCCAGTTCCCTGCTGTATAAAACAAAATTAAGCAGCTCAACGCCGCTGGCTGGAAATAGTTTTATTGCTTCCAAGGACTTCATATCCTGCTCTGAAAATACTGAAAGCATTTCCTCTCCCCACTTTTGTTCATACTGATGGTTTGCGATATCTGTCATTAGATGTATTGCACATACCAGCTCGATAACAGGTGAATTGAACACTTTAATAAAAGGTTCGCTAGTATCGCCATATACTTCCATTGGCATTAGTAAACAACCCCTTCACTTATTTGATACCTATCTAATTATTAATAATACCAATTATAAGCGAAGCATGCAACCATATTATTTACCTATGACTGTAATTAAGATTTTCATATGTTACATTCAACATAAATCAAAACATAGAAAAACCAGCACATTCAGTATATATGAGGATTTTCGATTGTGCAGAAAGCAATAATTAATTACTTATAGCTGCCTTACATCAATTCTAAAACTCAAAATACTTTTCGTTAAAGTTGCTAATCTACTTGTGATAACCAACTGGAAAGTTTTTATTTTGATGTTGTTTCTCTATAATACTGCTGATTATTTACGAATTTTTCAGAAGTTCCACCTCTGAATCATAAAGCTCTCTATACTCGCCAAGCTGCAAATTTTCATCAAGCTCCAGTTTATTCATGGCAATCCTCTTTAAATAAATTACCTGTTTTCCAACAGAAACAAACATCCTCTTTATTTGATGAAACTTACCCTCATAAATAATAATTTCTACTGCTGAAATATCACCGCTTTCCAGTATCTTAAGCTTGGAGGGCAGTGTCTTGTAGCCATCCTCTAGTATTACCCCTCTAGCAAACCTTTCAACATCATCCTCAGTCACAACGCCGTTTATTTTTGCATAATAGGTTTTGGGGATATGGTTTTTCGGTGATAGCAGCTGATGTGATAGTTGACCGTCATTAGTCAATACCATAAGCCCCTCTGTATCCTTGTCAAGTCTCCCAACGGGTGCAAGTCCATAGGATTTCAGTTCCTTGCTAAGCAGATCAACAACTGTTTTCTCTCTTGTATCCTCTGTAGCAGATATTATTCCCTGGGGCTTATTCAGCATAATATATATAAATTCACGATAAACTAATTCCTTGCCAAATACATAGATTTTCTGTCCATTTATATCTATTTGCATAGATGAATCCTTGGCAGCAACTCCATCTATCTCCACAGCGCCATCCTTTACAAGCTGTTTTACTTCCTTTCTTGTTCCCAGACCCATGTTTGAAAGTATTTTGTCTAATCTCTGTATGTTTTTCATTTTTCCCTCCGAAATATGATTTTTAATGTTATGAATAATATAATAAAATTTGTCAGCAGTATTATATTAAATCATAAAAAATCAATTTAATCTATAGTTTCTTTTAAATTACTGTTAAATTTTAATATAAAATACATTAAAGAAATTACATGAGACAATGACCATATATGCGTTCTCTAAAATATAAATGCTGATTCATATTTTGATAGATGTAGAATCTTTAACCCTATTACATAGACATTCAAATTGAAATAAATTCAAAAAAAGAATATAATTATTTAAGTGCTATATGCTATAAAGAAGGTGTCGTAAGCAATATATACAAATGGAGACGATGCATTACTTTACTTCAAACAAATTCTTTATCAGTATTACTGCATATTATATTCTGTTTAATATGAAAATAAAGCTGCGTCTGTCTAGGGTCACTTCCTGAGACTTGCTTTCTTTTCATTGATTGCTGATGTAAAGTTGGGTAGACCAACTTTAAATACAGGTTAGGAGGATACTATGGATAATCAATTTACCTTACAGATACACAATAACATATTATATTCTCTGCTTGGTTCTACACATATATTCAAATCTGGTGAAGATAAAAATATTACAAAGGAACATATTGAAAGCTCCGACTTTAAAAAGTATATAAGCTCTATGATTGTCAGTAAGGATTATAGCTGTAAAGCTGTATATTCTTCATGCAGCACCCTGCTGAACAAGCTGGCTGATAATAAAGCTCCCAGCGATTGGCTGAATTATATATATCAATATTCTCTAAACAAATCCTTTCCTCATGCAGTTACCGTCGAATTAGATGAAGCACTGGATACTGCTTGTCTGGTTTACCTGAATATTCTCAGAATAATATCCTATTACCAGAAGATTTCTGATGATGGCAGCTGGCAAAGCAAATACCCCCTGCTTACACTTACAGACGAGGAAAAAAAGCAGTTGGAAAACCCAACGGAATATGAGAGCTTTATTAAAGTATTTACCGATGACTATGTATATGAAATGATGAAATTAAATCAGGAAATTATGGGACATAATACCCTTGACCATATTTGCGGAGTACAGTATCTTGCACTTTTTATTGGAAGACAGCTGAAAAGATATGGGCTTCCTGTAGATCTTGGACGTGTATATGGGGCTTCTACAGGACATGATATTGGCAAATATGGATGTAAGTCCAGCGAATTAAAAAGAGTTCCATACCTGCACTATTATTATACAGATCAATGGTTTAAAAAGCATGAGATTATATATGCTGGACATATAGCAGTAAACCATTCGACATGGGATTTAGAGCTTGAAAATCTGCCTATAGAGTCTCTGATATTGATATATTCTGATTTCAGAGTAAAAAATATTTTTATGGGGTCAAAAGCTCAGATGCATATTTTCAGCCTTAAGGACTCCTTCGATGTAATACTTTCAAAGCTGGACAATGTCGATGCTGCAAAGGAAAAAAGATATAAACGCGTATACTCCAAGTTGAAGGATTTTGAAGATTATATCAAAAACATAGGCTTAAAAACTGATATTGATGATAACTTCAATAGCTCTAGCTTACCTGCCGCAACAAAGAAAACTTACTATTCTCTTTTGCAAGGCAGTGAAATTATTGAAAACATAAAATACCTAGCCATTAATCATAATATTAACCTTATGTATCAGTTACGTGATGAATACTCCCTTAACCTTATACTGGAGCTTGCACGAAGCGAAGGAGATTGGAAAAAGCTTAGAGAATTTATCAGGATTTTTGAGGAATATTCCACATACCTTACTCAAAGGCAAAAGCTCATAACCCTGAAATTTCTGTATGATCATCTTATACACCCTGAGGATGATATTCGCAGACGTTGTGCAGAGCTTATTGGAATACTAATTGCCTCTTTTGATGAAGACTACCGAAAAGAGGTTCCCGATAATGTAGTTATTGATCCTCCTGAAATTACTAGCCAGGAGCTGCTTGACAAATATTTAAAGCTTTTTATTTATCCAGATCATAAGATAATACCCCTTCATCGTTCTTGGATTGGTTATAGCATGAGCATTATGATATCGTCGCTGTTTTCTCAATGTACTAAAAGTCATATGCCAGAATATAGAAGGGTGCTGGTAAAATACTACAAAACTGATGCGCATAAAACCGACTTTATAAAGCTTGATTTATTAGAAACCATCAGGTTTTTTCCCCTATCCGGCAATGATGAATCTGTTAAAATAGTATACGACTATGTCCTCAAAAAACTGCAAACAAAAAATGATATACTGAGACTTTCTGCATTAGAAGCTGTTTACAGTATACTTACCCATATGGATTCTATTTTGTATACGCCTGAGGAATATCCTCTGCATGACGAATTTATCCAAAGTCTGGAGGTTTTGTTTTCAAATGATATACAGCGTTCAGAATATGCATCTGAAAACCACCTGAAATTGAAAATTGTTAATAACCTCAAGTTAGAAAATAGTATTATTGATAAATATCGCAGTATCTGCAAAAAGGATTCAAAGAAAATTTCCTCTACCTTTTTAGGCAATCTCAAAACTGCAACAGACTGGGTTATAAAAAGGGCACAGGTGGAGCTTCTTTTGGATTTTGCATTAAATGATCCTGAAATAAATGGTTTTCATACTGCCATGCACTTTTGTAATCTGTTAAAGGTTAGTGCTGTTGAAAGTGTCCGCAATCATGCAGGTGAGGCTCTTATCAAGATAATACCCAAGCTTCCATTTGAACAGCGGAATGATGTTGCAATAGAGCTTATTCGTGCATTGGAAATCGACGGCTACCAATTTGCCGAATATATACCCAACTATTTAGGCAAGTTAATATTATTTTTACAGCCTATAGAATTTGATGAAATGCTGATGGACTTTAAGGAAAAAATTAAGCTAGGCAGTTCTGAACTGATTTCCTTGCTTCTTAAAACAATCGGGATAGCTATTGAGCACTACGAAACCTATAAATCAGCTTTTCATGAAAACGCACATAGCAGCGGCAATAGATTAATCAAAATGATTGGCATACTTTTGAACGGTCTGGTTCACTATAATATACACGTTAAGCAGGTGTCCTTTGGTGTTCTTGGAAAAGGGGTTTTCGGCTCAAAGCACCTTGATCTGGATCATAAAAACTATATATTTCAGCTTACTGCTAAAAAGATACTTACATTAATCACCAACAACCAAAATGAAGAGCTGCTGTTTTTAACTAATTCCGCAGGTCTGAATAATATATACAGATTTATCTCTGATTATATTTTCCTTAATGGAAGTATTGAAATCTCAAAACCTGAAAGAATAGCATTTTTCCCCGGAACCTTTGATCCCTTTTCTCTCAGCCATAAGGAAATAGTTAAGGAAATCAGAAATTTAGGCTTTGAGGTGTATCTGGCAGTAGATGAATTTTCCTGGTCCAAAAGAACACTGCCTAACTTGATTAGAAGAAACATAATAAGTATGTCTATAGCTGATGAGCTTAATATTTATTTGTATCCTGAGGATTTTCCCATTAATATAGGAAATCCTATAGATTTAGTGTCTTTAAAAAACAGCTTCTCTGATTCTGAGCTGTATATTGTTGTTGGCAGCGACGTTGTTATTAACGCATCGGCATATAAACAGGAGCCCTTGCAAAACTCCATTCACAATATTGCTCATATTGTTTTTGACCGTAAAAATATGTATCAGGCAAATACATCAACCTTAAATACTGTTGATGATAAGGTTATTACAGATGCATTGAAAAGAATTAACAGCAAGGTAGTAAGACTGACTCTGGCACCTCAATATGAGGACATAAGCTCCACCCAGATCAGAAGCTATATAGATGAGAATCGTGATATATCAATGCTGATTGATCCTCTAGTGCAAAAATTCATTTATGAAAATGGCTTTTATCAAAAAGAACCGCCATATAAATCACTTATTCAGTCAATGTCAATTGATATTGAAGTTATTGATAATATAAACCATGAGCTGATAGATGAACTTGCATCAACCTTTTACCATGATTATAAGGAAATTGCAACCAAGCTGCATGAGTTTAACTATAAATCCTCAAGAAAGCTGATAGTAATACGAGATGAGAATAAATACGGCAAGGTTTTAGGCTTTTCAGCCTTTCACAGGATTCATTCAACCAATCTGTACAAGGACTTGCGCAGCACCCAGGCTACTGAGTATATCCGTCAAAATGCCGTCGGCAATATAGCCTTGATTGACGGAATATTTGTAACCAGCTCTGTAGCTATAGATGATTTTGAACAGATTTTGTTAACTGAAACGCTTTCATATTGTTTATCTAAGGATTACGAGTACTGTGTTTTTATGTCAATGATGGATAATTACCCAATTGAGCCTATATTGAAAATACTAGAGCTTCAAGGCTTTTTCAGAATCCCGTCAGAAAACCCATACAAGCCTTGCTATGCTGTTAATATGAGCTCCCCCAGCACTATAATACTTGATGTAAAATCCTATATAAAGGAGCCTTTTAAAAATAATATAAATGTAACTAATGCTATTATTAGAACACGCAGCAGGCTTCAGCAAGCCTTGGCTAATTTGTATCCCGAACATCTGACACTATCCTTTAACCGTAATATTCTTTATGAAACTCTTGTAAAGAAGATATGCACTGAAAACAAAGTGCCTACCACTACATTAGTTCCACGAAGCCTAGGACCTGCAATGTGTGTACCTTACGGCAACATATTAAATAAAAGTATTGTACCAAATACAGCAACAAAATCATTGCATACGGAAAAAATGTTTTCTCCTGATGTAAAATCCTTTGATATCGCGAGCTTTCCATTTTACCTTGACCTTGAAACACAGCTTAAAATGCTAAGCTCCTTTAACAGACCTATAATATTGGTTGATGATATACTGCACAAGGGCTACAGAATGAAGGTGCTTGATCCCTTGCTGAAAAAGCAGGGGCTGAATGTACAAAAAGTAATTGTCGGGATACTGTCTGGTCGTGGAAGAGAGCTGCTGGAGATCCAGAACCGTCAAATAGACAGCGCTTACTTTATACCGAAGCTTAGACACTGGTTTAACGAAGCCTCCTTTTATCCCTTTATAGGCGGTGATGCGTTATGGCGGGGAGTATATCCACAAAGGAATCTTCTTCCTTCAATAAACCTTATACTTCCATATACCTCACCTAACTTCCTGAAAACTGCTTCAAGAGAATCAGTATATAATTTATCCGAGGTAGCTATAGAAAATGCTCTTGATTTATTGACTACCTTGGAAGCGGAGTATCAGTCGGTATATGAAAGAAGTCTGACTATGACCTCTCTGGGAAAGGTATTTGTTACCCCCAGATGTCCAGACTATGGAAGAAATATGAGCTTCGATCTTAATACTGCTCCATCCAATTATCTTAGAAATGACCTTGAGCTTCTTAGAAGACTAAGGAATATCATTGTATAGCTATGGCTAAAATAATGCTTTGTGATATATTTGAAAGGACTAAGGTTTACCCGAAGTCCTTTCTTAAAGGAGGTAAATATGTTTTATTATAAGCTAAACAATAAAACCCTGATATCCCGTCATTTATTGGAGCTAGAAAAAATAAGCGAGGATTATGCAAAAAAGGATTCTGGTACGATATATTTCCTAAACAGGCTGGAACCGTTAAAATCACGAAGAACCTATTGCATTAGTGATCCAGACTTGCTATGGATTACAGAGGAAAAGCTGTCATTACTCCTGAGATCTCAATGCAATGACAGCAATGACCTTCCAGTATGGATGTCAGATAAGATAAAACAAAATAAGCTGGCTTCTGTTA
>CALGKJ010000127.1 GCA_937930535.1 uncultured Clostridia bacterium
CTATACTTATATTGAATATAATGCAATGAGTAAAGCAAAAAAATTGCAATATTAATCTGAATTTACAAAAATATATGAAAATTGAAAAAAGATGTTTTACTGCACTATTTTTAAATAATAGTGTTGAGTAAAGTATTTGCAAATGGTATTATGTTTTTGTAAGGAGTCAATAATTATTTTAAATAAATACAAAATATAGAAGGCTGCCCTTAATAATAAAGGACAGATGCCTTCAACAATTAAAAGGAGGATGACAATGCATAAGAAATTATTTATTCCAGGTCCGGTAGATGTAAGGGAAGATGTGCTTCAAAAGATGGCTACGCCACAAATAGGACACCGCTCCAAGGCTGCCTCAGCACTTCAAAAAAGCGTATCAGACAAATTGAAAAAGGTGTTTTTTACTAATAATACGATTATTTTATCAACTTCTTCTGGAAGCGGCTTAATGGAAGCAGGAATCAGATGCTGCACAAGAAAAAGAGCAGCAGTTTTTTCAGTAGGAGCATTTGGTGATAGATGGTATAAAATGGCAAAAGCAAATGGAGTACCAGCAGACAAGATCTCATCAGTGCCAGGTCAGCCAACAACGGTTGCTATGGTTGAAGAGGCTCTAGCAACAGGCAAATATGATGTTATCACAGTTACACATAATGAGACATCAGCAGGTATAATGAATCCTGTTGCTGAAATAGGCGAACTGTTAAAAGCAAAATATCCTGATGTACTTTTCCTTGTAGATGCTGTAAGCTCTATGGGCGGCGTAAAAATTGATGTAGACGGCTGGGGAATAGATGTTTGTATAACTTCAACACAAAAATGCCTTGGACTGCCAGCAGGTATGGCAATATGCTCAGTATCAGAAAGAGCTATAGAAGCTGCAAGACAGGTAGAGAACAGAGGTCTTTACTTTGACCTTGTAGAGCTTTATGAGTACATACAAAAGAAGGATCACCAGTATCCATCAACTCCTTCATTGTCTCACATGTATGCACTTGATTATCAACTAGATAGAATACTCGAAGAAGGTTTGGAAAATAGATTTGCAAGACATAAGCAAATGGCTGAATATGTAAGAGAATGGGCTGAGAAAAACTTTGCGCTATTTGTAGAAGATGAAAAATATCTTTCAAATACACTTACTACTATTAAAAATACCAGAGAAATCAGCGTAAGCGACCTAAATAAGAAGCTGGCAGAAAGAGGCTTTGAAATATCTAACGGCTACGGAGACTTAAAGGACGTTACCTTCAGAATCTCACATATGGCTGATTATACTCTTGATGAGGTTAAAGACGTAATAAGAAACATCAATGAAATATTAGGACTGTAGGAGTGGGGGGAAAGATATGGTAAGAATACTTGTTACGGATGGAATGGAAAAGTCCGGCGTTGAAGCTTTAAAAGCCAAAGGCTTTGAGGTTGTAGAGCAGTTTTATGAGGTTGAAGAGCTTAAAGCGCAGATTAAAGATTTTGATGTTATAGTTGTTCGATCTGCTACAAAGGTAAGACAGCCTATTATTGATGCAGCTCTTGAGACAGGAAGGCTTAAGCTTATTATTCGAGGCGGAGTCGGAGTAGATAATATAGATGTAGAATATGCAAAGTCAAAGGGAATTACAGTTGCAAATACACCAAATGCCAGCAGTGCATCTGTTGCTGAACTTACAATAGGACACATGTTTAGTCTGGCTAGATATATACATATAGCCAACCATACTATGAGACAGGGAAAGTGGAATAAAAAGAACTATGAAGGCATAGAGCTTGCTGGAAAGACATTGGGTCTTATAGGAATTGGAAGAATAGCAAGACAAACTGCAAAAAAGGCATATGCCCTTGGCATGAAGATAATTTATACAGACATAATCGGCAAACAAGAGGATTTAGCTGACTATACCTTTGTAACAATGGATGAGCTGCTTGCACAAGCTGATTTCATATCCCTTCATATTCCAGGTTCAAAGGATAAGAAAGCAGTAATAGGGGAAGCTGAGTTTGCAAAAATGAAATCAGGAGCATATATTATTAATGCTGCCAGAGGCGGAGTAGTATGTGAGGAAGCTTTACTTGCTGCATTGGATTCAGGAAAGGTAGCAGGAGCTGCATTAGATGTATTTGAAGAAGAGCCTACAAAGAATGAAAGAATATATACCCATGAAAAGATATCACTGACACCTCATATTGGAGCTTCAACTATCGAAGCACAAGAGAGAATCGGAGAAGAAATAGTACAAATAATAGTAAATCACTTCAGCTAAAGCTAAGCATAGACTATTTATGTAATATAAGTTAAAAAAGCTGCCAAATGCGGGCAGCTTTTTTATTATCCATTTATTTAATACTCATAAGTGTAATTATCTCAATGCTTTAGCTCTAGTATTGACGATATCCCAATCAATATCTTTCATAAAATTATCAATATACTCAGCCTTTTTGTTGGCATAATCAATATAGTAAGCATGCTCATATACATCCAGTACTAATATAGGATAGGCATTCCAGATGGGTCCTTCATCATGGGAATCTAAAAGAAAGTTTCGCAGATGCTTGCTTCTTTGATCATATGCCAATACTGCCCAGCCCCTGGCTGCTTTTCCGCAGGCAATAAAATCCTGCTTCCATCTATCAAAGGAGCCAAAATCATTAGTTAACATATCCAGCACAAATCCATTAGGCGATTTTTTATTTCCACCTATGTTTGCAAAATAAAGCTCATGAAGTATGACAGCATTTAGTGCATAGGTTTCTCCCTTTTTTAAGCCGCGGTAATAGCTGTAGGTTGCATTTGCTTCTTTTCTCTCGGCATCTCCCTTTAGTTTTTCCCAGATTTCATTTATCTTGTTTATATATCCTTTGTAAAGCTCCAGATGAACCTCAAACTGTTTTCTGCTAACTACATCAATGCCTTCATAATCAAAGCATACCTCATTTAATTGATGCAATTTACAATCACCCCTCAATATAATATTTGATATTTGATGCCATTGCTCCTAAAGGAAATACAGCCAAAGCCTAATATTAACTTCACAAATAATGTATGAATGAGTATAGATTTTAATTCTAATTTTTTGTAGTAAATAATTTGTTCGATCAAGTATATTCATTTGAGACATAACATATATTTTCATTGATATTATCTATATAGAGAAACAACTTTGAAATTAAATTTATCTAGGAAGTGAAATAATGAATGTAACTTAAAGGCGATAATAATAAGTGGATAGCATAAAGAAAATAGATTTCTATCGTTAAATGCATTGCAATGTAATTTAATATGACTTATCGAAAAAGTTTTAATATTCAGAAGGAATTTAAACTGTACTGTAGAATACGTATATTGTCGCTATATAAAATGTCAGCATTTTATATTTATTTTTCTTGGAAGGAGGGCGGCGCAATATAATATTTTAATTTATAGGAGGTTTTTTAAAAGTATGAAAAATTTAGGAACAAAAAGATTATTAGCACTTCTTCTGGTTGTAGTATTCACATTTGCTCAATGTGCTGTATTTGCAGATGATGGTGAAGGCACAGCAATACCTGAGCAATATACTTGGAATCTTTCAGAAATCTATGCAACTGTTGATGAATTCAATGCAGACTTTGATAAGGTTCAAAATGAGCTTATACCTCAATTGGAATCATACAAAGGCAAGCTTAAGAACTCAAAAGCTATAAAAGAAGCTCTTGAAGTTAATGACCAAGCATGGATAGTACTTGATGAACTATATGTTTACTCTCATTGCAGGCTTGATTTAGACCAACTGGATTACGAAGCAGCAGAATTATCAGGCAGAGTTGCATCCTTGATTTCAAAGCTTGGTGCAGCAGAATCCTTTATTGAGCCAGAATTATTATCAAAATCTGAGAGAGCTCTAAATATGTACATAAACAGTGCATTACTTAAGGATTATAAGTTCTATCTGCAAAAACTGCTGGATAGAAAAGCTCATGTACTATCAGCAGAAGCTGAAAGCATACTTGCTAGCGCATACGATATGGCAGAATCCTTTGAAAATATCTGGAGAAAATTAACGATAGCAGACCTTGATAAGGTAATGCGTATACTTCCAGATGGAACTATCGAGTATAGAGAAGCAAGCTGGTATGATAGTGAAGACAGAGAATTAAGAAGAAAATACTTTGAAATCGGATATGAAAGATATCTGGATGTAGAAAATTCTCTTGCTGAAACTCTTATTTCAGAAGTTAAGAAAAATATATTCTTTGCAACAGCAAGAAAATATGAATCAGCAGCAGAAGCAGCACTTGCTGGAAACAGCATACCTGTTGAGGTTCTGAATAATGTAGTTGATACAATAGGAAACAACCTAACAGCATTAAACAAGTATTATGATTTAAGAAGAAGAGCTTTAGGCTTGGAAGATCTTCACATTTATGACTTTGGACCAACAATAATACCAGGTTATGAAGCAGAAGTATCATATGAAGATGCTAAGACTATAATATTAGAAGGCCTTAAGCCCCTAGGCGAAGAGTATGCAGCAGTATTGCAAAAGGCATATGACAACAGATGGATAGATGTATATCCAGGAGAAAACAAATACAGAGGAGCATACAATATATCTGCTTACACATTGAATCCATACATGCTGTTAAACTATAATAATACATTCGACTCAATGAAAACAATGGCTCACGAGCTTGGTCATGCTGTACACGGTTATTGGTCAAATGCTAGCCAAACCTACAGAAATGCAAGCAAGCCTCCATTTGTAGCAGAAGTTGCTTCCATAACAAATGAATTATTGATAATGAGACAGGCAATTGATAATGCTAAGGACAATCAAGAGAAAATGGCACTTATCGATATGTTGATAGCAGATATGGATGGTACTGTATTCTTCCAAATAATGCTACAAGAATATGAAAAGACTTTACATGAAATGGCAGAAGCAGGACAGGGATTATCAACAAAAGTACTTAAGAATCTTTGGGCAGAACTTTGTGTTAAGTACTGGGGACCTAACTTTGTTCCAGATGATTTCTATAATGTAAGAGGCTTGAATATATCCCACTTCTACAGAGGCTTCTATGTATACAGCTATGCTACAAGCTTTATAGCAGCTTATCCAATAAGTGAAGCGGTATATAACAATGAAGAAGGCGCAGTAGACGGCTATATTAAGTTCTTAAAAGCTGGTGGCTCTGATTACCCTGTAGAAATTATTAAGACTATGGGCGTTGATTTAGCACAAAAAGCGCCAATCGAAGCATTCCTTGCTGAATTTGAACAGTTAGTTGATGAATTAGAAAGACTAATGATCGAAGAAGGCATGATTACAGCTGAATAATACATAAAATAGGAGATCTCTTCACGAGGTCTCTTTTTTATGTCTAAGCTGTGAGGAGAATTTACAAAAAAAACTTTTCTTTTGAAGGAATATTTAATTTATTGTAGAATATAAAAAAAGTTTAAATATACAAAATGTTATGACATTTGTTATCAGTGAGAGGGGGATAGTTTTTTTAATCACTAAAAAAGGGGGAGTAATAAAATGAAAAAACAAAATTTGGCAAAACTATTTGCATTTCTGCTTATTGCAGTACTTTTATTTTCTCAAGGTGCTGTATTCGCAGAAAACTACGCTACAAGAGATGATATTCCTGAAGAGTATAAGTGGAAGCTTGAGACTATATACAAAAGTATAGATGCCTTTAATGCTGACTATGATGAGGTTCTGAAGGATATACTGCCCAAAATAGAAGCATATAAGGGAAAGCTGAAAAGCTCTAAAGCAATCCTTGAGGTACTTAAGTTAGATGATCAGATGCTGATGAAATATTACAAAATGAACATGTATGCTAAAATGAGACTAGACATTAATCAGCTTGACTCAGAGGCAGCAGAGCTATCCTCAAGGGTAGGATATTTGTTAGTTAAGGCTGGTGCAGCAGAGGCATTTATAGAGCCTGAAATTTTATCAAAGTCTGATAGGGCACTTGATATGTACATAAACAGCTCATTACTAAAGGATTACAAATTCTATTTGCAAAAGCTAAAGGATAAAAAGGCTCATGTTCTTTCTGCAAGTGAAGAGGAAATATTAGCAAAGCTTGGGGATTTTGCAAAATCACCAGAAGAGATATATGACAAATTAACCTTGGCAGATGCTCATTACCCTTATATAATTGACTATGAAACAGGCGAGGTTGAATTTTATAATCCAGCATTAATGAGAAGTGAAGACCCAGAAGAAAGAAAAAGAGGCTATGAGATCTTATACTCATCAACAGCAGATATGCAGTATGGTCTTTCTCAAACGCTGATTTCAGAGGTTAAGAAAAATGTTTTCTTTGCTACAGTAAGAAAATATGAATCTGCACTACAGGCATCTATGTCATCCGTGCATGTACCTACACAAGTATATGATAATCTGATTGATACCTTAAATAATAATCTTGATTCTCTGCACAAGTACATGGAGTTGAGAGCTAAAGCTATAGGTTTTGAAAAAATTCATTCCTATGATATGGCTTTACCAATGCTGCCAAGCTATAGGATGACGATACCATATGAAGAAGGAAAAGCTATGGTTAAAGAGGCTCTTAAGCCCCTTGGCGAAGAATATATATCTATGCTTGACTATGCTTTTAATAACAACTGGATTGATGTTTATCCATCACCAAACAAATATGCAGGCGGCTATAGCTGGGGTCAATACGATACTGATCCAATAATTCTTATGAACTACACAGATGATTTAAATTCAGTAAGTACGCTGGCTCATGAGCTTGGACATTCAATGCACACTTGGTATGCTAAGAATAACAATAATTACAGAAATTATGATTATGCAATCTTTAATGCTGAGGTAGCTTCAACCTTAAATGAGCTTTTATTATCAAAATACTTAATTAACAAAGCAGAGACTAATATTGAGAAAATTTATTTGTTAAATACAATGATAAACAATATGAGAAATACAGTATTTATACAAGCTATGTATGCAGAGTTTGAAAAGTCCATACATGAGGCGATTGAAACAGGCGCAGGCTTATCTGCTGATTCAATGAAATATATATGGCTGGAGATTTTACAAAAATATTATGGGGACAACTATGTGCCAGAAGATTTTATAGCACTATGGCCTCTTGAAATACCACATTTCTTTATGAATTTTTATGTTTATAACTACGCAACAAGCTTTATCGCTGCGTGTCCAATAAGCGATACTATATACAATGGTGAAGAAGGTGCTGTGGAAAACTATCTTAAGTACCTAAAAGCTGGAGGCTCAGATTATCCAGTTGAGATACTTAAAAAAGCTGGAGTAGATATGACAAAGCCTGAACCCATAGAAGCATTTACAGATTTATTTGACAGCTATGTAAAACAGCTTGAGCAGCTTATGATCGAAGAAGGACTAATAGCGAACTAATAAATACCAAATATAAAAGCAAAGTGGAGTGATTTCTGGCTTTGCTTTTATATTTTTTTATCTGGATCAGCTTTAGTTGTTTATTGCGATTTATATAAATGTCAGTCAAAATATAAAATTTATAATTTTATATAAAAATTTTTGTTTTACCCATTCTAAAATGTTACATATATGGTATAATATAATACGGTTATATGTACACAAAATTGTACACAATGCATTTTTTATGCTATAATTCATAATTGATATTATATTAATTATAATATGGCTGAATTACATGTAGTTTTACTATATTCATGGTAACTTAAGTAGGAGGGAATAAAATGGATTCAAGAGATTTAAGCCTTGCAGATTTTTATAAGGTACCAGACACAGATATTATGGGTAGGGCAAGAAAATTTAAGGAATATCTAGATGATATAGAAGATAAGAAGCATCTGCAATATAGAAGGGTATCAGTAGATGGTTCTGGTCCAGTAATGAAGGTTTTGGATAGGTATACAGGCAAGGTTAGGGATATGGTCTACCTTGCATCAAACGACTATTTGAATCTTACAAAGCATCCACGTACTATATCAGCAGGAATGGCAGCACTAGAAAAGTACGGTTCCGGTGCCGGCAGCGTACCATTGCTGGGGGGGACACTAGATTTACATATTGAGCTTGAGAATAGGATTGCAGCCTTTAAAGGCTGTGAATCTGCTATAATATATACTTCCGGATTTGGTTCCAATTGCGGTACTTTATTATCAATGCTGCAAGAGGAAGATATAGCTATACTTGATATGCTGGTTCATGCCAGCATAATTGATGGATGTAAAAGCACCAATACCAAGTTCTTTAGGCATAATAATATGGATTCCTTGGAAAAGGTACTAAAAAGAGTAAAGGATAAGCATAGAACAAAGCTGGTAGTTGTTGACGGTGTATATTCCATGGATGGAGATATTGCCCCATTGGATAAAATAGTTGAATTGGCAAAGGCTTACGGAGCATATGTAATGGTAGATGAAGCACACGCAAGCGGCGTTATAGGAAGCACAGGCAGAGGAACGCCGCAGCACTTTAATATCGAAGGTAAAGTAGATATAGTTGCAGGCACCTTTTCAAAGGGCTTAGGCGGGGTAGGCGGATTTATTGCATCAAGTAACGAGCTTGTAGAGCTGCTTCATTACTACTCCAGACCATATATGTTTTCTACAGCAATGACTCCTCAGGTAGCGGGTTCACTTATTGCTGCCATAGATATAGTAGAAAATGAGCCGCAGCTTAGAGAAAACCTATGGAATAATATTAGATATTTTAAAGAGAATCTGCTAAACCTTGGATTTAACCTTGGAAATGCTGAAACAGCAATTTTCCCTGTTATTATTGGTGATGATTTTAAGGTTAGGGAGATTTGCAGAAGGCTGCATGAAATGGACATATATGTAAATCCGGTGTTGTATCCTGCTGTTCCTAAAAAGCTTGCCAGAATAAGAATGAGCTTAATGTGTACACATACGAAGGAGCATTTGGATAAGGCGTTAAATGCATTAGAACACATAGGCAGGGAATACGGCATTATATAATAAAATAAGGCTGCATCTGAGCGTAGTCATTCCATGAGCCATATTTTATTGATTATTGATTAAAAGCCAGTAAATGGCGTTATCATGCAGGTTGGGAGGATAACATGAAGGGAATATTTTTTGATGGTGAAGTAAAAAAATACATAGCAACTCTTGCAATGAGTAAAATAAATAGAAGCCTAAGCTGCGGCAGCTTTGCCTGCACTTCATATAAAGAAGATATACCAGAGCCAAAGCTTCCCGGAGAAGACTGGGTAAAGGTCAAAACTCTATACGGCGGTATTTGCGGCAGTGATTTAAATCTTATATATTTACATGACAGCCCCTCTGCCTCTCCCTTTGTTTCCTTTCCTTTTGTAATAGGTCATGAAAATGTTGGCATTATTGTTGAAACCGGTACTAAAGTGGAGGGCTTTAAAGTAGGTGACAGGATAATTGCTGACCCTATGCTTTCATGCAGTGTCAGAGGAATAGAGGATGAATGTGAAAGCTGCAAGTCTGGAAACAACGCATTATGCAGTAATTTTACCAAAGGAAATATATCCTCGGGAATGTTACTTGGCTCTTGCAAGGATACGGGGGGGAGCTGGGGAGAGTATTATGTTGCACATCAATCACAGCTTATAAAAGTTAGTGATAAAATTAAAAGCGAGGATGCGGTGTTAGTTGATCCTATTGCCTCTGCCTTGCACCCCGTAGCAAGAAATTTCCCTGAGGACAATGAAAAGGTACTTATTGTCGGAAGCGGCATTATAGGCTTGCTGGTAGCTGCATGCTTAAGGGCTTTAGGCTCAAAATGCAGCATAACAATGCTTGCAAGATACAGCTTCCAAGGGGAGCTTGCAAAGTCCTATGGCGTTGATAATGTTATCTATGGCAGAAATGAAGATTATTTTGAGGCACTTGCGAAAATCACAAAAGGAGAGCTTTATAAGCCGATTATCGGTAAAAGAGTAATGACAGGTGGTTTTGATAAGGTTTTTGAATGTGTAGGCTCTGATAACACTATTGATGAATCGCTAAGGTTTACAAAGCAAAGGGGAACAATGGTTTTAGTAGGCTTGGCGGCTGTACCCAAAGGAGTAGACTGGACACCTGTCTGGCTAAAGGAAGTAAAAATTGCAGGAGCATACTGCTACAGCAGTGAAACAATAAATGGAGTAACAGACAGCACATACAAACATGCTCTAAGATTAATTGAAGAAGGACTTATAGATATTAAACCTCTGGTAACACATAAATATAACATTAAAGATTATAAAAAAGCAATTGAGGTTGCATCTGATAAGGGCAGAAATAAAAGCGTAAAGGTATTATTTGAGTTTTAATAAGAAAAGCATATACACAAAGGGAGTGTATATGCTTTTAAACTATTGCTTTAACTCATCTATATAATCATCATTGTCAAATTCATCGGTAACATGACCAGGATCTTCGCCGAAATAAAGCGGATAAAATGGAAGCCCTGACATAAATTGAGGTATTGGTATAAACTTGCGATCCTCTGGAGCGTATTGACTTCTTTCATCAAACATATAAATCACCTCGATATTATTTTCTCCTTTTTCTAAAGTATTATAGAGGTAATATATAGCTTAAATATAGAAAAAATCAAAAGACTATTAAAGCTTGTCTTTTGATTTTTTGAATCTAAAAATATTGTGAGATACTTAAAGGATCCGCACTCCAGCTATTAATTTCAAAGCTGTTTTTTTGCGATTTTATCAATGTAAGCTTATACTTTACAGTATTATTCTGATTCTTTATTATTATTTTGACTCTTGCTCCTGTAGCGGCATCTGCTTTTTGTACCCTGTGAGGCTCGTTTTTGTTCCAAAGCTCAATTTCCCCTATTTCATAGGTGTATTTATCATTGTTTGCTATGAAATCATCAATAATCTTGATTTGTGATTTAACAAAATCAGTTTCCTGCTCAGTATCCCAGTATTCTAAGGCTTCCTTGCGATTGCCGTTTATAATATCATTAAGATGCTTCTGCACAACAGATCTGATTTCTATAATCTCCTTTGAATCGGGATGAGTAGAAAAGCCTGCTATAAACCATTTGTTGTCTACTTTTACCATTTCAATAGAATTTACATAAAAAAGTCCTAAACTTAGGGATGCCCTATCTCTATTAATGTTCAGGGTATTCAAAATTAGCGTGTGGGGTTTAGATGCCTCCTTTTGATTGCTAGGCAATGGAGCATTAAACCTTTTAAAATCTATCAGTTTATTTTCCAAGGCCTCTTGTGGTATTGGCTCGGATACGTTTGTATAAATTTCTCGTGCCTCATCTATATATTCTTCGTAGTCGCCTTTAAAGTTATAATCCAAATCAAACATTTTTATAATCACGGTTTTAATATCTTCAAGGTCTTTATCCTCTGTTTTATTGAAAATACTGCTGGTAGCAAAGGATAGTAAATCAACTGTAAAGCTGTTTTCCCAAAAGTTGCAGATAAAATAAAGCTTATCCTCAGCGGGGCTTAAATAGAAGGTGGGTGAGCTTACAGCTTGTATTGTTTTATCACCAGTTTCAGGGTTGAATTTTATTAGTTCGTATCTATTAGCAGCATTAAGCTGTTCGCTTAAAGTAGTATATAAAATTTCACCTGTTGATTTTAACACATATGCGCTGTAGATGGGGCCATGCTCAATGGATTTATCTTCTCTTGTCTTTAGCTCCACTATTTCTAATACTGTCATATCATCATTTGTATATATTATATTTTTACCGTCTGAGTCCAGATAAATTCCATTTGCCAGATTCATATAATCCCTTGAT
>CALGKJ010000128.1 GCA_937930535.1 uncultured Clostridia bacterium
AAAAATGATAATTTTGATGCCATAATACTGGAGCTTAATCTTAAGGACATGTCTGGTTTGGATTTGCTTGCTGGAATCGGCTGTAGAAATAATACTCCAATAATAGTATATACTGAAAAGGACTTAACCTACGATGAAGAGCTTGAACTGCAAAAATATGCAGAAAGCATAGTAATTAAAGGAACAAGCTCTATGGAAAGGCTGATTGCAGAAGTAAGCCTATTTTTACATGGCTTTAATACTAAATCTAGTGAGCATAAGCTCAGGGTTGTCAAAACTGGTACTGAGAGAGAAGATGCACTGCGCGGCAGAAAAATGTTGATTGTTGACGATGATATGCGCAATGTTTTTGCCATGACAAGTGCCTTGGAGGAAAAAGGAATTAAGGTTATTATCGGACGCGATGGAAGGGAGGGCATACAGAAGCTTAAGCAAAACCCTGATACAGAGCTTGTAATAATGGACATAATGATGCCTGAAATGGATGGGTATACAGCAATGAAGGAAATAAGAAATATGCCCAGATATTCAAAGCTGCCAGTTATTGCATTAACAGCTAAGGCAATGAAAGAGGATCGGCAGAAGTGTATAGAGGCAGGTGCAAGTGACTATTTAACGAAGCCGATTGATGTTGATAAGCTAATATCACTTTTAAGGGTATGGTTATATAAATGAATAAGAATTTAGATGTATTGATAAATGATAATGAAGATATAGAAGTTATACTATTAATAGAGGCTATTTGGCATAAATACGGTTACGACTTTAAAGGCTATTCCAAAGCTCATATAAAACGGCGTATTAAGCGCAGGATGGTGTTATCAGGCTGTAACAGTATACTGGACATGGCTAAGAGGGTTTTGGACGAGCGGGAATTTTTTGAAAGCCTATTATCGGATTTTTCAATTAACGTTACGGAAATGTTTCGGGATCCAGAGTTTTATAAAGTATTTAGGCGTGAAGTGGTGCCGATACTTAGAACTTATCCATTTTTAAAGATATGGCATGCCGGATGTGCAACCGGCGAAGAAGTATACTCTATGGCTATATTATTAAAAGAGGAGAATTTATACGATAGATCCCAAATATATGCTACTGATTTTAACACTCACGTATTAGAGAAAGCGAAAGAAGGTATTTATTCCATAGAGCATATTAGGGAGTACACACAGAATTATCAGCGGGCAGGCGGAGCGGCTTCCTTTGCTGATTACTATATAGCTAATTATCAATCTGTAATTTTTGATTCATCGCTAAAGAAGAAGATAATATTTGCAGACCATAACTTGGTAACTGATGGTGTCTTTGGGGAAATGCAAGTGATTTTATGTAGAAATGTACTGATATATTTTGAGAGAGATTTGCAAGGAAGGGTTATCAAGCTTTTTGACAACAGCCTTTGTAGTGGAGGCTTTATATGCTTAGGCACAAAAGAGACTATTAAATATACGGATTCATCAGACAAGTTTGAAGAATTTTCGGATACTCAAAGGATATATAGAAAAAAATTTATTGCTTCAAAAGACTAAAGCTCTTTATGGAGGTGATAAGTGGTGTATGAAGCGATTGTTATTGGGACTTCAATGGGAGGAATGACGGCTTTAAGAGAGCTGCTAAAGGATATTCCCCAGAGCTTTCCTGCACCTATTTTGGTTGTTCAGCACCTAAGCCCTCTTTCAGATGGTTATATTGTCAAATATTTAGACAGCAGATGTAATTTGCAGGTAAAAGAGGTTGATGAAAAAGAAATTGCATCTGCTGGATTTGTATATATAGCTCCACCTAACTACCATTTGCTGGTAGGAAATGGGGGAAGCCTGCTGCTTTCTGCGGAAGAAAAGGTTAACTTTGCAAGACCGTCAATAGATGTACTTTTTGAAACTGCTGCTGATGTATACAAGGATAGGCTGATAGGTATAGTTTTAACGGGCGCAAACAGTGATGGCAGTAATGGCGCACGATATATTAAGAAAAAAGGCGGCGTATTAATAGTTCAAAATCCTCACTCAGCAGAGTCTAGTGCTATGCCGCATGCCGCAATCAATAACACATATGTAGATTACATTTTAGATATTAACAAAATCGGGATAAAATTAATTGAGTTAGTAGGTGATGATAGTTGGAGAAGAAAATAAATATACTAATTGTTGATGATAGAGCTGAAAATTTATTGGTAATGGAAAGTTTGCTTGAAGATATGGAGTGTAATATTGTCAAGGCAGCCTCCGGCAATGAGGCATTAAGCATGATACTAGAGTATGATTTTGCACTGGTTCTGCTGGATGTACAAATGCCGGGAATGGATGGATTTGAAACAGCAGAGCTTATGAGGGGGAGTAAGAGAAGCCGCAGTATCCCAATAATATTCGTTACTGCTATAAGCAAGGAACAGCGGTGTATATTCAAAGGCTACGAATTGGGCGCAGTAGATTATCTTTTTAAACCAATAGAGCCGATTGTACTAAGAAGCAAGGTTAGCATTTTTATAGAGCTTGCAAAGCAAAAACTACAACTAAAGGAGCAGGCGCGGCAGCTGGAGCTTAAAATAGAGGAGCTTATATTACTTAGGGAAGCTAACGGCAAATTAGAATCCCTATCTACTATAGATGCACTGACACAGATACCAAACCGGCGTGATTTTGATTCACGAATAACGGCTTGCTGGAAAAGCTCTATTAGAGAATCAAAGCCTGTTTCCATTGTAATCATAGATATTGATAATTTTAAAGCATACAACGATAATTACGGACATTTACAAGGTGATGACTGTTTAAAACAAGTAGCAAACGCGCTATCCTTATCTTTACAGCGTCCTCTTGATTATGTGGCAAGATATGGCGGAGAAGAGTTTACTGTTATTCTTCCTGATACTGATGCCAGCGGTGCTTTAAAGGTAGGCGAAATGATCAGAGTCGGAGTCGAAGCTCTAAATATACCCCACGAGTACTCTGCTACAGCACCTTTTGTAACAATTAGCTTGGGGATATGTTCGATGCTGGCATCATCTGAGGATTCCCTGAAGCAGTTTATAGATAATGCAGATAAAGCTTTATATCAAGCAAAGCGGCAGGGCCGTAATAGAGTAAGTCTATTTGACGCTTAATATATTAAATAACTGAAATAATTTTAATTTAAGTGAAACATATCTATTACATTATTCGTATATATTATATAGACAAAGGTTCAAACAATAATTAGTAAATAATAGGAGAGGATGAGCAATGAGCCGCAAAAGATGTAATGAGCCAAATAACAACTTTAATAAGAATAGAAACAACAGTCCATTTTTTATACTTGATTTTGTCTTTGAGATTCTTACTTTGTGTGTAAGACTAGCTTTCACTGTTGTTGGTGCTGTATTTGATGTATTAAATTCCATATTTTCCTCTAGGGGTCAAAGACAATATAAGCCGCCTGTGAACATGAATATGAGTAATAACCCCAATGCAGTCAATAATACCAATACGACCGCCGATATGAATAGAAGCTGCAACGCTGGCAGCAATGACAACGCCAAGAAAGAAAACCTTCACACAGCAAATAATAATCCTCATACAAATAATCAAAGTAAAAAAGAAGAAAACAACACTGCTAAGCCTTCTAAAGGGAAAGAACAGGTTAATGCTAATGAAAAAAACTCATCCGATTGGAATATAGTTATTTTTATTTTGACATTGATTCCTGTAATAGTCTTTTTGGCTATGGAAAAGCTAATACTTGCAGGCACAGCAGTAGTAATTGGAACTATAATTATGATACTGTATAATATGCTTAAGGGTATAGTCAACGCTAGAAAGAAGCATAAAGAAGAAAACCCTGTAAAAGAGGAAGCACCAAAGGCTACTGAAAACAGCGAAATAGAGAAGCTGATTAAAGATGCTTTTGATAAGGTTTATGTTATTAGAAAAAATCTTAATAAAGTAACAAATCTGGAAATAAGGAGCAAAGTAGACAATCTTTGCGGAATGTCAGAAAAGATAATTGGAGAGGTTCGGGTCAATCCTGAAAATATTAGAGTTGTAAAGAAGTTTTTCTACTATTATCTTGATGCATTTAATGATATATTTAACAGGTACTTAAGGATTGCAAGCTTTAGTAATTCCTCAGAAGAAATAAATAAAACAATAACAGAAACTGAAAATTCTTTTAATGATATTGAAAAGATATTTAAAGACCTTTGTGAAGATTTAATAGAAAGTGATATGATGAACATAAAGGCTACAATAAATGTTATGAAAAACAGCTAAATTTTATTAGGCTGATAGCAATTATAGAGTTGGTTATCTATAACATACATGCTATCAGCCTAATTTTTTCTACACTCAAAGGAAAATTATACGATTTGCTGCTGTAGAACCTTAAGATTAACACTTTTCATATTGTGGTTATCAATAACTATATCCGCAGCGTATAAACCAGGTTTTTTGAATTGTATGTTAGCTAAGTTAAGTATAAAATTTGATTCAAGATTATCCGGTAAAATTTCAAATGTACCATGAAATGCAGGGATTATTTCTCTGCCGTCTTCATCAATAAAGTTAATTTTCATACTATGCTGTCCCACCTCGGAACGATGTCCATTCAACATAATTGCAAATATCATATGCGGATGCACCGCGGGAAAATTATTGGATGCTATTGCGCTGAAAATACCAAGGATATTTACCTTTCCCTCTCTTGAGATATTTGCTCCATCACAAAAAAAAGCTGCTTTCAATTCCATTGTAGTTTACCCCCTATTTTGATATACACATAAACAAGCTTCATTAAAATAATTTTATATCATGAAACAGTAGATGTAAATGTTTATATGTAATCAATCATCCATTCAGATGAATAATATATATATAAATAGGTTAATATGCTATTGATTTGTATTGCTTATATTATAGGAGGTGAATATAAAATGGATGATTCAGCAGTGAGAATACGCCAATTAAGAGCTGAACGTATAAAGCGTGGATTATGTATACGCTGCGGCAAACATAATGACAGCAGCTATTCCACTTGTATAAATTGCAGATGTAGATTTAGAAGTGTCCATAAAAAAAGAATAAGACATAAAAGAATTAAATGCATAAGAGGTCTTAAAAAATGGATAGCTTCAAGTAATATACAGCTTATAGATAACCAACTCTAAAACTCAAAATACTTTTCGTTAAGAGTTGCTAATCTCTTTGTGAGAAACAACTGGAATGTTTTAATTTTGAAGTTGTTTCTCTATATTTATTAGTATTTTGCATAAAAATATGTGATAAACAAAACATAAAGTAACAGGCATAGATAACAATTAGGAGGGTGATGCAATGAAAAAGCTTAGTATAAGCTTAATAATTCTTATGCTAATAAATATATTATTAGTTTCCTGTACTGATCAGAATAATGCTGCTGCTCCGCCCAAAGATACTCCAGGTACTGTGAATCAGACTGAAGAAGCTATTTCTGAGTATTTTCCACTAGAGGTAGGAAATAGATGGTCCTATGAAGGCTATGGTAATGAGTTTGCTTCTTATACTCAGCAGGTAGTCTATAAAAAAGATAATAAATATCAAACTATGTCAGATAACGGCGGTACAACTATCGTAAATGTAATAAAAGTGGAAAGTGATAAAATAATAAATATTTTTAGGCTTGGGGAAGCATACGAAGATAAGAACTTTTTAGATGAACCATCAAATTTGCATATTGAACTATTAAGGCTTCCCATAGCAGTTGGAAACTCATGGGTTAGTGAGGAAAATACATATGAAATTGTAAAAACTGATGAAACACTAATCGTACCTTATGGAAAGCTGGATAACTGTGTTGTTGTAAAGACCTCATTTAGAGATGGAACAATAGGATACTCATATTATAAAAAAGGTATAGGGCTGGTTCAGTCGGATTTCATAATAAGCGATACGGATGTTATTTCATCTAAACTAAAAGAGTTTGTAATAAAATAGGATTCTTATAAAAAGGCGATTGCAGCTTGGTACAGCATATTTTTATCGCCTATTTATAAGAATTTTTCTTGTTGATTGTTTATGGATTAATGTGCTAGTATAAGGATATTCAGTAAATTTATCTAAGTAGAAGGAAGCTTATAAACTTGTAAAGAATATCTAAACAATAAAATGAAAGGGGTTTCATATATGGATAGAAGCTATAGATTTATAAAAAAATCCAATAAAGCAGTTATAGCAAATTCTTGGGTAATAGTAACCATATTGTTAGGAGGATTTATTTCTGAATATTTAAAGGGTACACGCTCTCTTACATATCTAATAGGCATTGTAGCTTGTTGTGTTTTTGCTTCATTAATACCCCAAATAATATACATTAAAAGCCCTGAAAGCAAGATAATAAAATTTATGTCGTTTTTTGCTTTTTTAGCTGCTTATACGGTAACGCTTCTAACCAGTGAATTTGATGTGACCTTTGTATTTATATTTCCTTTTATGCTGGTGTATAGCTTGTATATGGATAAGCTTTTTACTTACCTTCAATCCTTTATGGTATTTGCTCTTAACTGTATTCATATACTTATTAAAGTAAGGGCAGGCTTGGTAGATGCACATAATTCCTCTATCTATACTATGCAAATAGGCACAATTGTTATGTATATATTAGCTGTCATTATTGTTGTAAATGTATCAAAAGATCTAAAGGATGAATCTGAGAAAAACACATTGAAGGTTGAAAAAGCACAAGAGGAACAGAAGAACCTCTTGGAGGACATAATAAAAATCGCAAGAGTTATGAACAAAAACTGTCAGGAGGTATTCACTATAATTGATGATATTTCCCATTCCTCAGAAGCAGTTGCCAGAGCAGTAGAGGAAATAGCTCAAGGAACAGCAGGTACTTCGGAAAATTTACAAAACCAGTCCATACTAACTGGGGAAATCCAAAATAAGATCATTGAAACAACTACTATGACAAATGAGATGGACTTTGCTTCAAAAACAACAGAAATAATTCTGGAAAAGGGAATCAATTTAGTAAAGCAGTTAAACGCTGCCGCACAGCTATCCACCCAGAGTAATATTAATGTATATAGCATAATGAAGGGCTTAAAGCAGAAGTCGGAAAATATAGAGAGTATAACAGAAACAATAACTTCCATTGCAGAACAGACTAATATGCTTGCTCTAAATGCATCAATTGAGGCGGCACGAGTAGGGGAGGCGGGCAAGGGCTTTGCAGTGGTGGCAGATGAGGTGCGATCCTTGGCTGAGCAAAGCAAGGCAGCGGCAAAAAACATTGATGGAATAATAAATCAGCTTCAGCAGGAAGTGGATAAATCTGTGGATGCTGTTGAGCTTCTTAGGGATGTAACAGCAAGGCAAAACAATATGGTTCACGATACAGGGGTAATATTAGATGAGATAAGCAGCAATACCAAGAATGTCAGAACCAAAATTAATTCAGCCATTGAAAGCATTCAGTCTGTACTTAACGCAAATTCAAGAATAGTGGATTCTATATCAAATATCTCAGCAGCATCTCAGGAGACTATGGCTAATTCGCAACAGGCGGCAGCTATGTCTCATGAGCATATAAACAAAGCAGGTCAAACCTTAAAGCTGGTTGCTGAGCTTCAAAGCACCTCAGAAGAAATGAAAAAGTATTTATAATAGAAAAGTATAATACTAATTGACAATATTAAATAAAAGCTGTATTATAAAAAAGCAAATTAAATATATGTCCGCTAGGGGAGCAAATATGCTGAGAAAGTGCAGATTGTTTAGGATCTGTAACTGACCCTTGGAACCTGTCTTGATAATACTTACGGAGGGAAGCGGTTGATTAATTCGAACAGATTACCGTAACTTTTATTAGTTACGGTATATTTTTTTTGATTTTACTATCGGACATATATATAGAAAGTGTCAAAAACATAATTTATTGTGCAGCAGAGAAAAAGTGCTTTATAATAAGCCATCAGTTTTTTGAGCATGTATAGGGAAACAGCCAAAAACCCTATATCTGTACAGTAAATTATTATGGGAGGTGCTATAAAGGAACATAAGTTACTGACATTATAATTACTTAGCTTTATATGTAATAATTGATAAATAAATAATGGAGGCAGTATGATGAAAAAAACTTCTACTAAAATGCTAATTGAAGCTAGTATAATGATAGCTTTGGCACAGATTCTCAGCTATATTAAGGTTTACGAGGCCCCCTTCGGAGGCTCTGTTACAGCAGGCAGTATGATTCCCCTTATATTGTTTTCCCTTAGATGGGGAATAAAACAGGGTATATTTGCTGGAGTAGTATATGGTATGCTGCAATTTTTACTTGGAGGCTCCATATTTTCACTGCACATATTATCTATTTTTCTTGACTACCTTATTGCATTTGGAGTTCTTGGTCTTGCTGGAATCTATAGAAATAGTAAATACGGTGCACTTCTAGGAACCTTTATTGCTATTTCTGCAAGATTTGTATCTCATTTGCTTTCAGGAGTAATAGTCTGGAAAATATATGCTCCAGAAGGCATGAATCCATGGATTTATTCCAGCTTATATAATATTACATACTTAGGTCCCGAACTTGTAATATCGCTGATTTTAGTTGGTATAATATTTGTGTCTGTATTTAAAAAGTTTTCAGATATAAGACAATAGTCTGAGAGAGTTGGTTATCTATTAATAATAAAGCCGCAAGCTGTACAAGCTTTGCGGCTTTATTATATAATGTTGGTAAAGCTTATATAAAATGTCGGGAGGGATAGACATGTACGATGGAATTTGCAAGGAAACCATGATAGGGGAATATTTCGGGTGCAGTATAGATGATATAGCAGAGGTTGTAATTGTTAGTCCTATACTTGATATTAAAAGGTTTAAAAGCTATTCAGATAAAACAGTCTCAGAATTCAGCGGATGGTACAAGGGAGTAACGGTAGAGCATAACAAAAGACTGATAACAATAATAAGCAGCGGCATCGGTTCGCCTCTGACAGGAGACTGTGTTCTGGCTTTACAATATTCACGGTGTAAAAAAGTTATTTTCAGCGGATCGGCAGGAGCAATAAATAAAGAGTATAAAATAGGTGACATTATTGCAGCAGGAGAGGCAGTAATCGGAGAAGGTTTTTCCAGATATCACTATGATAATATTGAACATGACTGCTTTGGTAAACTTGTATATGGTGATATGGAAATGACACAAAAACTAGCAGCACATATTAAAAAGTACGAAGCGGTATATAATATCAATACATATACAGGAAGGGTATTTACTATAGATTCTATACTGGGCGAAAGCAGAGAAATGTTTGAATATATGAAGCAGAAAAGCTGTGACGTGGTAGAAATGGAAGTGTCATCGGTCTTTACGGCATGCAGAAGAATCGAAAAATCAGCAGCAGCACTAATTTTTATCAGTGATTTACCCTTACAAAGAAAAAGTCTTTTTGAAGGCAGAAATATTGCGGAGCGTGAGCTTTATAAACGTCAAACAGCAGAAATACCAAGAATACTATTAGAAATAGCAGCTCAAATATAAATTGAATAGAAATTACTTATTAGCAAATAATAAACAGTATCAAACAAGGATACTGTTTATTATTTTTTAAAATAAATTATTAGATTATACATATAAATATACAGAAAGCAATTCTTTAAGGCATTAAATACTCTTGTATTTGTATAAAAGTGAGCATCTAATCTACAAAATCATTGATATAAATTTAACAATTTATTTGATATTTGCCCATGGTTGTGCGCCGCTCAAACACATTTATTAAAAAATGTGTTTAAAATTTAGTAAAACATATTTTTTATTTAAATTAAAGATGATATAATTATGTCAGAACCTATAAATAATATAATTAATAACTGTAGCATTAAGTAATATACGAAATATGAGGGGGAGTAGTAATTGAACGGTACAATGAAGGTTGTAATGAAGGAAAAGGCGCAACCTGGTGCTATACTAACAACTAAGCAAATACCTAGCTTCGGTTCAAAGGAAATTTTAATCAAAGTAAAAGCCACATCTATATGCGGTACTGATTATCACATATACAGCTGGGACGCATGGTCACAAAATAGAATCAAGCCTCCAAGAGTAATGGGGCATGAGTTTAGCGGCGAGGTTGTAGCCGTAGGAAGTGAATGCCATAGAGTCAGAGTTGGTGACATGGTATCTGCTGAAACACATATAGTATGTGAAAGATGTTTACAATGCAGAACTGGAAATGCTCATATATGCCACGATTGTTCTATTCTGGGCGTAGACGTTGACGGTACTTTTGCTGAATATGCTGTTATACCAGAAACAAATGCATGGGTAAATGATAAGGATTTGGATCCTGCCATAGGCTCAATGCAGGAGCCTTTAGGAAACGCTGTTCACACTGTATTATCCGGTCCTATTGCAGGAAAATCGGTTGCAGTTGTCGGGTGCGGCCCCATAGGCTTATTAGCTGTAGCGGTAGCGAAGGCTTGCGGAGCATCCTCAGTATTTGCCGTAGATATAAATGAATACAGACTAGATCTTGCCCAAAAACTTGGTGCAAAGACTGCATTGAATTCAAAGGAAGTAGACGTTGTAAAAGAAATAATGAGACTTACTGATAATCATGGAATAGATGTATCCTGTGAAATGTCAGGTAATGCCGCTGCACTAAATCAACAAGTTGATTTTCTTGCCAATGGTGGAAGATTGTCATTGCTAGGAATACCTACAAGAGCAGTAGAAATGGATATAAACAAAATAGTATTTAAGGGCTTGACTATTCAGGGTATTACCGGCAGAAGAATGTACGATACCTGGTATACTGTAAAAGGACTGCTTGCCTCGGGTACACTTGATGTAGAACCAATAATAACACACAGGCTTCCATTGGAAGAGTATGAAAAGGGTATGGAGCTGATGAAATCTGGAAACTGCGGAAAAGTAGTACTTATACCATAAGATATTTAAGACTAGCTATATAAAAAAACTTGCATTAGCTGGTAGTGTAAAAGCAATAGTGCTGCCTATTATAGGGAAGCAGCCATAAAACGTAACTTATTCATAAGCTAGGTATTGCTTCCCTTCTAGGTTTTTAGCTTGGTATAATTTAAGTTTTAAGCTAAAAACTCTATATCAGCTAATGCACGTTATATCACATTTTGAGGAGGTATAAAAAATGGGACTGCATGATTTAGACTTTATAACTGAAAAGCTGGAGCAGCTAAAGCAGCAGGGAGTATATAGAAAGCTTACTGTTCTTGAAAGTGCATCTGGACCAAGAAGTACAATTAATGGCAAGAAGGTTATTAATTTATCATCTAATAATTACCTTGGCTTTGCAAACCATCCAAGACTTAAGGAAGCGGCAAAAAGAGCCATTGATGAGTGGGGAGTAGGCGCAGGCGCTGTTAGAACAATAATAGGCAACATGACTATTCATGAGGAATTAGAGGCCAAGCTTGCAAAATTTAAGCATGTAGAGGCAGTTTTGGTTTTTCAATCTGGTTTTACTGCAAATGCAGGTGTTATACAGGCAATTGTAGATAAGGGTGACATAATAATAAGTGATGAGCTGAATCATGCAAGCATAATTGACGGATGCAGGTTGAGCAAGGCTGACGTTGTAAGATTTAAACACAGCGACATGGAGGATTTGGAAAGAGTATTACTTGAGGTTAAGGACAATTATAAAACTAAGCTGATTATTACCGATGGCGTTTTCAGCATGGATGGAGATATAGCTAAACTGCCTGAGATAGTTGAACTGGCTGAAAAATATGGATGCCTTACATATGTAGATGATGCACATTCAAGCGGAGTTCTGGGAAGCAGCGGTCAGGGTTCTGCTCATCATTTCGGATTATCTGACAGAGTTGACGTACAGATTGGTACATTGTCAAAGGCAATTGGTGTAGTTGGAGGATATGTAGCTGGCAAAAGAAACCTGATAGAATGGCTGAATCATAGAGGACGCCCATTCCTGTTCAGTACAGCACTTCCACCGGCTGTTGTAGCTGCATGTATGGAAGCAATAGATATACTTTCTGAAAGCACAGCACTAACAGATAAGCTGTGGGAAAATGCAAGATACTTAAAGGATGGACTAAGCAAATTAGGCTTTAATACTGGTAAAAGTGAAACTCCTATTACTCCAGTAATTGCAGGAGACGATAAAAAAACAATAACTCTAAGCAAGAGACTCTTTGAAGAGGGAGTATTTGCCCAAAGCATAGTATTCCCAACTGTAGCACGAGACGCAGCCAGAGTAAGAACAATAGTAACAGCCGCACATAGCAAAGAGGACTTGGATGAGGCGATAGCAGCCTTTGCTAAAGTAGGAAGAGAGCTTGGACTAATTAAATAACAAAGTCTTTATCACTGCTTGTATATGAAAATAAAACTCAATTTATATTGGGTTTTATTTTTTTCTAAACACCTATATAAATCACACCCCGTATATTTCTGTAACCCTGTTGGATGCACAATTGAAATGTTAACATAAATAATTTGAATATTTAAAAAATATTTTATTTTCTATATTGACGGATTATTATAAATCATATAGAATAGTTATATTCAAGTAACACGCAGTTACATATATGTGTTTGGATTATGAATTACAAGCTATAAATTAATTAATTTGTAATTCATTATTTAATTTGTGAACATTATATATTAACTATATTTTTAATGCAAAAAGAAAGGAGGGTAGTTGTAGTAATACTTATAACTATCAATAAATTTTGAGGAGGATGTAAAATGAAAAAATTTCTAGTTTTCCTTTTGGTCTTTGTGTTTGCTATGTGCACAGTACTTAGTGCTGCCGCACCAACCAGTGAGCTCGGTAATGAAGGTAAGGATTTAGTAAAAAAAGTAAAGATCAAAAACAACTTGAACAAATTAAGAGAAATGTCAGAAAAGAAGAATAAAGAATTTACTGTTGAATGGAACGAAAAGAAAGGCAATCCTAGCTACGTAGTTGGAAGCTTATCCGAAAAAATGGTTAGCACTGATGCAGCAGCAGTTGCTTATTTAGAAGAAAACCAAGGCATATTTGGTCTTGATTTAAGTAATTTTAAGGTTGAGAAAAGCTTTACAGATGAATTAGGAACCAAGCACTATCGTACAACTCACGTTGTAGATGGAATACCTGTGTATGGTTCAGAAGTTGTATTACATACTGATGCTAACGGTGAAGTTTACGCAGTGAACGGATATGTAGAGTCAGAGGTTCCAGTACTTAAGTGGAGCAAGGAATTCAAAAACAATACAAAGAAGGCTGTTGAAGAAGCGGCTGTGTATGTTGGCTTGGACAAGCAGTTCAATCAATTTGCATCAGAGCCAACAGTAGAAAAGTTTATATACAATGTAAACGACCAATGGCAGCCTGTATATCTTGTTACACTACACTTTGCAAATCCAAATCCAGCTAGCTGGAAGGTATTTGTTAATGCATCAACAAACAAGGTTGTAGACGGCTTTAATACAGTTACTAATGCAGCTACAACTGGTACAGGCGTTGGTACAAAGGGACAAACAAGAACACTTAACCTTGATTTAATAAGCGGAAAATATTACATGAGAGACTTAACAAGAAAAATTGAAACCTATAACATGAACTACAGCTCAAATCAAAACGGTTTGCCAGGAACATTAATGTATGATACAGATAACGTATTTAACTCAGCGGTTCAAGCACCAGCAGTTGATGCTCAGTACTATCTGGCTGTTACATATGATTACTTTAAGAACAACCATGGCAGAACAAGCTATAACAATGCAGGTGCTACTATAAAAACTTCAGTACACTTTGGTTCAAACTACAATAACGCTTTCTGGTGGAATGGCTTCTTCGTATTTGGTGATGGTGATGGAACACAATTCAGCCCATTATCAGGAGCATTAGACGTAGTAGCTCACGAGTATGCACATGCTGTAACACAATATACATGTAATCTTGAATACAGAAGTCAATCTGGTGCGCTTAACGAGTCAATGTCCGACGTATTCGGATACCTTGTAGAAGGCGTTGCAAGTGACTGGCAGTTAGGTGAAGACGTTACAACTCCTAACAAAGCGGGAGATGCATTAAGAGATATGCAAAACCCTACACTTTATGGTCAGCCAGCTCATATGAGTAACTATATGAATATGCCGGAAACGGAAGCAGGAGACTGGGGTGGAGTTCACTACAACAGCGGTATACCAAACAAAGCATTCTACAATATTGCAACAGCAGTAAACAATAATACTTACGTTGGTAAAGTATATTACAGAGCATTAACTACATATTTAACAGCTAAGTCACAATTTACAGATGCTAGAAACGCATTATTACTAGCGGCTAAAGATCTATACGGACAAGGCGGCACTGTATACAATGCAATTGCTAACGGATTTACAGCAGTTGGTATAGGCTCATCAAGCTCAGGCTTGGATATCTATGAAGCAAATGATACCAGAGCTACAGCGAAAGGACCTTTAGTAAGCGGAACAACTTATAACGCCTATATTTACTCTACTAAAGACGTAGACTACTACTATTTTGATAAGTCAGCATCAGGAACAATCACTGTAAGCTTAACAAATTTACCAGGGGATTATGATGTATACTTGTTAAATTCCAGTGGAACAACTTTAGCTAAATCAGAAAACGGCGGCACAACCAGTGAAAGCATATCATACTCTGGTGCATCCGGCAGATACTATGTCTATGTTGTAGGATATAATGGTGCTAACAGTACAACACAAGCATATGCTTTAAGGGTTACTCATTAAAGACCTTAGAAAATAGCAAGAATCCTATGCTCTATAGAACTATAGATAAATAATATAAAATATTAATTAAAACAAAAGTTGGGTTAGCTTGTTAAAGTTAATCCAACTTTTTTATAGATAGAATACGATAAAGCTTTTACAAGACAATAGGTGAGAATATTTCTGGAGGATAATTTTATCTTTAAGAGGAAGACCCTCCTGCAATTATTATCGTAGCGATTATGACCGTAATATACTGCAACGGCATTGACCCATAGGGCATAATCAGCATTAAAATCTTACAAGTAAATATTGACATGCTATAAGGTTAAGGTTATAATATATTACATAACATAAAATGTAAAAAATGATTATATAAAACAATTATCAAATTATTTTCCTATTATATTTCAGGTTCACTATGATATTGCATGTAAGTAATGATTTAAATGACACTGAAAAAGCAAATCACATTCCTTAATTACTAGGACACCTATGTACACACATCTTATAGTTTATTAGCACTAAATCTTACAATCAGATTATTCTAAACAAAAAACCCTATACAAAGCTTTATCGTACTCTATACGAAAATAATTCTTTTTAAAATAGAGTGAATTATCAGAAAATGAACATGCGGTATTGACCAAACAAATAGAAAGTACTATAATAAGTTACAAATGCAATTTGGAATATGTAAATGTAACATAATGTGACTTATGTGTAAATGCACAAGCGATATAAATTATCTTTACTGCCTAGTTAATCGCATCTTATGCAGCTAGGTGGAACTAAAACCTAGTGAAGGAGGGAAGGTACTTATCCCTAAATAACAAATAAAATATTAAGAGGAGGCTTTATAAATGAAAAAATTAATGGTTTTACTGTTGGTTGTTGTGTTTGCTCTAAGCTCAGTGCTTACAGTTGTGGCACAAGATACAATGGATAAGGATGTCAAACTTGACAAGAAAGTAA
>CALGKJ010000129.1 GCA_937930535.1 uncultured Clostridia bacterium
GATATTAGAAAAAGGATTAATAATGCAAGAAAAATGCAAATGGAAAGATATAAAGGAGAAGGCATATTTTTTAACTCTCAGTTAAAGCCTAAGCATATAATTAAGTTTTGTGATATAGGAAATAAGGAAAAAGAAATATTAAAGGCAGCTTTTGAGAAATTTAATATGAGTGCTAGAGCATATAACAGAATACTAAAAGTAGCACGTACTATAGCAGACCTTCAAGGGAAAGAAAAAATAGAGATGTCACATATTGCTGAAGCTATACAACACAGAAGCTTAGACAGAAAGCTTACTTTGTAGAAAAGTATCTATATAATCTACAGATAACCAACTCTAAAACTCAGAATATTTTTCTTTAAGAGTTGCTAATCTCTTTGTGAGAAATAACTGGAAAATTTTAATTTTGAAGTTGTTTCTCTATAATAACAAGAAAAATCAAAAAATAAAAGGATAATTACAAAATATGTAGAATAGTAAACTAGTGTTGCAGAATACCATTTTCTAGAAAAATCTGTTTTATATATCAAGTGGAGTGAAATCAGTATGAAGGATAGAGATGTAAGAGTATGCAAAAAGTGCAAAACCCAGTTTGTATACAAAAATGAAAATGGAATACCAAAGGATATAGAATATTGCTCTAAATGCAGGGGAGAGCGTTATTCCAATGCAGCGGCTAAGATAGCAAAAGCGCTTGAAAGTATGCTTAGAGTGGATTAGCTACTATGGATAAAAAACTATATTTTTATAAACTTTTGTTGATTATAAATGTATTTTGATGTAAAACATAACAGTGCCGACAGAAATCTCTGTCGGTCTTTTTAGGAGAGAAAGCAATAATACTATTCACATACGCACTAAATATATAATATAAAATTTGCAATATAGGTGGTAATATTTATGGATGATAGAAAATATTGTGTTTGGTTAGCAAGTATTCCTGGTATAGGCAGCAGACGGTTTTTATCATTAATGCAATACTTCAAAAGTGCAAAAAACGTTTTTAATTGCGGTTACAATGAAATAGTAAATTCGGGTGTAGTATCAGCTGAAATAGCAAATGTAATCATTAAAAATAGGAATATCGAAAAAATAGACAGCTATATTAAGAAGGTAATAGAAAATGAAATACAAATAATAATATATAGTGATGAGATATATCCTAAAAATCTTGCGAATATTTATGATCCGCCGCCAGTTTTGTATATGAAAGGCAGTATTAAGCCAGAAGATGAATTAGCCATTGGCATAGTAGGATCAAGAAAAGCAAGTGAATATGGTTTAAAAGTAGCTGAAAAATTATCTTATCAGCTTACTAAGGAAGGTGTAACAGTAATTAGCGGAATGGCTATTGGCATTGATTCAGCTGCACATAATGGTGTTATAAAAGCTGGAGGAAGAACTATTGCAGTTTTTGGCTGTGGTCTTTTAAATGTTTATCCTAAAAGTGGTTATGCATTGTGTCGAGATATAATAAAACACGGTGCAGTTATTTCCGAATATCCTATAGGAATGGAAGCACGACCAGAATTTTTTCCAGCTAGAAATAGGATAATCAGTGGATTAAGCAAGGGGATTGTAGTAGTAGAAGCTGGTCTTAAAAGTGGAACCTTAATTACTACTGATTTCGCATTAGAGCAAGGAAGAGACGTTTTTGCTGTTCCTGGCAGCATAAATTCACCTAATAGTAAAGGTACAAATAACCTGATAAAAAATGGAGCTAAACTAATAGACTGTGTTGAGGACATTCTAAATGAGCTTAATATTAATAATATAGGAAATAATTCGAATAATATATTTAATAATAATATTACTGATTCAAGCTTAAATGAGTTGGAGACTAAAATATTAAATATTATAGGAAGCACAGGATGCAGCTTGGATAACATTATCCAGCAAACAGGCTTTAATACAGGTGATATTATTTCCACAGTAACCATGCTGGAAATTAGAGGATATATAACACAAGTAAACGGCATATATTATAGAGGTTTAAACGCGTAAAAGTGGTATTGGATATTTATCAATTCTTCTGCTATAATATTTGTTGAATTTTTAAAATGAGGTGAAGCGTTTGAAAACAACTTTAGTTATTGTAGAATCACCTGCTAAAGTAAAAACCATAAAAAAATTTTTGAGTACAAATTATAAAGTAGAAGCATCAATGGGACACATTAGAGATCTTCCAAAAAGTCAGCTAGGTATTAATATAGAGAATAACTTCGAACCCAAGTATATTACAATCAGAGGAAAAGGTCCAATATCGGACAAATTAAAAAAAGAAGCAAAAAATTGTGATAAGATATATCTGGCAACAGACCCTGACAGAGAAGGCGAGGCGATTTCCTGGCATTTAGCGCACCTTCTGGACTTAGATATGAATAAGGTCAGCAGAATAGAATTTAATGAAATAACAAAAACAGCAGTTACAAATGCAATTAAAAATCCTAGGAAGCTAAATATTAATGTAGTAGATGCCCAGCAAGCGAGAAGAGTACTTGATAGATTAGTTGGTTACAAAATCAGTCCACTGCTTTGGAAGAAAATTAAGAAAGGGCTTAGTGCCGGAAGAGTTCAATCTGTAGCTGTAAGGCTGATATGTGATAGAGAAGAAGAAATAAAAGCATTTATTCCAAAGGAATATTGGACTTTAACAGCAAAGCTTACAGAAAGCAAAAACAAAAAAAATATAGATGCTAAATACTATGGTACATTAAACGAAAAGGTTGAAATAAACAGTGAGGAGCAAATGAACAATTTGCTGAAGGACCTTTCTGAAAAAGACTATACAGTTAATAAAATAAAAAAGGGCGAGAAAAAAAGAAGCGCGCCATTACCTTTTACCACCAGCAGCTTACAGCAGGAAGCATACAAAAAATTAGGCTTTACTACAAAAAAAACAATGATGTTAGCACAACAGCTGTATGAGGGCATTGATATTAAGGGAGAAGGAACCGTTGGTCTGGTTACATATATAAGAACGGATTCTATAAGAATATCCGATGATGCTAAGAAAGAAATATCCGAATTCATAACCGACAGATTTGGAAAAGAATATCTTGCAGGAGAGCAGAAGCAAGCAAAGTCAGGCAGAAAGGTGCAGGATGCCCACGAAGCCATCAGACCAACATCAGTAGTGAGGGAACCTGATAAAATAAAGGATTCTCTGGAAAAGGATTTATATAAGCTTTATAAGCTTATATGGGGCAGGTTTGTAGCAAGCCAGATGCAGGCAGCTATATATGATACTATAACGGTTGATATTCTGGCTGGAGAGCATATTTTCAAGGCAACAGGAAGTATTTTGCGTTTTCCTGGATTTATGTCTATTTACATTGAAGGCAAGGAAGAAAAGGAAGAGTTTGAGGATGTTACTCTGCCAGAGCTAGAAGAAAAGCAAATGCTTAAATTAAAGAAGCTGGAACCGAAGCAGCACTTTACCGAACCGCCGCTAAGATATACAGAGGCAACCCTTGTTAAAGCTTTAGAGGAAAAGGGTATAGGCCGCCCTAGTACATATGCTCCAATAATATCAACAATACTTGCCAGAGGATACGTAGACAGAGAAAAGAAGTTTCTTATCCCCACAGACCTTGGGGATAAGGTTACTGCGTTATTGAAAGAATATTTTAAGGATATAGTTAATGTTGAATTTACTGCAAATATGGAAAAAAAGCTTGATGATGTAGAAGAGGGAGAAAAAAATTGGGTTGATGTAATAAAGGATTTTTACTATCCTTTTGAGGAAACACTGCAAAATGCTGAAAATACTATAGGTAAAATAGAGATTCAGGATGAAGTCAGTGAGGTTATATGCGAGCTTTGCGGAAAAAACATGGTTTATAAGCAAGGCAGGTATGGCAAATTCTTAGCATGCCCTGGCTTTCCTGAATGTAGAAATACTAAAGCTATTGTGGAAAGCACAGGCATACAATGCCCTAAATGTGAAGGCGAGCTAGTAATGCGGAAATCTAAAAAGGGCAGAAAATTTTACGGCTGTAATAAGTATCCCGAGTGTGAGTTTGTAACCTGGGATGAGCCAGTAAAGGATTTATGTACTAAATGCAACTCAAATCTTGTAAAGAAAGCCACTAAAAAGGGGCTTACATATAAATGTATTAATGAGACTTGTGATTTTGAAAAAACAAACGATAAGTAGGTGAATTGGTTGGAAAAACAGGTTGCCGTAATCGGGGCAGGCTTAGCTGGATGTGAAGCGGCATGGCAATTAGCCATTAGAGATATAAAAGTGAAATTGTATGAAATGAGACCAGTAAATAATACTCCAGCACATCATACAGAAAATTTTGCAGAGCTTGTATGCAGTAACTCTTTAAGATCTAATCAGCTTGAGAACGCTGTAGGATTGTTAAAAGAAGAAATGAGAGCCTTGGGCTCATTAATAATGGAATGTGCCGATAATAATGCAATACCAGCCGGTGGAGCATTAGCAGTAGACAGGCATAAATTTTCTGCCTCAGTAACTGAGCGAATATCTAATCATCCCAATATAAGTATTTTTAGGGAAGAGGTTTCAAAAATTGACATAGATAGCTGCACTATAATAGCAACAGGACCATTAACCTCTGATAAGCTGACAACAGAAATCAGCAGAATTACACAGAATGATTATTTGTATTTCTATGATGCAGCGGCTCCTATTGTGGCCTATGATTCGCTAAACATGGAAAAGGCTTTTAAAGCATCAAGATATGATAAGGGCGAAAGCGATTATATAAACTGCCCAATGAATGAAGAGGAATATAACAATTTTTATAAGGAATTAATAAATGCAGAGGTTGTTCCGCTTAAAAAGTTTGAGAAGGAAATTGTATTTGAGGGATGTATGCCCGTAGAAACAATGGGTAAAAGGGGAGAGAAAACTCTGCTGTTTGGACCTTTAAAGCCAGTTGGGCTAACTGATCCCAGAACAGGCAAGCAGCCTTTTGCTGTTGTGCAATTAAGGCAGGATAATAAGGAAGGGACTTTATATAATATAGTAGGCTTTCAGACCCATCTTAAATGGGGGGAGCAAAAAAGGGTATTCAGCATGATACCTGGCTTGGAGGAAGCGGAGTTTGTTAGATATGGTGTAATGCACCGCAATACATTTATCAATTCACCAAAGCTATTGCAGTCAACCATGCAGATGAAGGACTATCCGAAGCTGATGTTTGCAGGACAAATAACAGGTGTGGAGGGTTATATAGAATCCGCATCTTCAGGCATGGTAGCTGGTATAAATATGGCAAGAATAGTTAATCATAATCAGCCTATAAGCTTTCCGCCTACAACAGCACATGGAGCCCTATGCAATTACATAACTGATACTACAGCAAAAAACTTTCAGCCAATGAATGTTAATTTTGGAATATTCCCTAATCTAGGTATGAAGATAAGAAACAAGGTTGAAAAAAATAGAGTATATGCTGAGCGTGCTTTAAAGGATCTCAAGGACTGTATAAACAGTTTGTAAAAATAGAATATCATTTATATAATTATTAAAAAAACTGTAAAAATATTGCAAACAAAAAAATGATGTGGTATATTTATCATATAATTTGTTGGATTTTTGCGAATATTTATAATCTTTGGCTTTGGACAAGAATAAGTACGAGTGGAGGAGTTTTATGTTTCATGCAACTACAATTGTAGCTGTAACAAAGGATGGTAAAGGTGCTATTGCTGGAGACGGACAAGTTACATTCAGTCAGAACACTATTATTAAGGCAACCGCTAAAAAGATAAGAAAACTATATGGGGGAAGAGTAGTAGTAGGCTTTGCAGGCTCGGTATCAGATGCATTTACACTATCAGAGATGTTTGAGGAAAAGCTGGAGCAGTATAGTGGGAATCTTAAGCGGGCGGCTGTAGAATTAGTTAAACAATGGAGAAAGGACAAGGTACTCAGAAACCTAGAGGCGATGATGATAGCAATTGATAAAGAGACTCTGCTTGTTATCTCAGGCAGCGGAGAAGTTATAGAGCCCGACGATGGAGTAATTGCCATAGGCTCAGGTGGCAGCTATGCACTGGCTGCTGCAAAAGCATTACTGCATAATACTGATTTGGAACCAACGGAAATTGTAAAAAAGTCTCTTGAGATTGCAGCTTCCATATGTGTTTTTACAAACAATAACATCGTTGTGGAAGAAATTTAGTGGGTATATAGGAGGATAATAGAGTACAATGAATGAATTAACTCCAAAACAGATTGTACAGGAATTGGATAAGTATATAATAGGACAGGAAAAAGCAAAAAAATCAGTGGCAGTGGCACTAAGAAATAGATATAGAAGAAACCTTTTAGAGGAAGAGTTAAGAAATGAAATTACACCTAAGAATATTTTAATGATTGGACCTACAGGCGTAGGAAAGACAGAGATTGCAAGGAGACTGGCAAAGCTGGTAAATGCCCCCTTCATAAAGGTTGAAGCCACAAAGTTTACTGAAGTAGGTTATGTTGGACGTGATGTTGAATCAATAGTAAGAGACCTAGTGGAAAGCTCTGTAAGGATGGTAAAATCCGAAATGATTTCCGAGGTCAATGAGAAGGCACGTGAGCTTGCGTTAGATAAAATACTAGAGATACTTGTACCGTCCCCGAATAAAGCAAATTCATCAAAGAATCCATTTGAAATGTTATTCAGCTATCAAAATAAAAGCAATGATATTGACGAACAGCAAAACTATCAGGATGAAGTGGCAAAAACAAATAGATATTATCTAAGGGAAAAGCTGCAAAATGGTGAAATAGACAATCAAATTGTAGAAATAGAAATAGAGGATTCGTCAGGGCATAACATGGAGATGTTTACAATATTAGGAACAGAACAAGCAAACTTTAATATTCAGGATATGCTTGGCGGATTATTTCCTAAAAAGGCTAAAAAGCGAAAGGTTACAGTGAAGGAAGCAATAAAATTAATAACACAGCAAGAAGCACAAAATTTAATCGATATGGATAATGTTATTGAGGAAGCCATTAAGAGAGCTGAGGAACGGGGAATAATTTTCATTGATGAAATTGATAAAATCGCAGGTAAGGGCTTTTCAAATGGACCTGACGTTTCGAGAGAAGGCGTACAAAGAGATATTTTGCCCATAGTTGAAGGTAGTACAGTAATGACAAAATATGGTCCCGTTAAAACAGATTTTGTATTATTTATAGCAGCGGGAGCGTTTCATGTTGCCAAGGCATCCGATTTAATACCTGAGCTTCAGGGCAGATTTCCAGTTAGAGTCGAGTTAAACAGCCTCAGCAAGGATAACTTTAAAGAAATTTTAACAAAGCCCAATAATGCTTTGATAAAGCAGTATAAGGCTTTGTTGGGGACTGAAGGTATGCAGATTGATTTTAACGATGAAGCCATTGACGAGCTTGCGGAAATTGCTGCATTCATGAATGAACAGGCTGAAAATATTGGTGCTAGAAGGCTGTATACTGTTATGGAAAGCTTATTTGAGAATTTATCTTTTGAAGCCTCAGATATTGATAATAAACACATAATGATAACCAAAGAATATGTTCAAAATGCAATGATGAATGATATAAAAAACAGAGATGTCAGCAAATACATTATATAAATCAAAAAACTAAGATATTGTATATTCATAGTATAATAGTACTAATGAAAAGAGGAGGAGTAACATGAGCTCTACATTACTAGAAAAAATGAGAAAGGTCAATAAGGTACTGCAAACTATTGGTTCGGGATCTGTATCCTTTAATGATTTATGCAAGGTACTAAGTGAAGTATTAAATGCAAATGTTTATACTTTAAGCAGAAAGGGAAGAATATTAGGATATTCATTAGATAAAAATACAGAGTGTGAATATCTTAAGAATCAAATACTTGTAAATCATAAATTTCCAGATGAGTATAATAAAGAACTGTTGAGTATTCATGAAACTGTAGCAAATAAAGTAGATGCTGAAAGTGTCTGTGTCCTTGATCGAGGAGAAAAATGCAACTTTGGATCTGCCTGTGCATCTATAGTACCAATATTCGGCAGTGGTGAACGATTGGGTACACTAATACTTGGCAGATATAATGATACCTACAATGATGAAGATTTAGTTTTGGCAGAATATGGCGCAACAGTTATGGGAATGGAGATTTTAAGATCAAAGCACGATGAGATAGAAGAAGAGGCAAGAAAAAAGGCTGTAGTTCAAATGGCAATAGGAACATTGTCTTATTCAGAGCTTGAAGCTGTTGAACATATTTTTAAGGAACTGGAGGGTAATGAAGGTCTTTTAATAGCTAGTAAAATAGCCGATAAAGTAGGCATTACCAGATCGGTTATCGTAAACGCTTTGCGCAAATTTGAAAGTGCAGGAGTAATTGAATCACGATCTCTCGGTATGAAAGGCACACATATAAGAGTTTTAAATAATAAGCTTATGGATGAATTGAAAAAAATAAAATAATCAAAAAAATTGGAGAGGTTATTATACCTCTTCATTTTTTTGATTATTGTTAAATTCATTAACAACAGAATAATTAAATAATTATAATATTATAGAAGAAAAGCTGCTGAAAGCTATCAAAAATTGTATCCAGATATCAATTATAGG
>CALGKJ010000130.1 GCA_937930535.1 uncultured Clostridia bacterium
TTTTAGAGAGTGAGGGATGACAGTGAAGAAATTTAAGTTATTATGGGACTATATGAGGGGTAACAGGGCTTTGTATATAGGTGCAATAATGAGCATAGGCTTGGCTACTATGTTTTCATTTATATCTCCTTTGGTTTTGAGAGTAACAATCGACTCTATCATAGGCGGCAGACCTATGGAGGTTCCTATGTGGATGCAAAACCTTATAAGCTATTTAGGGGGAGAAACAGTTTTATCAAGAAATATTTGGATTTGTGGAATTGCAATTATACTTTTGGCAGTGGGAAATGGATTTTTCACATACCTAAAAGGTAAATGGTCGGCGTCAGCATCCGAATCTATTGCCAAGAATATAAGAGAAGGCTTATACAATCACTTGCAGCATGTACACTTTGATTATCATGTAAAAGCTGAGACGGGAGATTTAATCCAAAGGTGTACTTCTGATGTTGATACTATCCGTTCATTTTTGGCAGTACAGTTTGTTGAAATAGGAAGGGCTGTATTTATGCTTACATTAGCTCTAAGCATAATGCTTTCACTAAATGTAAAAATGACCTTGGTATCAATGTCTGTAATACCTGTGATATTCTGCTTTTCATATATATTCTTTTTAAAGGTAAAAAAGGCATTTAAGGACTCTGATGAATCAGAAGGAAGAATGTCAACAGTATTGCAGGAAAATCTTACAGGTGTGCGAGTAGTAAGAGCATTTGCAAGACAACAATATGAAATTGAGAAATTCGATGTAAGAAATGCTGAATTTAGAGATTTAACATATAAGCTTATTAGGCTTTTGGCAGGGTATTGGTCTCTTTCAGATATGCTGTGTATGCTTCAAATATGTGCTGTGCTGGTGTTTGGAGCTTATCTGGCAACTAAAAATATGATCACCCTTGGCACACTTATAGTTTTTACTACCTATGAGGGTATGCTGCTGTGGCCTATAAGGCAAATGGGAAGGATTTTAACGGATCTTGGAAAGACAACTGTTTCACTGCAAAGAATACAAGATATTTTGGATGTAAGCATCGAAGAGGAAAGTTCTGAGGAGCTGAAATCTGAAATTCAGGGCGAAATTGAATTCGATAATGTAAGCTTTGGTTATGATGAAAACAGGAAAGTGCTTAAAAACATATCATTTAAGGTAAAAAGAGGTCAGACAGTAGCAATACTTGGTCCCACTGGGGCCGGAAAAAGCACCCTGATGCATTTGCTTCCAAGACTATACGATTGTCAGAGCGGAAATATAAAAATAGATAATATAGATATAAATAAATTTAATAAAAAATGGTTAAGACAAAATATTGGAATAGTGCTTCAGGAGCCGTTTCTTTTCTCTAAAACAATAAAAGAGAATATCAGCCTTGCAAAACCTGAATTAAACGAAATTGAAGTATTTGAAGCTGCAAGGACAGCATCAGTTCATGATGTTATTGAAGGCTTTGAAAAGGGATATGAAACTATGGTAGGTGAGAGAGGGGTTACATTATCAGGCGGTCAGAAGCAAAGGGTTGCCATTGCCAGGACACTTGTAAAAGACAGCCCTATATTGATATTTGATGATTCACTAAGTGCGGTTGATACAGAAACAGATACAGCCATAAGAAAAGCACTTAAAGAAAGAAATAAAAATACTACCACCTTTATAATATCTCATAGAGTCACAACCTTGTCAGAAGCGGATTTTATAATTGTCCTTGACAAGGGTGAGATAGTGCAGGTAGGCAGGCATGATGAGCTTATAAATCAATCTGGGCTATATCAAAGAATATGGAATATCCAGAGTGAGCTTGAGGAAGAGTACGTACAGGAGATGCAAAAGATAGTATCTTAATGATGAAGCAATATTAAAGGAAAAGAGTTGATATAAATGAACCTTATGCAGGAGCAGGAATATAACAAACGTTTTGATTTCGGAATATGGAAAAAGCTGCTGATATACGTAAAACCGTATAAAAAGCTGATGATTGCGCTAGGCTTCGTTATGCTGGGAGTAGCAGGCATAGATGTATTGTTTCCATTAATGGCAAGCTATGCTGTTGATAATTTTGTAGTAGCAAAATCTTTAAATGGAATAGGAACATTTATAATAAAATATGCTATTCTGATAGTAGTACAGACTATTAATGTATGGCTGCTTATAGCAATAGCTGGAAAAGTAAATATGGGAATATGCTATGATATCAGAAAAGCAGGCTTTAAAAGATTACAGGAGCTGTCCTTTTCTTATTATGATAAAACCTCAGTAGGCTGGCTGATGGCTAGAATGACCTCTGATACCATGAGACTGGCAGATACCATTGCCTGGGGGATGGTAGACTTTGTTTGGGGCTTTACGATGATGTTCGGAATAGCTGGGGTAATGTTCTATAAAAGCTGGAAGCTGGCTCTGCTGACACTATCCATTATGCCTGTAGTAGCTGTTTTAAGCCTTTATTTTCAGCAAAAGATATTAAAGGCATATAGAAGGGTTAGAAAAACTAATTCCAAAATCACGGGTGCTTTCAATGAAGGCATAACAGGAGCTAAAACGACAAAGACTTTAGTAAGAGAAAATAAAAATCTTGAAGAATTTCAGGTGCTTACTAAGGATATGTATAAATCCTCCGTTCAAGCAGCAGTGTTTTCATCAATATATCTGCCTTTGGTATTAGGGCTTGGAAGCGTAGGTACTGCAATGGCTTTGACCTTTGGCGGCAACGCCGTAATAACTAATGTTATCAAATTTGGAACACTTACTCTTTTTGTACAGTATTCTATTCAATTTTTCGAGCCTGTAAGAGAGCTGGCAAGGATTTTCGCAGAGCTTCAGTCTGCACAGGCATCGGCTGAGAGGATACTGTCGATGATAGAAACCTCTCCAGAAATCACTGATACAGAAGCTGTAATTGAAGAGTATGGAGACTCGATTAATCCCAAAAAGGAAAACTGGCCAACTATAAAAGGTAATATAACCTTTAAAAACATATCCTTTGAATATACTGATGGGGAAAAGGTTTTGGATAACTTCAATTTAGATGTAAAGGCTGGAGAAACAATAGCTCTGGTTGGTGAAACAGGTTCAGGCAAGAGTACGATTGTCAATCTGGCATGTAGATTTTATGAGCCTACAAAGGGTGAAGTATTAATAGATGGTGTGGATTACAGAAAAAGATCGATCCTATGGCTCCAGTCAAATCTTGGATATGTACTGCAAGCCCCCCACTTATTCAGTGGAACAATAAAAGAAAATATTAGGTACGGCAAGTTGGATGCCAGTGACGATGAAATAATTGAAGCTGCGAAGCTTGTAAATGCTCATGAGTTTATAGCAGACATGGAAAATGGTTATGAAACTGAGGTAGGCGAAGGCGGAAACAGGCTTTCAACAGGAGAAAAGCAGTTAATTTCCTTTGCAAGGGCAATACTGGCAAATCCCAAGATATTCATATTAGATGAAGCAACATCCTCTATTGATACAGAAACAGAGCAAGTAATACAAAAAGCAATACAAAAGGTATTGGAAAATAGAACAAGCTTCATTATAGCACATAGGCTATCAACAATCAGGTCGGCGGATCGAATACTCGTAATCAGAGATGGGAAAGTAACAGAGCAGGGAAGCCATAGTCAGCTTATGAAGCTGAAAGGTTACTATTACAGATTGTATACCAATCAGTTTATGGAAGAAAAAGAAATACACTTGCTTAAAGATAATGCTATTTAGTTGTTAAGTGTAGCAGAGGTGTAAAGTTAGTAATGTATAAGATGCAAAAATGTAACTGTTGACATATAATGAAATGATATGTATAATAAAATTACAATACAAACATGGAAATGATGTCGAAAACACGATACGTCAAAAATGTTTATTACAAATAATAATTGTAAAAGCTTTGAATGGAAAGTGTAGGTAATATAATGTTTCTACAGAGAGAGATTGTCCTTGGCTGTAAACAATCTTATTAACATTTACCGAAAGTGCATCCAGGAGCTGTTGGTTGATAGCTTGTTAGTATTAACAAGCGGTAGGCTTAAACGGTAGCACCCGTTACAGTGCGTAGATATGACAGTATCTATGAGTATAAGAAAGAGTGGAACCGCAGAAAACTGCCTCTTAATATGCATTGAGCATGTTAAGGGGTTTTTTATTTTATTAAGAGGGATAACGGTTTTGAAAGGGTTTTTAGCTTAAACTTAGATTGTTCCAAGCTAAAAACCTAGAAGGGAAGCAATAATTAGCTTATGAATAAATATACTTTATGGTTGCTTCCCTATAATTCAATGAAAGAATAGCTAAAAAATGGAGGTAAGCAAATGGATACGAATAATAACGTAAAAAAGACTGAAGAAAATAATGAAAAAAAATTGTCTATTTTTCAGCATCTTCGTGAAGACGTTAAGACAATTATGGAAAGAGATCCTGCTGTGAAAAGTGTGGCAGAAGTACTGCTGTGCTATCCCGGCTTACATGCTGTTTTTAACCATAGAGTTGCACATTTTCTGTTTAGACATAAGAGATTTTTATTAGCAAGAATGATATCACAAATTACCAGATTCTTTACAGGAGTCGAAATACATCCAGGGGCGGTAATCGGGAGAAGATTCTTCATAGATCATGGAATGGGAGTTGTTATCGGGGAAACTGTAGAAATAGGTAATGACGTTACCATATATCAAGGCGTTACACTGGGTGGGACAGGCAAGCATAAGGGTAAGAGACATCCTACAATTGAGAATAATGTTACAATAGGCTCAGGGGCAAAGGTACTTGGTCCAATCGTAATCGGTCATGACTCAAAAATCGGCGCGGGTGCTGTTGTTGTAAAACCAATTTTGCCCTATAGTACAGCCGTCGGAGTGCCAGCCCATCAAGTTATTAACAAGTCGTCCACTGAAAAAATAGACTTAAATCATAGTGAGATGCCAGATATCGTAGATATAGAAATTAAAGAATTAGATAAGAGATTACATGATTTGGAAAATAAGATTAAATAATTGTTAGAGCTGTGTTGTAGGGAAGCAACCATAAAACCTGACTTATTCATATGTTGGTTATTGCTTCCCTTCTAGGTTTTTAGTTTGGAATAATTTAAGTTTTAGCCAAAAACCCTATAATTAAAAGTTAAAGATCTTCAATTGAGGGTCTTTATTTTTTTTCTGTTGATAATTGCTTTGAAAAATTATAACATTATAACTATATAGATAACAAACTCTAAAACTCAAAATACTTTTCGTTAAGAGTTGTTTCTCTATAATGAAGCATCCATAAAACTTAATTTACTCATAAGCTGGTTAGGAGGGAGTATAATAAATACCGGATTTAGAATAAATAATAAAAATGATTTAATTTATCTTACCATTCCTTCTTTTGAAAATACAGGACTGGTTAAACATTGCTTTACTACCAGAGTAGGAGGAGTCAGCGAAGGAGTTTACAGTACTTTGAATACATCGCCCTATAAAGCAGATCCTGTTGATAATGTCAAAAACAATCTGGAAATTGTATGCAGTGCAATAGATATCAACTATAAGGATTTGGTTTTTTCAGATCAAGTACATGATGATAAGATTAGAATTGTGCAGTATTCAGATAAAGGGAAGGGAATTGAAAAACTTAGCGATATCAAGAATATTGATGCACTTATAACCAATATACCAGGCATACCATTAATTACATTTTATGCTGATTGCGTACCTTTGCTTTTTCTTGATCCCATAAAGAAAGTGGCAGCCCTAGCTCACGCTGGCTGGAAGGGAACTGCACTTAAGATAGGAACAAAAACCCTTGAAAAAATGAAAGAAGTCTACGGCAGCCAACCATCACAATGCTTGGTGGGGATAGGGCCTTCCATAGAAAAAAGCTGTTTTGAAGCAGGCAGCGAGGTTGCAGAAAGGTTTAAAAAAAGCTATAACAACAGCGACCTGTTTTGTGAAAGTTTAGGAAATGGAAAGTATCTTATTGACTTATGGAAAGCAAATATGCTTAGTCTAACCCAGATAGGTGTTAAAGAGGAAAATATTACAATAAGTGGTATGTGTACAAAATGTAACAGCAAGCTGTTTTATTCTCATAGAAGACAAGGCGAACAAAGGGGTAGTTTATCAGCCATAATTGAGTTAAGAGCCGATTTATAAACTATAGTAAATTTATCATAAATAAGCAAAAACACTTTGATTATAAACTTATTAAAGTGTTGCGGATATATATATATACTGAGGAGGAATTTTTATTGTCATACAATAAAGCAAATATTAGCGGAGTTTTAGCTCATTCTGCATCTACACAAAATGTATTAGTAATTGAAGATGAAATTCATATACAGGAGCTAATCAAATATAATCTGGAAAAAAATAATTATAAAGTAACTATCGCAGATAATGGCTTGGAAGGGTTAAATGAGGCTTTCACTAATGTGCCTGATGTTATTTTACTTGATATTATGCTGCCAGGACTGGATGGACTTGAGGTATGCAAACGATTAAGAAATAATAAGCTTACTAAAAAAATACCAATTATTATGCTTACGGCAAAATCAGAAGAATTTGACAAGGTACTTGGCTTGGAGCTTGGTGCAGATGACTATATTACAAAGCCCTTTAGTGTTAAGGAATTAGTAGCAAGGGTCAGAGCAAGGCTTAGAAGAGTTGAGGAAGATATAGTAGTTCCAGCAAAAAGTGATATTGCAGGAAGCGTAATAAAAATCGGAGAAATAGAAATTGACAAGGAAAAATATGAGGTGCGAAAAAACGGCGACAAAATTTCTTTAACGCTAAAGGAATTTGAACTGCTGCATATACTGGCTGAGAATCGTGGCAAGGTACTGACGAGAGATTTTCTGCTTGATAAAGTATGGGGATATGATTATATAGGCGAGACAAGGACGGTTGACGTGCATATCAGGCATTTACGTCAAAAAATTGGGGATGATGAAGGCAGCAGTCAGCTTATTGAAACAATAAGAGGTGTGGGGTACAGGCTGAATGAAAGTCTGTTAGAATAGTAAGCAGGTGATATAATGCAAAAGAAAATATTTTTTAATTTTGTAATTATTTTGCTTGTTGGAGTGCTTATATCAGGATTTTTATCAGTAAGGATTATTCAAAGCTATTATAATAGTACAATTGTACAGAAGATGGAATCTAATTCCTATTTGATAAAAGATTTAATAGGACATAAGCTTATAAATGGAGAAAAGGAACAGCTGGATAAGTACTTACTTGAAATAAAGGATGCTGTTCTAGCTCGAATAACTATTATAGATATAAATGGAATTGTCTTAAATGATACTGATAGAGATTCCAGTACAATGGAAAATCACTCAGACAGGCCGGAGATAAAGCAAGCTTTGGCTGGAAGAACTGGAAATTCCAAAAGATACAGCAATACCTTAAAAACTCATCTTTTATATATTGCTCAGCCACTATATTCAAATGGCAGTATACAAGGGGTATTAAGGCTTTCAACTCCATTATATGAAATTAATAGTATAGTGGGCAAGCTGTATAGAAGCACAATAATTTCTATTATAACGGGTCTGCTTGTTGCATCTTTTTTAGGCTTTAGGGTAGCTGTAAGAATAACTAAACCAATTAAGGAAATTACACAGATTGCATCTCTTATAACAAAAGGGCAGTTTGAAAAAAGAATCAACCTAATTGAAGAAGACGAAATAGGTCAATTAGCAAGCTCCATAAATTTTATGGCGTCTACTTTAAATGATACTATTAATAGCATTAAAGACAAAAACATTAAAATGGAAGCAACTTTGTCTAGTGTTATGAATGGGATAATTGCTATTGATAGCAAAAACAAAATCCTTTTTATAAATCCAGTAGCCTTTAGTTTATTAAATATAAAGGATAAGGATATTATTGGAAAGCATTTTTTGCAAGTAGTACGTAATAATCAATTGGATGATTTTTTAAAAACAATTATTAAAGAAAGTAATTTTCAGGATATAGAAATTTGTTTAGACTATCCTGAGGAAAAAATATTAAAGATATATACAAATCCAATTAGGCATATTGATAAAGAAGATGTAATGGGTATAATTATTGTTGTTCAAGATATAACAGAGCTAAGAAAGCTGGAGAGAATGCGCAGTGAGTTTGTTGCGAATGTTTCTCATGAACTGAAGACTCCGTTAACCTCAATAAAGGGCTTCGTAGAAACCTTAAAAGGTGGAGCAATTGAAGATCAGGAGGCAGCAATTAAGTTTTTGAATATAATCGAGGATGAAGCAGATAGGCTTAATAGGCTTATATCCGATATATTATCTCTTTCTGAGCTGGAGAATAAAAAGAACAGAAACAATTTTGAGACCATAGATATTAATAATACTATACTTGAAGTAGTTTCAATGCTAACAAATCAAGCTATGAAAAAGAATATTATTGTTTCATCAGATTTAACGAAGCACATAATGCAGATTTATGGCGATAAAGATAAGTTTAAGCAAATGATTATTAATTTATTAGACAATGCTATAAAGTATACTCCTGATAATGGGAAGGTAAAGGTACAAGCGTATGATAATGCTAACAGCATTATTATTAATATAATAGATAATGGAATTGGAATATCAAAGGAGCATATTCCAAGGCTGTTTGAAAGATTTTATAGAGTTGATAGAGCAAGGTCAAGAAGAGTAGGTGGAACAGGCCTAGGTTTGGCTATTGTAAAATATATTATAAAGCTGTTTAATGGAGAAATAAATGTAGAAAGCACTGTAGGAAAGGGTACCAAGTTTCAAATTATACTGCCTCACAATATTTATAATGATAACAAGTAAATGGATAAATTTGTAATAAAAAAGCTCAAACCGTTGGAATTACTTATTCGGTTTGAGCTTTTTTATTTTTGTTTACACTCATTTAACATTACCTTTTTTATTGCTTAACAATTTCTTTATTATGCGTTAACAGTACTCATGTATATTTTATATTGTGGAACACAAAATACATTAATGAAAGAAATTGGGGAGGAATTAGAAAATGAATTTCAAAAAAATAATCGCAATTGTATGTAGTATGTTACTACTAGCAGGTGTATTAGCAGGATGCGGAAATAATGCTGATACAAATAATGCAAATGATACTGGCTCAACAGCTCAACCAGCAGAAAAGCTTGATGGTAAAGTAATAATAGATGGATCTGGTACAGTATATCCTTTGATGGCTAATATAGCAGAAGAGTATATGAGCAATGTACAATCCAGAGTAAGTGCACAGGTTGGCAGAGCGGGATCAAGCGCAGGCTTTAAGAAATTCATACCAGGCGAATTAGACTTCTCAAATGCATCAAGAAAGATTAAAGATGAAGAAGCCGCTGCTGCAAAGGAAAAGGGAATAGAATACATGGAAATCAAAGTAGCTCTTGACGGTTTAACAATGGTTATCAATAAGGAAAACACTTGGGCAAAAGAAATGACAAAAGACGAAATAATTAATATGTATTTATCAGGAAAATATAAAGCAGATGACAAAGTACTTTGGTCTGATATTAGAGCTGATTGGCCAAAGGAGGAGGTCAAATTCTACGGTCCTAACGAAAATCACGGAACATATGAATTCTTCCATGAGACAATTCTTAAGAAGCAAGATATGGTTAAAACTGCTAATCTTCAACAAGAATACTCAACATTAGTTGACTTAGTTTCAAAAGATAAAAATGCAATTGCATTCTTTGGATTTGGCTACTATATTACAAATACTGATAAGCTTACTGCAGTAAAGGTTGACTTTGGTAATGGCCCAGTAGAGCCTACATTAGAGACAATCGGTGAAGAACTTCCATATGCTGGATTTACTCGTCCTGTATTTACTTACCTGAATGTGAACTATGCAAAAGAGAAGCCGCAAGTACTTGACTTTGCTAAATACGTTGTATCAGCTGAAGGCTGCAAGAGATTGGCGGGTCAAAATGGATTTGCTCCACTGCCAGATTCTGTATACGCTGAATATCAGAAACAATTAGATGCTTTGAAATAGTAGAATAAAGAAATTTGCTATAAATTATTAGGACGAGGAGATATATTTCTTCTCGTCTTAATGAGATTAAGTAAATTTAATTTTGAAGTTGTTTCTCACAAAGAGATTAGCAACTCTTAACGAAAAATATTTGAGTTTTAGAGTTGGTTATCTATAATATGGAGGGTTTTAGTGATGAATTTTATTAATAAGAAACAGATATTTAATAAAAGAGCTGGTACATGGTCAAGAAAATTTGAAAAAATTATTCCTGGTATTTTGCTGCTGATAGCTTCAATATCAATATTGACATCCATTGGAATTGTATTGACTTTAGTCATAGATGCTTCTCATTTTTTTAGAGCAGTGCCATTAAGAGAGATTTTTAGCACAAAACTAGCCCCTTTAAAAGAAAACCCTTCCTTTGGCTTTTTGCCTTTGATTGCTGGAACTTTTGTTACTTCAGCAATTGCAATGATAGTAGCAATACCAATAGGATTAACTGCTGCAATGTATTTAAGTGAGTTTATATCACCCAAGAGAAGAAAGATACTAAAGCCAATCATAGAGGTTTTAGCAGGAATTCCAACTATAGTATACGGTTTTTTCGCTTACTCATTTGTTACGCCATTATTAATGAAGATCATTCCGGGCTTAGAAGCGAAAAATGCACTTAGTCCTGGTATCGTAATGGGAATAATGATAATACCATTAGTTACTTCCTTATCAGAAGATGCCATGAATGCTGTTCCTAATTCTATTCGAGAAGGTGCTTTGGCACTTGGAGCAACACGATTAGAAGTTACAATAAAGGTTATCGTTCCTGCTGCTATCTCTGGAATCATTGCCTCTTTCGTATTAGCTATTTCAAGAGCCATTGGAGAAACTATGATTGTTGCAATTGCAAGTGGTAGTGCAAAGAACTTTACACTTAACTTTACTCAGCCAATGCAAACAATGACAGCCTATATTGTTGAGTTTACAAGTGGAGATGCAGGCAGTGGGACTATTGGATATTACAGCTTATATGCTGTAGGGCTTTTACTTTTCACTTTTACACTTTTTATGAATTTAGGGGCAAATTATATTACAAAAAAATATAGGAAGGAATATTAAACATGAGAGAAACTTCATATATTCATAATACTAATAAAGATAGTAAGAATGGAGTAATAACTTATATCGATAATGAGCTGGCTCACAAAAGAATGAAAAAAAGGATTATGATGGATAAGGCAGCTAGAATCATATTTTCATTTACAATTGTATTCGCATTGTTTGTACTTGTCTTATTGATATATAGAGTAGTCAGTCAGAGTATTGGATGGTTGGATTTTCAGTTTTTAACAAGTAAATTATCTATATCCGCTGAAAAGGCTGGTATAAAAGGTGTTATAGTCGGGTCTATTTTGCTTATGGCAATTGTTGCACCTGTAACATTACTTTTAGGATTAGCAACTGCTATACACATGGAGGAATACTCAAAAAAGGGAGTAATTCAATCCTTGATTAATACCAATATTTCCAATTTATCCGGTGTCCCTTCAGTAATATTCGGCTTGCTAGGATTGACGGTATTTGGAAGATTGCTTAATTTAGGTTCTACTGTTCTTGCAGGGGGATTGACAATGTCATTATTGGTTCTGCCTATTGTTGTTGTTGCCAGTCAAGAAGCTATAAAAGCAGTACCTAATTCTCTAAGGGACGCCTCTTATGCTTTAGGTGCTACAAAGTGGACAACTATTAGGAGAATCGTTTTGCCTAGTGCGTTGCCTGGTATTATGACAGGCTCCATCTTATCACTTTCAAGAGCTATTGGAGAAACTGCCCCTTTGGTTGTTCTGGGTATACCAACATTAATATTAACAACACCTAATAGTTTTATGGATGACTTTACAGCTCTTCCTATTCAAATATATTATTGGACACTTGATACTGTTTTAACTAAGGAATATGCCAATTTAGCAGCTGCTACTATAGCAGTGCTGTTGATGCTTCTATTCTTAATGAATTCAATCGCAATCATTATAAGAAACAAATTTCAAAGACGGTATTAAGAATATGAGTTTTAGAGTTGGTTATCTATAATAATATAAAATGTATTTATATTTTTCAAAGTTTGAGACAATTGCTTAAATAGAATGAAAGTATACGAATAGAAAACACTATTGCAATAGACGTATAAATTGCTTTACAAGTCGCATATAAGGGGGATTTTGAATGTCAGTAAATAAAATAGAAGTTAACCACTTGAATTTGCATTATGGGGATTTTCATGCATTAAAGGATATAGGAATTAATATTGGAGAAAATGCAGTAACAGCATTGATAGGACCTTCCGGTTGCGGTAAATCAACCTTTCTGAGAACTCTAAACAGAATGAATGATCTTATTGATGGTGTTACAATTACTGGTGACATTTCACTTGATGGTAAAGATATTAAGAAGTACGATGTAATTGAACTTAGAAAAAGGGTAGGTATGGTATTTCAGAAGCCCAACCCATTCCCTATGACAATATATGATAATGTTGTATACGGACCCAAAATACATGGCTTAAGAGATAGGAAAAAATTGGATGAGTTGGTTGAGAAAAGCTTAAAGGGTGCAGCACTATGGGATGAAGTTAAGGATAGATTAAACAAACCTGCACTTGGTCTTTCTGGAGGACAACAGCAAAGACTGTGTATAGCAAGAGTGCTAGCTGTTGAACCAGAGGTACTATTGATGGATGAACCAACTTCAGCATTGGATCCAGGCTCCACATTGAAAATAGAAGACCTTATGGAGCAATTAAAGAAAAACTATACTGTTGTCATAGTAACACATAATATGCAGCAGGCTGGAAGAATTTCTGATTATACTGCATTTTTTCTCAATGGAGAAATTGTAGAAAGTGACTTGACGGAAAATATTTTTTATAAGCCAAGAGATAAAAGAACAGAAGATTACATTACAGGAAGATTTGGTTAAAATAGTGTATGACGAATTATTTATTAAAAGGAGGATTAACATGACTAGAAACTATTTTGATAAGGAGCTTCAAGAGTTGCAGCTATCCCTGATAAAAATGAGCAGTGTAGTAGAGGAAGCACTTCTTAATGCTATAAAAGCTCTCAAGAATCAGGATGTTGAGCTGGCTAAAAAGGTTATAGAATCTGATGATATACCAGATAAAATGGAGTTTGAAATCGAGGATAAATGCTTTAAGCTTATTGCGTTACAGCAGCCAATGGCTAAGGATCTTAGAATGATTGCAACTGCCTTAAAAATAATAACAGATCTTGAGAGAATAGCAGATCATGCAGTTGATATTTCAAAGATTACAATAAAGCTGGCTAATGAAAAGTATATAAAAGAGCTTATAGATATACCCAGAATGGGTGAAATTGCAAGCAGCATGGTAAAGGACTGTATAGATGCCTATGTAAATCAGGATATAGAAAAGGCTAAGGAAATATCTAAAAAGGATGACGAGGTAGACGCTTTACATGCACAGATTTTCAGGGAGCTGCTGCTTATTATGATGGAGGATCCTAAAAAAATAACTCAAGGTACTTACTTTCTTTTTGTAAGCAAGTACCTTGAAAGGGTGGCAGATCACGTAACCAACATCTGCGAGAGAATAATATATTCAGTTACAAGTGAGCACCTTAACTTAAATGATTAGGGGGCGGCAAAATATATAAATACATTGTAAATCTTATAAATATGTCAAATGACATATTTTTCTTTTTGTCAGGCAATGATATATATAATGTTATAATTGGTTAACTGCTATATGGGAATTTAAAACTTTTATCATAATAATTTACTTTAGGTGTATGATTCATTGTGGTATAATTAAAAGTATGTGCCAGAATTGAATATAAGTAAACAACTTATATATTTACAAATGTAAAAGGAGGAAATTTGATTGAAGGGAAATGGGGTACACATAAAGGATGTACTTCCTGATAGTATAGCTTATGAGCTGGGAATAGAAAAGGGAGACAGGCTGAGAACTATAAATGGAGTAGAAGTTAAGGATATATTGGAATATAAATTTCTAACAACTGATGAGTTTTTAGAGCTTGAGGTTGAGAAGCCAGATGGGGAAGTATGGATTTTAGAGCTGGAAAAGGATTATGATGAGGACATAGGTATATTGTTTGAAGGCATTATTGATAAGCCTCGTTCCTGTCATAATAAATGTATTTTTTGCTTTATTGATCAATTGCCAAAGGACATGCGAAAAACCCTTTATTTTAAGGATGACGATACAAGACTTTCTTTTTTGCAGGGAAATTTTGTATCAATGACAAATTTGAGCAGCATTGATATTAATAGAATTATAAAATATAGGATTAGTCCTATTAATGTATCAGTACATACAACAGACCCCGAGCTTAGAAAGAAAATGCTCAATAACAAAAACGCCGGCAAAATAATGGATTACCTAAAAAAACTTAAGGATAACGGAATTCAGATGAAGGCTCAAATCGTACTCTGTCCTGAAATAAATGATGGAGATGCATTAAAGAAAACTATATCAGATTTATCTGGATTATACCCTGAGCTAAGCTGTGCAGCCGTTGTTCCGGTTGGTCTTACCAAATATCGGGATGGATTGTTTCAATTGAGGGAGTATGATTCGGAGGGAGCACAGAAAGTTATACAGCAGGTAAATGACATGCAGAATCAGTTCCTTAAGAGCTTAGAAACTAGATTCGTGTTTTTATCCGATGAATTTTATTTGATTTCAAAAGCTGATTTGCCAGAATATGAAGAATATGAAGGCTTTCCCCAGCTTGAAAATGGAGTAGGATTAATTTCTTTATTTGAATGTGAAATTAATGAAACATTAAAGAATGTAGACACGTATATTACAGAGTGTAACAAAAACATCCATATTGTTACAGGAAAATATGCAGAGGAGTATATAAATAAAGCAGTATTAAAAATTAAAGAAAAAATAAACAATATCAATATAAATGTAGCAGCAATTGAAAACAATTTTTTTGGAAATGGAGTTAAAGTATCTGGACTTTTGACTGGCAGAGATATAATGGAGCAGTTAACGCCTCAGTTAAAGGAAAAGAATAATATTGTTTTATTGCCAGATAACATGCTTAGAGATGGAGAACATATTTTTTTGGATGATATAACTTTAGATGAATTGCGAGACAGTCTGAACGCAGAAGTTATAGTATGCAATCAGGATGGAAGTGACCTAATACAAAAGATAGTAGACATATGGAGGTGCTAATATGGCAAAACCGATAGTGGCAATTGTAGGAAGACCTAATGTAGGTAAATCTACATTGTTTAATAAAATTGCTGGAAGAAGAATATCTATAGTAGAGGATAAGCCGGGTGTAACAAGAGATAGAATATATACTGAGGTGGAGTGGCTTGACAAAACCTTTACACTTATTGATACCGGCGGTATAGAGATTGACGCAGAGGATATTATATTGAAGCAGATGAAGGTACAGGCTGAAATGGCTATTGATACTGCTGATGTTATAATGTTTATAGTTGACGGTCAGCAAGGAATAACCTCAACAGACCGTGAGGTTGCTGACATGCTTAGACGAACAAAGAAAAACGTACTGCTGGTGTGCAACAAGATTGACGCACAAAAATATAAAGACAATGTATATGAGTTTTACAATCTTGGACTGGGAGAGCCTATTGCCATATCATCGGGTCAGGCTCTAGGACTGGGAGATTTACTGGATGAGGTTATTAAAAGCTTTCCTGATGAACAGGATGAGGAGTATGACGAGTTTACAATAAAAGTAGCAGTAGTAGGCAAACCAAATGTGGGGAAATCCTCACTGGTTAATAAAATTCTTGGAGAGGAAAGGGTAATTGTCAGTGATATACCCGGTACTACCAGAGATGCAATTGATACTCCATTTAGTGTAGAAGATGATAAGTATGTATTTATAGATACTGCTGGTATGAGAAAAAGAGGAAAGGTATTTGAAAATATTGAAAGATACAGCGTTGTAAGATCTCTTACTGCAATAGAAAGAGCAGATGCTTGTCTTATATTAATAGATGCACAGGAGGGTGTAACAGAACAGGATACCAAGATCGCAGGCTATGTCCATGATCAGGGTAAGGCATCAATTATAGTAGTAAACAAGTGGGACTTAATTGAAAAAGATGATAAAACCATGGAAAAGTTTAAAAAGGATATAAGAAGCAACCTTCCCTTTATGATGTATTCGCCCATATTATTTATATCTGCCCTTACAGGTCAGAGGGTACATAAAACCCTTGAATTAATAAAATACGTATCCAATCAGAGTGCAATGCGTATTTCAACAGGTATGATAAATGATATTATCAATGAGGCAGTGCTTATGAACCAGCCAGCAATTTCAGGAGGAAGAAGGCTTAAGCTGCTTTATACCACACAGGTATCTGTAAAGCCTCCAACCTTTGCTATATTTGTAAACGATCCTTCGCTAATGCATTTTTCGTATGAAAGATATTTGGAAAACCAAATAAGAAAATCCTTTGGCTTTGAGGGAACACCAATAAGGTTTGTACTTCGCCAGAGAGAAAGAGAAAAAAGATAATGAATAATAACAGGTTATATTAGGGGGAAAGTCATGGATTATGGTTATATAATTGTAGCTGTAGCTGCATATTTGTTGGGTAATTTTTCAACATCTTATATAGTATCTATGTTATCTGCACATATAGATATCCGCCAGCATGGAAGCGGCAATGCCGGCGCTACTAATGTATTAAGAGTTTTAGGTGTTAAGTCTGCCGCAATAACTTTTATAGGTGATGGCATTAAAGGCTCTTTGGCAGTGTTAGTTGGAAGATACTTGTTAGGCAGCTATGGTGAGGTAGTAGCCGGAGTTTTTGTAGTATTAGGTCATAATTGGCCGATAGTATTGAAATTTAAGGGTGGTAAGGGTATAGCATCAACTATTGGTGTAATACTTTCTATAACTCCCTTGATAGGAGTTATTTCTATTACAGTAGGTTTATTAATAGTATTATCTACTAAATATGTTTCTTTAGGTTCAGTAGTGGGTATAACTCTGCTGCCTGTATCATTGTTTGTTTTTAAACAGCCCTCTGAATATTTTATTTTGGGATTGGTACTGGCATTTCTGGCAGTTTATAGACACTTTGGCAATATCAAAAGATTGCTTGATGGTACAGAGGCAAAGCTTGGACAAAGAAACAAACTTAAATAGGGGGAAAGCTATTGATGATCATATCAGTTATAGGAGCAGGAAGCTGGGGTACTGCCATGGCGTCTTTGTTATCAAAAAAAGGATACCAAGTTAAGCTGTGGGTACGGAGAAAAGAGTTGATAACTCAGCTAAATGAAACTAGAGTAAATAATATATATTTGCCAGAAGTAATACTTGGCGAAAATATAACATTTTCAAGTGATATAGAGTATTGCTGCAAGGCTGCTGAAATAATTGTAATTGCAACACCCTCCCATACTGTCAGAGAAACAGCTGAGAAAATAAAGAAGTTCGTTAATAAAGATCAGTTTATAGTAAATCTAGCTAAGGGCATAGAAAATGAAACCTTATTGAGGATGTCCCAGGTTATACAGGAAGTATTACCTGATAACAGGGTAGTTACCATGTCTGGACCATGCCATGCAGAAGAGGTTGCAAGAGATATTCCCACGGCTATTGTTTCAACTGCAAAGGAAAGAGCCTCAGCAGAATATATACAGGATGTTTTCATGGCACCAAGCTTTAGGGTGTATACTAATCCTGATATAATCGGTGTTGAGCTTGGAGGAGCACTTAAGAATATAATTGCACTTGGTGCTGGAGTTACTGATGGTCTTGGCTATGGAGATAATACCAAGGCGGCACTTATGTCAAGGGGAATAGTTGAAATGGCTAGGCTGGGAGAAGCCTTAGGGGCAAATAAGCTAACCTTTGGAGGGCTTTCCGGCATTGGCGATTTAATCGTTACCTGCACCAGTATGCACAGCCGCAATAGAAAGGCAGGAATAGCCCTTGGACAGGGCAAAAGCCTGCACGAAATACTTGAAGGAACCAGTATGGTTGTAGAAGGCATAAGAACTGCAAAGTCGGCATATTTTCTTGCCAAGAAGCAGGGGGTAGAGATGCCTATTACCCAGGAAATCTATGACCTTCTATACAATGGAACCCATGTAAAGGAATCAGTCATAAACCTGATGATGAGATCAAAGACACATGAAATTGAAGATATCGCAGCTATAAATAACTCGGAATGGATATAATATAAGAACATATAGCTATTAAAAAATAAGCACTTTCAAAATAACAAGTGCTTATTTTTTTATCCATAATTCAAAAGCTCTATCACCATTTTATATTGTATAAGCAGCTTTTATTGTAAATAATCAGGCTGCATTTTTTTGTAATAATATTGTTCAACTATCATATATATATAGAGAACCAAGTCTAGCATTAGTATATACACTTGCTTGGTTCTTAGAAAAGAAGCCAAGGGACTTAATATTTATTATGGCTTCTATATAATAGTGGCAAATATTGCAGGAGACTAAGCCTGACTTATTCAGGTGAAATTCTGTATATAGTATTTTATAAGGAGGTAATAAGGTGGAAGGATACGATGTATATCGCGATATAGCTGAAAGAACGGAAGGCAGCATATACATAGGTGTTGTTGGACCCGTTAGAACAGGCAAATCCACATTTATTAAGAGATTTATGGATTTGCTTGTTATACCGAACATAGACAACGAGTTTAAAAAGGAAAGGACACGTGATGAGCTGCCTCAAAGTGCAAATGGAAAGACTATAATGACAACTGAACCAAAATTTGTTCCCAACGAGGCTGTAGAATTAACCCTTAGAGATAATGCGAAATTTAAGGTAAGGCTGGTGGATTGTGTTGGCTATTTGGTTGACGGCGCATTAGGACACGTTGAGGATAATACACCTAGAATGGTAAACACTCCTTGGTTTGAGAACCAGATACCATTTGAAGAAGCTGCTGAAATAGGAACAAGGAAGGTAATTGCAGAACATTCCACAATAGGAATTGTCGTAACCACTGATGGGTCAATAACTGACCTGCCTCGTAGAAGCTACATAGAAGCAGAAGAAAGAGTAATAAAAGAATTAAAGGAACTGGAAAAGCCATTTATTATAGTGCTTAATTCAGCGAAACCAAATTCCCAAGAAACAATCGAGCTGCGTGAAGCCCTTGAAACAAAATATGATACACCTGTAGTAGTAGTAGATTGTTTAAGAATGGAAATGCGGGACTTGGATTCAATACTGGAGAAAATACTATTTGAGTTTCCAGTTAGAGAAATCAATTTACATTTGCCAAGATGGACAGACAGCTTAGAACTGGATCATTGGCTTAAACGCGGAATAATTGATGGAATAAGAAGTAATCTGGATGGTGTTTACAGGTTAAGAGATATCGACAATTCAGTGGAAGGTTTTACGACTAATGATAATATAAATAGAACAGATATTACCGATATGCAAATGGGAGAAGGCATAGTAAATATTACACTGACCTTGAAGGAGGGCTTATTCTTCAGGATACTGGGTGAGGTTTCAGGCTATGACATTAACGGTGATTATCAGTTAATTTCACTGGTTAAGGATTTGGCTCAATCAAAAAGGGAGTATGAGAAGGTAAGGGATGCTCTAAAGGATGTAAAGGAATTTGGCTATGGTATGGTAGCACCATCTGTTGAAGAAATCAGGCTAGAGGAACCAGAAATAGCAAAACAAGGTAATAAGTTCGGGGTCAAACTCAGAGCAAGCGCACCGTCACTGCATATCATAAGATGCGATATTGAAACAGAAATAGCACCAATTATTGGTACTGAAAAGCAAAGTGAAGAGTTTATAAGGTACTTTATGGAAGAATTTGAGAATAACCCTCAGAAAATATGGGAAACAAATATGTTTGGAAAATCCCTGTATGATATGGTTAAGGAAGAGCTTCAAGGGAAATTATATAAAATGCCCGATGATATACAAGGCAAGCTGCAATTAACCTTGCAAAAGGTGGTAAATGACTCCAAGGGCGGAATAATATGCATAATAATTTAGAAAAGAAAATAGCAGCATCTACTTTTAAAGCAGATGCTGCTATTTTATACTTTTGTAACATTTCTTCCGTAGAATATTTCTGCCATTTCTTTTTTAAGCTTTTGTTTGATTTTCTTCTTTTCGCCAGGAAGAAGATCCTTTTTTGTAACTCCAAATAGGTAGTTATCCAAGTCAAATTCCTTAAGAATCATCTTTGTATGAAAAATATTCTCTTGATATACGTTAACATCCATCATTTGATATATATTCTTAGTATCACTTGAGATATAGTTTTGTATAGAATTAATCTTATGATCTATAAAAAACTTTTTGCCATTAACATCTCGAGTAAAACCTCTGACTCTATAATCAATAGTCATTATATCTGAGTCGAAACAATGAATCAAATAGTTTAGAGCTTTTAAAGGAGAAATTCTGCCGCAGGTTGATACATCAATATCTGCTCTAAAGGTACTGATTCCATCATCAGGGTGACTTTCGGGATATGTATGAACTGTAATATGACTCTTATCCAGATGAGCTAATACTGTATCAGGCAGCGGACCAGGAGTTTCTGAATCAGTTAATGCCTCCGGCTGATCGCTGTGATTGCCCTCCTCGGCTACAAGCATGGTAACGCTTGCACCCATTGGGTCATAATCCTGCTTAGCAATATTGAGTACGTTTGCACCAATAATTTCAGCAACATTTGTTAATATACTGGTAAGACGTTCTGCATTATACTGCTCATCAATATATTCTAAATAACCTTTACGATCTTCATTAGTCTTTGCATAACAAATATCGTACATGTTGAAGCTTAGTGTTTTGGTAAGATTGTTAAATCCATAAAGCTGAAGCTTTTTAATAGTTTTGATTTCCATCTTAACCTCCTAGTATACGAAAATATAATAAAGAATTCGCTATAAAATACTGCATAGTAATAGTGCTATTTTTATATTTACATTTTGCGAACTCAGCTCAGAGCACTATGGCATTTAAGATAAATACCTGCTTTTACAATTATAAACCTAAGTAATAAATATATCAAGTATAATACATTTTTCAAATAATAAATGCAGCACGATTTCATGCTGCATTTATTATTTGAGATTTTCTGGATTTAATACTTCCAATTCTGGTAAAACGAATCTTCCATCTTTTCTAATTAACACATCATCGAAGAAAATTTCTCCTCCTCCATATTCAGGAGTTTGAATAAATACCAAATCCCAATGTACAGCTGATTTGTTGCCGTTAAAGCAATCATCATAGGCATTTCCTGGAGTGAAGTGAATACTTCCCATTATTTTTTCATCAAATAAAGTATCCTTCATAGGCTTAATAATATAAGGATTAACACCTATTGCAAATTCGCCTGCATATCTTGCACCAGCATCTGTATCAAATACTTTATTTATTCTTTCAGTATCATTTGCTGTAGCAGCTATAATTTTACCATCCTTAAATTCAAGTCTGATATTTTCGTAGGTAAAGCCTTGGTATTCAGCTGGAGTATTATATGTAATGTAACCATTTACAGAGTCAATAACAGGTGCTGAGAATACCTCTCCATCAGGTATATTTACTTGACCGGCACATTTAATCGCTGGCAGACCTTTGATTGAGAAGGTCAAGTCAGTACCTTTGCCAGTAATTCTTACTCTGTCGGTTTTCTCCATTATCTTAACTAATGAATCCATAGCATTGGACATTTTTGCATAATCTAAAGTACAAACATTAAAATAAAAGTCCTCAAACTGTTCTGTACTCATATTTGCCATCTGTGCCATTGCATCATTTGGATATCTCATAATACACCATTTTGTATTGGGCACTCTTATGTCCGAGTGAACTGGCTTAAAGAAATTTGTTTGGTAGATGTTCATCTTTTCCCCTGGTACATCAGCCCAGTCAGATGAATTTTTAGCACCTCTGATACCTATATAAGCCTGCATTTTTTTCATATGCTCTGCTTCTGATTCTGCTATCCTTGTCATATGCTCTTCACTGGTTCCCAGTAGAAGCTCTCTCATTAAGATTCTGTTTTTTACTGATAAGAAAGGGTAGCCGCCAATTTTATGAGTTTCTTTTATCAGCGCAGCAGCCAGATCTTCGCCGCAATCATAAACTTCAATAAGTATATTTTCACCGGGCTGAAGATTAACAGAATAACTTAATAAATTTTTGGCTAGCTTAGCGATTCTTGGATCTTTCATTTATTTGACCTCCTAAAAATTTACAGATTTTATAATAATAATTTAAGTCTAAACCACAAATTTTATTATAATAGAATTGTTTCAAATTGTAATCATTAATATTTAGTATAAAACTTTATGTATGATGTTTATGAAATTAGATGTGTGTATAATATTATTACATATATAGTATACAACACTAATAATTATGTGTAAAGAAATAACATATAAAAAATAATATTTGCAGAAAATATATTGTGCGAAATATGATTAATAAATTCATACAAATTATGTAAAGGCAGTATAATAATTTTTAATATAAATAGGAGATGTATATATGAACTTGATAGAGAAAACCTATGGAACAGCAGTTAAGACGGTGTTGTGGTTTGTACTTCCATTTAAGGAGATGTTTATAGAAACTTTATGTGAGGTACATGTTTTTATTAATAATCAGGCATTGGTTATATTGAAAAATGATGGTTATAAGGAGGCTTATGATTTGCTTGACAGCTACAAAGCAGCTATTAATAAAGGGGCTGTCTGGGCAGATCAGGATTTTAAGAGCAGAGATCATTTCTACAATCCTTTTACACATAAGGGGTTGTTTGGCTGCAAGACCTCAAAGGAATGGTTTAATAAATACTATAGATATGCTCTTGTTCATTGGGAGCAAGGTGATTACCAAACTGCAATGTTTTATCTTGGAGCAGCAGTACATCTGATTCAGGATGCAACAATACCGCAGCATGGTAACGTAAACCTATTGAAAAACCACAGAAGCTATGAACAGTGGATTAAAAAGGTACATGACGATTTTGTACACTACGCCGTTGAAGATAAAGGACTGTACTATAATTGTCCCAATTACTATATTGACATGAACGCAAAGTGTGCTATAGAAACCTATAGGAGGTATTCCTTGATAAAAAATCCTAAGGATAAATATTTCAGAATAACAAATATAACCTTTCCCATAGCTCAAAGAACTACAGCAGGGTGCTTTCTAAATTTCTATAACAAGGTTTCCAATTAATGATTATCTAAAAAATAATATAAGTGTCGGTTTTTTGCCCGACACTTATATTATTTTAGCATAGAATATAAATAAACAAATCTGGTTGCGTGTTCCTGCTCATCGGTTATTATTTCAAACAGCATATCTCTGTGTTTTTTGCTATCCAGCATCGCGCGGATTTGACGATATAGCTCTACAGCTTTCAATTCACCCTGAATACCTGTTTTTATTCCGTCAATCAACCTGCATTTTTCAACCTCGGGGGCTGGGACTTCGATAATCTCGCTGGTTAAGTCTTTGAATATTTCCAGAAACATTTTATAGTGTTTTCCTTCGTCAAGGTAGGCATATCTAATGTTTTCGATTATTTCCTTGTTGTCAGTCAGTTCCATAAGATTCTTATACTTTATAAAGTCATATCTTTCACCTTTCAGTGCGTCTTTTATCATATCGAAAAGCCTGTTGATATATTTATTATGCTGCATGGTACTCTCCACCCCCTACACATAGATAACCAACTCTATAACTGATATAACATTATATGTAGGTGTAATAATTTTATTGTTTGTCTTCATTATAAATACTATCTAGGGGTATAGTCATACTTTTATAATTGCCCTGCTCACTTTTCAAAAAAAACATTAAAGTTTTTTCTGGAGCTTTATCCTTATAGGCAATATTAATGAAGAACACTTCAAAGGAAACATATTTTAATATATTTTTTGCATCTATATTGATAAAGCTGTTAGCAAATTTTAGTATATCTAACGAGGTTTTAATAAAATAATGAACGACCTCTTTTATAATAGCGTGATTATAACGCTTTATAATACTCGGTATATTGTTATTGCCTGAATGCAATATCCAATCAAACTTGATAATTTCATTGAATTCTAAGCTGGAGCTATGCTTGCTTGTAATGAATTCATACAGTATTACACATAAATCACTTAAGCTTTTTGGAGAATCATAATAATTTTTTAATACCCAATAATCTGAGAAGCTGTAGTAAAAGCTGAAGGCATCACTGTAATAACTATCAATTATATAGTCTAGAGAGCTGCGAAATTTTCCTGAGTTATGATATATATCCAGCAAGTGTTCAATATTTTTAAGCTTAAGCAGCTCCTCATAAGACATCCATTTTGTGGATAATACTTCATATGGAGGATGCTCATTATATTCTATACTGTACTCAAAGGATTTTTTTCTTATGCCGGAGCCTTTTAAAAGCTTTAAAAATCCAAGCTGGAGCATGTCTGCTTTTATATTGTATACTGCATTAAAAGAGCTTTTAAAGCTATCGAAGCTTTCATAAGGCAGCCCTGCTATTAAATCTAAATGTACGTGTGCATTATTAAATTCTATAATCTTAAGTACATTTTCTCTAACCTTATCAAAATTCATTTTCCTTTTTATTTCATACAGGGTATCGGTATTTGTTGACTGTACTCCTATTTCAAATTGAAAAAGACCTTCTGGAGCAGCGGATAATACCTCTAAAAAGCTATTATCTATTAAATCTGCTGCAATCTCGAAGTGGAAGTTAGTATTGCCTTTCAAGTCTATAATATATTGTATTATTTCTATACTTCTTTTTTTATCACAGTTAAAGGTTCTATCTACCAGCTTTACCTGCTTTACATTATTTTTTACAAAAAAAGCTATATCTGATTTAATACGCTCCAAAGAAAAAAATCTGATACCATGTATGGTTGAGGATAAGCAGTACTGGCAGTTAAAGGGGCAGCCCCTGCTTGTTTCATAATATATTATTTTGTTTTGAAGCTGTGATATATCAACATATGGGAAGGGTATTATATCCAGATTATCTATTTGCCTTCTTATTTTATTAAGATAGACTTTATTATTATGCTTGTAAGCTATACCATCAACACTTTGCAATTCAGATATCTCTTCATTTATATATTTTGCTAAATCAAGAAAGGTCAGCTCACCCTCTCCTGCAATTATAAAATCTACATCAGGATTACTGTTTAATAAATCAGTATAGTCATAGGATACTTCTGGTCCTCCAAGTATTATAATACTTTTTGGCAGGATTTTTTTTATACTTCTAGCAAGCTTTAATACCAGCTCTATGTTCCATATATAGCAGGAGAAGGCAATAACATTGCAACCACTATTATATATTTCCTTTAATATATTGTTAAAGCTGTCATTTATACTGAATTCCTTAATACTAACGCTGTCTATACTTGATTTACAATATTCCTTAATATATCTTACAGCTAGATTTGAGTGTATGTACTTTGCGTTTATTGCAGTTAAAAGAAATTTATTATGCATATTTTCCCCCTGTAAAATTGTTATCTTCATTTATATATTATACCAATATTTTGTCATGTTTATATTATAAAGTTCAAATGAAGTTAGTCTCTAAATAGTTTAATAGTATTATTATAGTATTTCTAAGCAATTATTTGGTACAATAAACTATATATTTCTATTATCGGAGGTAAAGGCGAATGGATAAGAGACAACTAAGCAGCATATTTGAAGATATAGCTATGCTGTTGGAAATTAAAGGTGAAAATCCTTTTAAGACAAAAGCCTATATCAACGCAGCCAGAACCTTGGAGCTTCTGGAGGGAGACTTAAGTGATTATATAAAAGAGGGCAGCTTGGAGGATATTAAAGGTATAGGAAAGGCTATATCAGAAAAAATATTAGAGTATGCCCAAACAGGACAAATAAGATATTATGATGAATTAAAGGCAGCAGTGCCGGCAGGCTTGTTTGATATGCTGAGGATTCCGGGAGTTGGTCCTAAAAAGGTTAAAGTAATTTATGAAAAACTTGGCATAAAGTCTATAGGTGAATTGGAATACGCATGTATAGAAAACAGGCTGCTTGAAATTGAGGGCTTTGGAAAGAAAACACAAGATAATATTTTAAAAGGTATTGAGCATATCAAGAAGTTTAAGGGTCAGCACCTTTATGGAGATGTATTTTATCAGGCTCAGCAAATGAAAAATGCCTTGCTTGAATCTGGCTTTATAATACAATGTGAGATAACCGGAAGCTTAAGAAGAAAAAAGGAAATCGTAAAGGATATAGATATGGTATCAAGCTCAGCAAATCCTTTAAAGCTGGTAAATTACTTTACTACGCTGCCTTTAGTTGAGGAAATCATTGCAAAGGGTGACACCAAAGCTTCTGTCATACTAAAGTGCGGTATCAATATGGATTTACGAATAGTTGCTGAACATGAATATCCCTATGTACTTAATCATTTTACAGGCAGCAAGGAGCATAATACAGCAATAAGACACAGAGCAAAGGCTATGGGCATTAAGGTAAATGAATATGGACTGTTTAGGGGAGAAGAGCTTATTAAATGCAGCAATGAAGCCGATATATATAAAGTCTTGGGCTTGACATATATCCCACCTGAGCTTAGAGAAAACAGTGGAGAAATAGAAGCCGCAGAAAAGGATTTATTGCCCTTGCTTATTGAAGCAAAGGACATATTAGGAGCATTTCATATACATACACAATATAGCGACGGTGCTGACACCATTGAGGAAATGGTAATGGAAGCAAAGAAGCTGGGATTAAGCTATATAGGAATTGCAGATCACAGTAAATCTGCTTTTTATGCAAGAGGCTTAAACGTGGACGAAATTAAAAGGCAGCATGAGGAAATAGATGAAATAAACTCAAGACAGTCAGGCTTTAAGATTTATAAAGGAATAGAAGCTGATATACTGCCGGATGGATCTTTGGACTATGAGGATAGTGTTTTAGAGCTTTTTGATTTTGTAATTGCCTCAGTACATTCAAATTTTAAGATGGAAAGAGATAAAATGACCCAGCGACTAAAAAATGCACTAACAAATCCATATACAACTATGCTTGGTCATCCTACAGGGCGTATACTTCTTGCCAGAGAGGAATATGAAATTGATATATATGAAGTTATTGATACTGCTGCTGCATATGGAAAGATAATTGAAATAAACTCAGACCCCCATAGACTGGACTTGGATTGGAGATATATCAAATATGCCAGAGATAAAGGTGTAAAGCTGTCAATCAACCCTGATGCACATGATATATACGGACTCAAAAACATAGAGTTCGGAGTTGGCATTGCTCGTAAAGGGTGGCTGACTAAAAAGGATGTTATAAATTCTCTGGATATTCAGCAAATTAATGAGCTTTTAATATGAAAATAAAGCTGCGTCTGTCTAGGGTCACTTCCTGAGACTTGCTTTCTTTTCATTGATTGCTGATTTAAAGCTGGGTAGACCAACTTTAAATACAGGTTAATATGAAAATAAAGCTGCGTCTGTCTAGGGTCGCTACCTGAGACTTGCTCTATTTTCATTGATTACTGCTGAAAAGCTGGGCAGACCAACTTTTCATGTAGGATAGGAGGTGAGAAAATGAGGGATGTACAAGAAATAAAAAGCAGAGTCAGGCACATAAGCAATGCACTATTCAATACATATCCTGAAGCTGCCTGTTCATTAAATTATCAAAAACCTTTAGAGCTTTTGATTGCAACTATTTTGGCTGCCCAGTGTACAGATGAGCGTGTGAATATTGTAACAAAGGAGCTGTTTAAAAAATATCCCGATGTATATGCATTTGCCAATGCAAATCTAGAGGAGCTGGAGCAGGATATTAAGTCTACAGGCTTTTACAGAAACAAAGCAAAAAATATAATTGGATGCTGTAAGAAGCTGATTGAGCAATATAATGCTGTTATTCCTGATAATATGGAGGATCTTTTAACCTTGCCCGGCGTTGGAAGAAAAACTGCAAATGTAGTATTAGGTAATATCTATAGTATACCAGGTGTAATTGTTGATACACATTGCAAAAGACTTTCAAATAGAATGGGCTTAACAGAAAATGAAGATCCAGTAAAGATAGAGCAGGATCTTATGGAGGTAGTGCCGCAAAAGGACTGGACAAAATTCAGCAATTCATTAGTTTATCACGGCAGAGCTATTTGTGATGCAAGAAAACCAAAATGCGAAAAATGTCCTGTATCGCAGCATTGCAGCTTTATAAACAAAAATTAAATATTTGTCAAAGAATTTTGAAAATACATGTATTTTTTAATAAAAAAATCTCTAAAAATACCTATATTTTGAAGGCTTGCAGCTGTTCAATAATGGAATAATAAGCTAGGTTAGAAAAAAGTAATATACAGTAGAAATAATTGTATGATATATGTTTAACGAATTTTAGAAGGATTTTAAGTTTTAATAACGAATATATTAACATGTGTATGCATTTTTATATGCATACAGGTGATATATGCACCAAAAATTTGTATGTAGTATTGCATAATAAGCGATATTATCATAAAATTTTTACCCGCAATAAAGTCACATAAACTGGAAAGAGGTGGTGAGATATTTGTCGATTGAAGCTATTAAAGGCATACGTGATGCGGAGATTTTAGCAGATGAAAAAATAAAATCTGCACAGCAGCAAGCTAAGGAAATCATCCTTAAAGCCGAGGAAACAACTGAAAAGATAATCAAAGAAGCTATTGATAGCCAGCTTGCAAAGAACAAGAAACTACTCGAAGAGGCTGAAACAAAAGCAATTAAGGAAGCCGATAAAAAAAGACAGCTTAATAAAAGCCAGTGTGATGCATTAAGGGAAAAAGCAAGTGGAAAGTTTGAGGCTGCTGTAAAAATGGTAATGGAGAGGATTGTGAAGTAAAATGGCCATAGTGAAAATGAAGAAAGCTACCATAATAGCTCTCCAATCCGAAAAAGAAATATTAACAAAGGCACTTCAAGAGTTCGGTGGTTTGCATATGCTTGATATAAGAGAAGAGGTATCGGAGCATGAGGACATTAAGCTTTCTAAAGGTGATGTTCTCCAGGGAGAGGATGCAGCCGACGAAGTAAATCGGTTGGAAGCTAGGCTTTCACAAGTAAAATATGCACTCGAATTCATAAAGCGATTTGGAACAATAAAAAAATCAATGTTTGCTCCCAAAGTTGAAGTTGATGAAGACAGCTATATCAGATATCTACAGGATGAACCCAAAATTAATCAAATTGTAGACAGCTGCAGGGAAATTGACTCTAAGTTTGCTGAACTGAAAAGCAAGGAAACAAAAACACAGAACACGATATCTCAGCTTTTGCCTTGGAAGGATTTAGACATGAGGCTTGAAGAAATAAAAGCAAGCAGATACACCATCATGTCAATAGGATTTGTTGCTTCAAAATACACTGATGATTTTAAAGCAGCTCTAAATAGCATTGATGAAAAGGTGTATATAGAAACTATTAGCATAGGCAGGGAAAATACTTATATGCTTATAGTGTGTCATACTGATATTGAAGATAATGTGGTTCAGTCAATGAAGCAGTTTGGTTGGAGCAAGGTAGCCTTCAATGATATAACAGGGACTCCGGCAGAAAACATCAAAAAACTTAATGATGAGCTGCGCAACATAGAAAGCGTTAGGAACAGCTTGGCAGAAAAGGGAAAAGAGTTAATTGACAATAATGAGTATCTGGAAATAATGCATGATATACTTTCTATTGAGCGGGATAAAAAGGATGTAACCAGTAATTTTGTTAAAACTGAAAAAACAGTATTAATATCCGGCTGGATACCAGAGAAGGTGACTAATGATTTAGAAGCAGCTATTGCCAAGATTACAGAGAGCTATTCTCTGGAATTTCAAGAGCCTAGAGAGGATGAACTATATCCAACACTATTGGATAATCCATCCTTCGCACAGCCTGTTGAGTTTATAACTGACCAATATAGTATTCCAAGCTCAAAGGGTGTTGATCCCAATATTATTATGGCTCCCTTCTTTATAATGTTCTTTGGTCTGATGGTGAGTGATGCGGTGTATGGTATACTGGTTGCAACAATTTCTGCACTGCTGTTATTGAAGATTAAGCCACAGGGCAATTTCAAGAAGCTGGTTGGATTAATGGCTTTAGGCGGGGCAGCTACAGCCTTTTGGGGTATAATGTTTGGCGGCTGGCTAGGCGGAATGATACGCATACCAGCAATAATGTTTGATCCCTTGCAGGAGCCCTTTGCTATGATTGGCTTATGTGTCGGCATGGGTATACTGCATTTATTCGTAGGTATGGGCTTGCAGGCTTATAAAAACATAAGAAACGGTAATGTTCTTGATGCAGTTTTTGATCAGGGCTTCTGGTATTTACTGCTTATTGGTATATTGATGTTAGCACTTCCTGCAACGGCTATAATAGGTAAGTATATGGCGATAACTGGTGCAGCAGGTTTGGTACTTACACAGGGAAGAACTGAGAAAAACATAATAAAGAGGCTTTTATCAGGCGTACTGAGTCTTTATAATATTACTGGTTTTCTCGGCGATGCACTTTCCTATTTAAGGCTATTTGCTTTGGGACTTGCAACTGGTGTTATAGGGCAGGTAATAAACTCCATGGCACTAATGCTTGGGGGGACTATTATTGGATCTATAATAATGGTAATAGTCTTAATATTCGGTCATACCTTTAATATTGGTATAAATGTACTTGGTGCATATGTACATTCAAGCCGTCTTCAATACGTAGAATTTTTCAGTAAGTTCTATGAAGGTGACGGTATCCAGTATAACCCTTTCAGAATTAAAACAAAATTTATTGTTAAAAAGTAAAAATTTTAACTAATTATGAGGAGGAAATAAAATGAACTTATTTGAATTTATGAACGCTAGTGGAGGCCTTATTTGGGCATTTTTAGGATCTGCAATTGCAGTTGGTTTTGCAGGCTGGGGTTCGGTAATCGGTGTTGGTAATACAGGTGTTGCAGCAGCAGGCGTAGTAACAGAGGATCCAGGCAAATTCGGTAAAACACTATTGCTTCAAGCGTTACCAGGAACACAAGGTATATACGGTCTGCTTATTGGCTTCTTGATTTGGCAGAAGATAGGCGTATTCGGTGGTTTAGTAGAAATAAACCTTCAACAAGGCTTTTTACTATTCCTAGCTAGTTTACCGATAGGACTTGTAGGCTTTGTATCAGCTATATACCAAGGCAGAGCAGCAGCGGCTGGTTGTGCAATAGTAGCTAAGAGACCAGAAGAGCTTGCTAAAGGTATGGTTTTTGCAGCTATGGTTGAAACTTATGCGGTACTTGCGCTTCTTGCTTCTTTCTTAATGCTAAACGGAATAACTCTATAAGGGAGTGGCTTAAATGGCAGGAGTAGAAAAAATAATAGAAAAAATAGTTAAAGATAGTGAAGTAAAGGCGGCGGAAATAATAAGCAGTGCCAATGCTCAAGCGGCAGAAATAATAAAAAAAGCTAATGCAGTTGCAGCAGACAAGGTTGAAGAACTGAAAAGAAAAGCAGAGCATGAAATAAATGACAAAAACAGAATATTTAATTCTATGGCAGAGCTTGAAGTTAGAAATGAGATATTAAATACAAAGCAGGATATTATTGCAAAGGCATTTAACGAAGCTCTTAATAAGTTAGGCTCAATGGATATTAACCAATACAAGGAAATGTTCAAAAGCATGATAATTAAGGCTGTCGAAACAGGAGAAGAGGAGATACTGCTGTCTCCAAAGGACAAAGACAGGATTCCTAAAAGCTTTATAGATGAGGTTAATAGTATTCTACAACAAAACGGAAAAAGAGGAGCACTCAGGTTATCAGACGAAACCATTAATATTTCCGGCGGGTTCTTACTAAGAAGCAGCGGTGTAGAAATAAATAACTCCTTTGAAGCGTTAATAAGGATGCATAGGGATGAAATTGAACCGAAAGTAGCTGAATTGCTCTTCTAGTGAAGCTTATTTACTGGAAGGAAGGAGGATAAGCCTTAATGTTTGATAGTAAATACCTATATTCGGTGACTAGAACCAGGGTTTTAGAAACCAGACTTCTGGATAGAACCAAAATTGAAAGAATGGTAGATGTTAAAAATGCAGAAGATGTAATAAAGGTTCTTTCCGAGACTGATTATGGGACTTCAATATCAGAAATGAGAGATATTTATGACTACGAGAGTATTTTGCTCAAGGAAACAGTAAAGACCTATGCGTACATTCGTGAAGTATCTCCAGAACCTGAGTTAACAAACATATTTCTTTTAAAGTATGATATTCATAATTTAAAAGTACTTTTAAAGAGCATGCTGCTGGGAGAAGAAAATGACTATCTGCTTATGCATATAGGAACTATACCAGTAACAAAGCTTAAAGAGGCAGTCAAGGAAAGAGACTTTAAAAGCCTTCATCCTAGAGTAGCTGAGGGAGTTGTGGATATTCTCAACAGCTTCGAATCTCAACCAGATCCACAATATATTGATTTGATTCTGGATAAAAGCTTGTACAATGCTATGTATGAAATGGCTGCAAAATTTAAGAATAATTTTCTTAGAGAATATCTGTCAAACCAGATAGATTTAATCAATATTAAATCATTTGTAAGGATAAAAGCCGTTGGCTATGGCAGGGATTATCTTTCTAAAGTTATTATAAAAAATGGTAATATCAGCCTTGACTTTTTCGATAGAAATTTTGATGAGCCAGTAGATATTTTATCAGATAAACTGCTTAGTACAAAGTATCATAAGGTTATAGAAGAAGGTCTTGAAAGCTATGCAGCAACAAAAACTCTTACAAGATTTGAAAAGCTGGCAGATGATTTTATATTTGAGATAGCTAAGAGAGGCAAGTATATAGCCTTTGGTATTGAGCCATTAGTCGGATATATAATGGCTAAGGAAAACGAAGTTAAGATCATCAGGATAATCATGGTTGGAAAAATCAATCAGATTCCTAATGAATTGATAAGAGAAAGGCTACGTGATGTTTATGTATAAGATTGGTGTTATTGGAGACAAGGATTCAATACTAGGCTTCAAGGCTCTTGGAATATCAGTATTTCCGACTGCTGATTACAGAGAAGCTCATAAAACTGTTCTAAAGCTGGCAAAGGATAACTATGCAGTTATATTTGTTACAGAACAGCTTGCCAAGGATATGGATGAAACCTTTGATACATTCAAGGATCAGTTGACACCTGCACTGATAATGATTCCAAACAACAGAGGAACTCTTGGGCTTGGTATTCAAGGTGTAAAACAATCAGTAGAAAAAGCTATAGGTGCAGATATATTATTCGGGAAAGAAGGTAGATAACTTGAAGGAAGGAAGAATTATAAAAGTATCAGGACCTCTTGTCATAGCTGAAGGCATGCAGGATGCAAGGATGTATGACGTTGTCCGTGTTAGTGATAGAAAATTAATAGGCGAAATAATTGAAATACGTGAAGATAAGGCTTCTATTCAGGTTTATGAAGAGACTTCCGGTCTCGGACCTGGTGAACCGGTATTTACTACTGGTGAGCCTCTAAGCGTTGAATTAGGACCAGGACTAATAGAATCAATATTTGATGGTATTCAAAGACCACTGGACGTTGTAAGAAGTGCAGTAGGCGACCATATAACAAGAGGTGTTGAGGTAAACAAACTTAACAGAGCTAGAAAATGGAACTTTAAGCCCACTGTAGCAAAGGGCGCAAAGGTTATTAGCGGAGATATTATTGGTACAGTCAGGGAAACATCAATTATTGAGCATAAAATAATGGTTCCATATGGCATAGAGGGAACTATTGAAGACATATTATCAGGCGAATTTACAATAGAAGAAACAGTAGCAAGAATCAAAACCAGCAAAGGCACTAAGGACATACAAATGCTTCAAAAGTGGCCTGTTAGAAGAGGAAGACCATACAAACAAAAGCTTGCTCCAACAAATCCAATGATAACTGGGCAAAGAATAATAGACACATTTTTCCCTGTAGCAAAGGGTGGTACTGCTTGTATACCAGGACCCTTCGGAAGCGGTAAAACAGTTGTACAGCACCAGCTTGCAAAATGGGCTGATGCAGAGCTGATAGTATATATAGGCTGCGGAGAACGTGGAAACGAGATGACGGACGTTCTTATGGAGTTCCCTGAACTAAAGGACCCAAAAACCGGCGAGCCGTTAATGAAAAGAACAGTTCTAATAGCCAATACTTCAGATATGCCTGTTGCGGCTCGTGAAGCCAGCATATATACAGGTATAACTATAGGTGAATATTTCAGAGACATGGGCTACTCAGTAGCACTAATGGCAGACTCCACATCCAGATGGGCGGAAGCGCTTAGAGAAATGTCTGGACGTCTTGAGGAAATGCCTGGTGAAGAAGGTTATCCTGCATATCTGGGCTCAAAGCTTGCTGAGTTCTATGAAAGAGCCGGCAGAGTAATATGCCATGGAAGTGAAGGAAGAGAAGGTGCTTTAACCGCAGTAGGTGCAGTTTCACCTCCGGGAGGAGACCTTTCAGAGCCTGTTACACAAGCCACTTTGCGTATTGTTAAGGTATTCTGGGGCTTGGATGCTTCTCTTGCTTACAGAAGACACTTTCCGGCAATAAACTGGCTGTTAAGCTACTCACTATACCTTGAAAGACTTGGTGATTGGTTTGCCAAGGAAGTATCAACTGATTGGGAAAGATTAAGAATAGAAGCAATGAGAATTTTACAGGAAGAAGCAGAGCTTCAAGAAATAGTAAGACTTGTAGGTCTGGATGCACTATCAATAAAAGATAGATTTACCCTTGAAACATCAAAATCCATAAGAGAGGACTACCTGCATCAAAATGCCTTCCATGATGTGGACACATATGCATCAATACAAAAACAGTTTAGAATGTTAAAGCTCATACTCATGTTCCACAATGAAGGACATAAGGCATTGAGTGAGGGTGCTTTGTATAAGGATATAGTAAATCTTCCAATAAGGGAAAGAATAGCTAAATCCAAGTTTATCCCTGAAAGTAATATTAGTGAATTTGATGCGATAGAGGCTGACATCAGAAAGCAGATTGCTTCTACCCTTTCGAATGGAGGAATATAACATATGCTTAAGGAATACAGAACCATAAAAGAAGTTGCCGGACCGCTGATGCTTGTTGATCAGGTTGAAGGCGTTAAGTATAATGAGCTTGTTGAGATAGAAATGGGTGATGGTGAACAAAGAAGAGGCAGAGTGCTTGAGGTTAACGGCAACGTAGCATTACTACAGCTTTTCGAAGGTTCACAAGGTTTAAATATTAACGAAAGCAAGGTTAGGTTCCTTGGACACGGGTTGGAGCTGCCAGTTTCAATGGATATACTGGGTAGAGTATTTGACGGTCTGGGAAGACCAAAGGACGGCGGACCCAGAATAATTCCTGAAGCAAGAATGGATATAAACGGAAACCCTATTAATCCCGCAGCAAGAGACTATCCTTCTGAGTTTATACAAACTGGTATTTCGGCTATAGATGGTCTGAACACACTTGTAAGAGGGCAAAAGCTGCCTGTTTTCTCAGGCTCTGGTCTGCCTCATGCAAGGCTTGCGGCACAGATTGCAAGACAAGCAAAGGTGCTTGGCGGTGAATCAGAGTTCGCTGTTGTATTTGCTGCTGTAGGAATAACCTTTGAAGAAGCAGATTACTTTATATCAGACTTTAAAAAGACTGGTGCAATAGATAGAGCAGTACTATTTATGAACCTTGCAAATGACCCTGCTATTGAGCGTATTGCAACACCTCGTATGGCATTAACCGCTGCTGAGTATCTTGCTTATGAAAAGGGAATGCAGGTTTTGGTTATAATGACCGACTTAACAAACTATGCTGATGCACTCCGTGAAATATCAGCAGCAAGAAAAGAAGTTCCAGGAAGAAGAGGTTATCCGGGATACCTATACACTGACCTTGCAACCTTATATGAAAGAGCAGGAAGAATCAGAGACAGAAAGGGTTCAATAACACAGATACCTATACTGTCAATGCCTGAGGATGACAAAACACATCCAATTCCTGACCTTACAGGATATATTACAGAGGGTCAGATAATACTCAGCAGAGAGCTTTACAGAAAAGGCATACTGCCTCCTATAGACGTTCTTCCATCCCTTTCACGTTTGAAGGATAAAGGTATTGGAAAGAACAAAACAAGAGAAGATCATGCAGATACGATGAACCAGCTTTTTGCAGCTTATGCAAGAGGTAAGGAAGCAAAAGAGCTTGCCGTAATACTGGGTGAAGGAGCACTAAGCGAAACAGATAGATTATTTGCTAAGTTTGCTGATGAATTTGAAAAAAGATATGTATCACAGGGAGAAAACGAGGATAGAAGTATTATAGAGACTTTATCTATTGGTTGGGAGCTGCTTTCCATATTACCAAAGGCAGAGCTTAAGAGAATCAGAGATGAATACATCGAAAAATACTTGCCGAAAGTAAATTCACCTGAAGGGGATGCTTAGTAAATGGCTATTTTAAGAGTAAACCCTACCAGAATGGAGCTTACCAGACTAAAGAAAAGGCTTAAGACAGCGCAACGGGGACATAAGCTCTTAAAGGATAAGCAGGATGAATTAATGAAAAAATTCATTGAGCTTGTTAAAAAGAATAAGGAGCTTAGAGAAAATGTTGAAAAAGAGCTTACACAAGCCTTTAAGGATTTTCTCATAGCAAGAGCCGTAATGTCCTCAGAGGTGCTTGAAGAAGCAATAATGTATCCTACTCAAAGGATTTCTTTAGAGCTGGGAACAAAAAATATTATGAGCGTAAATTCTCCCATATTTAAGCTAGTAAAGCAAAGTAGTGAAGACAATGCTGCAACCATGTATCCTTATGGTTTTGCCAGCACATCAGGAGAATTGGACAGTGCTATTTTCTCTCTTCAAGGTGTAGTAGAAAAGCTTATAGAGCTGGCACAGGTTGAAAAAACATGTCAGCTTATGGCAAATGAAATTGAAAAAACCAGAAGAAGGGTAAATGCACTGGAATACGTTATGATACCTCAGCTAGTAGAGACAGTAAAATATATTACTATGAAGCTGGATGAAAACGAGAGAGGTAATCGTGTAAGGCTTATGAAGGTTAAGGATATGGTTCAAGGTCAGTAGATAAAAAAGACCGCAGAATTGCTTCTGCGGTTGTTTTTTGTTATGCTCTGCCTTGAGGAACAAATGTTGTACAGCAAGTACCGTCACTTGTTTGTGCGCGTCCATCGCCCATTGGGTTAACTTCTATTACGCTTGCATTGCAATAGTTGCTGTCATAATAGTAGCAAGTATCAACGTTACATTTTATGCTGTGGTTGTGGCTATGCATTTTATTTCTTTCTAAATCATTTCTATCTATATTGTTGTTCATTGTTACACCTCCATAATTCGTTATGCTTATATTTTGCACAGATTAAAATTTTCGATTCAATAAATGCTATATGTAAATTGTGGTTATAGATTAATTTCAAAATTAAAATAAAAAAATCTAAAAACACAAATAATACTTATGTATATAAATAGTCATAAAGATTTTCTGCTTCATACAAATATATGACACTATTTATATATTAAAAACAATTAAAATGGAGGTAGACTATGGACTTCAATCAAGTTTTACAAGATAGAAGAAGTGTGAAGAATTTTAAATCTCAAGAAATACCTCAGGATAAAATAGATAGTATACTTAATGCAGCTAGATTAGCACCATCTTGGGGTAATAAGCAGTGCTGGAAGTTTGTACTGGTTAAGAATTATGAAACTAGAAAAAACATATCAAATGCATTGCTAAATGAAAATTCTGCAAGAATGGGCGTGGAACAAGCACCCCTTACAGTTATAGTTTGTGCTGAACCAGAAAAATCCTCGGAAGTTAACAATCAGCAATACTATCTGGTTGATTCTGCAATAGCTATGGATCATCTGATATTAGCCGCTCAGAATGAAGGGCTTGGCACATGCTGGGTAGGTCAGTTTGATGAGAGAAGAATCAAGGAAATGCTGCATATACCAGAGGAATACAGAGTAGTAGCTCTTACACCGGTAGGAATACCAAATGAAACTCCTGATACAGAAGCTAAAAGAGACATAAATGAAATAGCATATTCAGATAGCTGGGGAAATTATCTGCATTAATACTAATGAGAGTCAAGTCTATTAAACAGCTTGGCTCTCAAATTGAACCCCATATAGAATAATTGCTTATGCAATATCTTTTAATCATATATTTACAGAGGCTAAGCATATAATATTATACCAAAAGCAGCATAAAATAAATATAAGCTTGATGCAGCAAGCATTAATGTAGGAGGAATGAAAAATGTGGAAATGTACAGTTTGCGGATACATACATCATAATGAGGAGTCAACAGAAAAATGTCCAAAGTGTGGGGCGGCAAAAGAAAAGTTTATTAAATTAACAGAGGAACAGTCCGGCTTAATAACTAAGTCTCTTAGAACTAACGATTTGCATATGAGACTTTGTTTACTGATGGATAAGGTTATTGAGGTATGCAATGAGGGCATTGAGCTTAATCTTGACCCAGGATGTGTTGATACCTTTAATAAGAGCAAGATCCATTGTGAAATTTTAAAAAATATTGCTAAGGCTGAGATTGCAGCTCATGTAGGAAAAAATAAATGGTAAATGAAAGAGTATCTGTTTAAACGGATACTCTTTCGTGCTAATTGAGTTTATAAATTCAATAAAAAATTTAACATTTATAAATTTTTTTTAAAACCAGTAGAATTATTGCTGTATTTAATGTAAAATTATATTGGAAGATGGTTTTATATAACTATATATAAAAACTATAAAATAATATATATTTTATAGTTGATAAGTTATTTTGATGGCGGGTTACAAATATATGGGGGTGTTTAAAAACATGGGAATTAAATTTGCCAATAGAATGGAGAATATAAAAAGCTCCGCTATTCGCGAACTGTTAAAGCTTACAGAACAACCAGATATAATTTCCTTTGCAGGTGGATTGCCAGCTCCAGAATTATTTCCAATAAAGGAACTAGAAAAGGTATGCAGCAGAGTACTTAATGAAGAAGGCCAGGCAGCATTGCAGTACAGTTCTACGGATGGTTTTTTACCATTAAGAATTCAAATTGCAGAGCGTATGAAGAAATTAGGAGTTGAGTGCACTGCTCAAAATATACTTATAACCAGTGGTTCTCAGCAGGGGTTAGAATTTTCCGGCAGGATATTTATAAATGAAGGTGATGTTGTTATATGTGAAAGCCCCAGCTATTTAGGTGCTTTAAATGCATTTAAGGCATATTTGCCGAAGTTTGTTGAAATTCCTATGGACGAAGAAGGAATGATAGTAGACGAGCTTGAAAAGGCATTGGAGCAATATCCAAACGCAAAATTTATATATACCATTCCTGATTTTCAAAATCCAACGGGAAGAACAATGAATCTGGAAAGAAGAAAACGCCTTATGGATTTGGCTATAAAATATGATATGCCAGTTTTAGAAGATAATCCATACGGTGAGCTTAGATTTGAGGGTGAGCATTTACCTACATTAAAATCCTTTGATACAAAAGGACTCGTAATACACCTTGGTACTTTCTCTAAGATATTTTGTCCAGGATTAAGACTGGGATGGGTAATTGCAGAGCCAGAAATTCTTCAAAAATATATTATTGTTAAGCAGGGTGCGGATTTACAATGCAGCTCCATAGCTCAAAGAGAGATTTATAGATTTATGGAAATGTATGATATTGATGAGCATATTGCTAACCTTATTAATGTTTATAGAAGAAGAAGAGACTTAATGATTGAAACCATGAAAGCGGAATTTCCATCCAACATAACCTTCACACATCCAGAGGGTGGACTATTTGCTTGGGCTACCTTGCCAGAAGGAGTGGATGCAGCAGATGTGCTTAAAAAAGCATTAGAGGAAAAGGTTGCATTTGTACCTGGAGAACCTTTCTACCCAAATGGTGGAAATGCAAATCATTGCAGACTTAATTATTCTAATATGCCAGAGGAAAAGATAGTTGAAGGCATAAAGAGACTAGGAAAAGTTTTAAAATCCTTATAGAAAATATGTCTCCGTTATGCGGAGACTTTTTTATTTTGAATAGTAAAATATGGTAAGTATAGACTATTAACATTAGCAGATAATAAGCTTATAGAGAATTTATATGGAAAACATATCAAAAAAAGCTGGAAAAGAAATATAAATTGTGTTATAATAAAATAAATACTAACAAGTAATTATTATTGATTAGGAGGACTAAATATGGAAAAATATGTTTGTACAGTATGCGGTTATGTTTATGATCCAGAGCAGGGAGATTCTGATAATGGAGTAGCACCAGGTACTGCATTTGAAAATATCCATGAAGATTGGGTTTGTCCACTTTGTGGAGTAGGAAAGGATATGTTTGAAAAGGAGTAATTGGAGGACAATATGAAATCATACGAATTAAAAAAAGACCTTTATTGGGTAGGTGTAAGGGATGCAGATCTTAGGGTATTCGACATAATAATGAAAACTGAATATGGAACAACCTACAATTCCTATCTGATTAAGGGTGAGAAAAACATACTTATTGAAACGGTAAAGATAGATTTTTACGATGAGTTTATCAAAGCTATTGAAAATGTAATAGGAAATGAAGAAATTCATTATATAATAGCTAACCATACAGAACCAGATCATTCAGGCTCAGTTAAAAATCTTTTAACAAAATACTCTAAAGCGGAGGTAATATGCAGTAAACCCGCTTCCATGTACTTAAAAGCCATGCTAAATGAAGATTTTAGCTGTAGAGTAGTTTCGGATGGCGAGGAAATGAATCTTGGCGGAAGAAATTTTAGATTTATTTCCGCACCATTTTTGCATTGGCCTGATACAATATTTACATATTATGTAGATGAAAAGATATTATTTAGTGGTGACGTTTTAGGCTGTCATTATTGTCCAGAAACTGGTGTTGTACTTGATACGCAGTCAGGTGACTTTATGGATACCTTTGAATACTATTTTGATGTCATAATGGGTCCATTTAAGGATCATGTTTTAAAAGCCATGAGCAAAATAGAGAACATTGATATTAATATGGTATGCCCAAGTCATGGTCCTGTTCTCACTGATAATATTGATAAATGCATTAAGCTCTACACAGCTTGGAGCAGAGAGGCGGTTGTCAAGCGAGATAAAAAATATATTGTGATTGCTTATGTATCAGCTTATGGCTTTACACGCACTATTGCAGAGGAATTATATAGAAGCATGTCAGAGGATAGTGAGCTGGATGTAGAAATTATAGACATTTCAAATCATGAGCTTATGGCTGTAAAAAGAAAATTAGAAGCTGCTGATGGTATAATGATTGGTTCACCTACATTTAATCAGGATGCGCTAAAGCCCGTATGGGATGCGCTGTCGGTAGTATGTCCGATAAATGTTAGAGGCAAGCTGGCTGCTGCCTTTGGTTCCTTTGGCTGGAGCGGTGAAGCAGTTAAAATGCTTGAGGAAAGGCTTAAGTCTCTAAAATACAAGGTTATTGAATCGGGGCTTCGTATTAACTTTGCACCATCGGATCATGACCTTCATACAGCTTCTGCATTTGCTAAACAGTTTGTTAATATGATAAAGGGTTAGACAATAGTCTAGCTCTTTTTTTATAAAAATATTATTGTTTAAATGGAGGAATTTAGGAAAATTTGTTGAATGATACATTATAATTACTATAATATGCTACATAGCTAAATTAATGGCAGAACAGCTTTTGCAGGGTTTAAAATAAAGGATGTTGCAGATATGATAAAATATTATACTCAGCATTATATATAATAGTATTAATGTAAATATTGCTATAATAATATAACAAGGAACGAATATCATAAAATGGATAGTTACAAACAAGTATGCGAGTAAAGCTGTCAGCCTTTAGAAAATCAAATCTAAGTGAATGAAGAGTGTAACGACTAAAGTAGGTTAATCTATTCCAGTATTTACAAGGAGGGAGATTATGAAAAGCATTAAGATTAAATTAATAGTATTCATGCTTCTTATGTCAATTATTCCACTACTTATCGCAGGTGCAGTTAGCTATAACATCAGTTCATCTGCCTTAAAAAATCAGACAGAGGAAAGTCTAAGTAATATGACCAATCAAGTATATGATATGGTAGAACAAGTACAGATGGAATTAGAAAAGGAAATTAGAGGCTACATTGAATTTATGACAGACAGCTTTTATAACCTCGGCAATGTTAGAATGGATGAAAGCGCAGCAATGGCTACAGGCTCTTATAACTTGCCCACTTTGGTAACTGATAAAGGAATAATTAATAATAACTATGAATTTGTAGATAGGATCAAAGAGTTTACTGGAGCTAATGCTACTGTATTTTTACTTCGCAATAACGAATTAGTAAGAATATCGACTAATGTTAAGATGGAAAATGGGGAACGAGCTGTAGGAACTGCAATAAAAAGTGACAGCATTGTATACAGAACTATTAAGGAAGGTAAAACCTTTATCGGCAGAGCTAACGTGGTAGGACATATGAACATAACAGCATATGCACCCATAAAGGATTCAGAAGGCAGCATAATTGGAGCTGTGTTTATAGGAAGACCTGAAGATGAGGGCACATTGGCAGAAAAGATAAAATCATTGAAAATAGGCAAAACAGGTTATATTTTTGTTATGGATTCAAATGCAGATATAATAATTAATGAGTCAAATGACAACAATCAAAAGAACAGTGAGTATATAAATGAAATAATTGCTGAAAAAGATGGGCTAAGTCACTATAAATGGAAGGGACAGAACAAAATATCTGTATACAGATATTTTGAAAAGTGGGATTGGTATATAGTTGCCAGTGTTCTTGAAGAAGAGGTATTTGAAGCTGTATCTAAGCTTATGATAATAATGATAGCAGTAACTGCGGTTTGTATGATTTTAGTTCTGGCAGTTGGTTATTTAATAGCTGCAAGTCTGGCTAAGCCTATTAAGAATGTAGTATCTGCCTTTGAAAAAATGAAGTCTGGTGACTTAACCGTAAAGGTTGAAGCAAAATCAAAGGATGAAGTAGGATTGCTGGCTTCAAGCTTCAATATAATGACAGAAAATTTAAGAAATATAATTAAGGATATTCAGATATCATCAGAATCAGTATCTGAGGCAAGCGGATGCTTAAGTATTGCTACCGAGGAAAGTAATAAATCTATTAGTGAGGTTGCAGCAAGCATAATGCATATATCAAATGATTCTCAAGATAATGCAGCATCAATTCAGCAGACTTTAGCAGGTGTTGAAGAGGTTACAAGCAGTGCTCAAATCATTGCTAAATCCTCCAATGAAATTGCAGAGCTGAGTAAAGGCGTTGAGCAGTCAGCGGAAAGCGGAGCAAGCTCAGTAAAAAGTGTGGCAGAAAAGATAAATAATATATCAGCTTCCTTTAATAGTGTAATAAGCTTAATTACAGAGTTGAATAGTTCCACCGGAAAAATTAACGATATTATAGAGTTTATTAATGGGATATCCAACCAGACAAATATGCTGGCATTAAATGCTGCTATTGAAGCTGCAAGAGCCGGTGAAGCAGGAAAAGGCTTTGCAGTAGTTGCAGATGAGGTTAGAAAGTTGGCTGAGGAGAGCAAGCATTCTACAAATCAGATTGTGAGATTAATAGAGGATGTCCAGCTTAAGACTGCAAAGGTAATTGAAGCAGTAAAAAGCTCAGAGCTTCTTGTTGAAGAAGGCGTAGTTAATGCAGACTCAACATATATGAGCATTAAGGAAATACTAGAGAGTATAAAAAAGGTAAGCAGCAGAATGAGCAGTATTTCAAGCAGCACAGAAATGCAGGCTCAGACAGCAGAACAAATATCAAAGGCAATAGAGGCTGTTGCACTTTCAACTGGTTCTACCGCATCTAAAACTCAGGAAATAAATGCAGGAATTGAAGAACAGCTAAGTATAGTAGAGGAAATTGAATCTACTGCTCAAGAAATGAGTAATATGGCTCTTAAGCTGAATCAGATTATTAAGAACTTTAAGATTTAAATTAAAGGTATGGTATATTTATAGCGTATACCATACCTTTAATTTTTTTTCCTGATACTCATATATAGAAGATATAAAAAAAGGATGTTATAATATATCATAAGTGCTATATAAAATGTTGAAGCGGAGGAAGGTAAATGAAAAGACTAAAGAGTTTGATCATTTTTGTAGCTGCCATAATGCTATTCACTGGATGCAGTAAGGATAATGATCTTGAATCACTTATTAATGAAAATGAGGAATTAAAAGAAGAATTGATAAAGCTGGAGCAGAGAATACAGGGTTACGAGCAATTAAGGCTTGAGCTGGAAAGTATTAAATATAGTGAGTTTTATCTCCTTAACGAATTAAATATCTGCTTGGGTAATAAGGAATATAACAAAGCTCTTGATATCATATATACTATTGTACAAAAACAACCTGATTCACCTGAAGCCGCTAAAGCTGCTGAAATTAAAGCACAGATTATGGCGGCTGTAAGTGGGAGTAAAGGCAAAAACAATATAGAAGCAAGCACAAAGGATTTGGCAGATATTGCGAAAAATATTAAGACCAGATTTGATGAAGAAAAGCAGATGGATTGGCATGTACACAACAGCTCGCCTAGTAAGAATGATGTGAATGCCTTTTATTTATACTATGGAATGAAAGAAAAAAATCTTCCATGGTTGAGAATGCGTATTCAGTATGCAGGTGAGGGATATCTGGATATTACTAAATTTACAATAAATGCAGATAATCATCTATATGAGATAGTGCCGCCGCAGTTTGCGGTTAAGAAAGATAAAATGGGTGAGCTTGCATGGGAATGGTATGATGCAAGTGTGGAAAATAACGTATATAAAATATTTAAAGCCGCAGCAAATGCTGAAAAAGCATCTATTATTTGTGTAGGAAATATTAAAAGCTATGAGCGTACGTTATCTGCTTCAGAAAAACAGGCACTAAAATACATTATAGCATCCTATGAATTGTCAGGGGGCTTTATTTCTGATGTTCAATAGAAGCTCCATACAGTTAAGTTTTAGATTTACTTCCCTATAGGTGGTGGGTTATATAATTAGATTTATGGGACTAAAGGTGGTGTCTATGATGAAAATGTATATAGAGGCATCTCATGAAAGATGCAAAAAAAAGGGGATTAGACCTGAAAATATATTTAGCACCAGAGTTCTTGAAGGTGAGCCTCTGAAGCTGAAGCTGGAGCAGAATAAAGAGCTTATAAGCACAGCAGCCCCTTTTCTGAACCATTTATACAATTTTGTGCAGGGATCAGGCTTCTTTGCCATATTAAATGACGCCGAAGGATGTATACTAAGCGTTATCGGCGATGACACTATTTTAAAAGAAGCCAATAAGCTGAAAATGATACCAGGAGCTTATATGGATGAAGAAAATATAGGCACAAATGCTATGAGCATGGTCATTAGTGAAGGTATGCCGGTTCAAGTATCGGGCAAAGAACATTTTATAAAAGCATATCATAAATGGACATGTTCTGCTGCTCCTATAAAGGATTCAAACGGTAAAATAATAGGCATTATAGATCTTACCGGATATAGTGAAAATGTTCATCCTCATACACTTGGTATTGTAGTTGCGGCGGCAAATGCAATTGAAAGGATGCTGGAGGTAAATAGCATAAACTCAGTATTAAGAATATCTAAGCAGCATATAGAGAGTATATTCGATTCCATTTCTTCTGGCATTTTGACATCTGATTTATCAGGAAATATTACTTCTATTAACAAGCATGCTGTAAAAATGTTCGGCTATAGTGAGTATGAATTGAGAAATATGAAAATATGGAGCTTCATTGACAATTGGAGTGAAATTGTAAGTATACTAAAAGCCAGAGAGAATTTTGTTGAAAAGGATGTAAATGTAAGAGCAAGAACAAACAAAATGCAGTTTACTCTCACCACTTATCCAATATATAATTCTGATAAGGAAATAGTCGAGATTGTACACATATTCTATGAGTTGAAAAAAAATAGAAAGCTGGCAGGAAAAATACTCAGCGGGCAAGCCATATACACCTTTGATAAGATTATATGCAGAAATAAAGAGTTTTTAAAGACTATAGAATATGCAAAAAAAATAGCCGACAGTAGTTCGACTATACTGATTACAGGTGAAAGCGGTACAGGTAAGGAAGTATTTGCACAATCTATTCATAATTATAGCATCAGGAAGGAAGAACCGTTTATAGCAGTAAATTGCGGAGCTATTCCTAGAACACTGATTGAGTCAGAGCTATTTGGTTATGAGGAGGGTGCTTTTACAGGAGCTAGAAAGGGTGGAAATGCAGGTAAATTTGAGCTGGCTGATGAAGGTACTATTTTTTTGGATGAAATCGGAGAAATGCCCATAGATATGCAAATCAAGCTATTAAGAGTTATTGAGGAAGGTGTAATAAATCGCATAGGAAGTCATAGGCAGATACCTGTAAATGTTAGAATTATAGCTGCTACTAACAAAGACTTAGCAAAAGAGGTTGAAAAAGGAAACTTTAGGAAGGATCTTTATTATAGGTTGAATGTACTTCCAATATATTTGCCTCCGCTTAGGGAACGTATGGATGATATTCCACTGCTTATTGAATATTACATGGAAAAGACATCAAAACGATTAAACAAGCGGAGTATAAATATACCTATGGAATATTTGGAATATCTGAAAAATCGTGAATGGCAAGGTAATATAAGAGAATTAGAAAATGTAATAGAGCTTATTGTAAATACTGAATCTATTCAAACCAATTTTTCAGAGGTTAAGTCAAAAGATAGCAGCAAAGCAAAAAGTATACAAAGTATGCTTAGCTTGGAGCAGGTTGAAAAGCAGCATATTATTAATGTTATAAATGATACACAAGGAAATGTTACAAATGCTGCAAAAATATTAGATATAGGTCGAAATACTTTATATAGGAAGCTTGAAAAATACAACATTGACTGTTCGAAAATGGAACATTGTTCCGAAATGGAACGCATGGATGGTTGATATTGTGTTCCGAAATGGAACGCAATATCAACTAATATATTTTTACTGTTTACAAACCAGTAAAACCAAGAGCTGCAGCCTCCTTGCGTATTTTTTTAATATTGGCACAAATATTGCTTAATATTATTTATGAAAATATGATAAGGGGGTTTTTGAATGTACGGTTATATCGGAAAGGTATTAAGAATTAACTTAAAGCAAAAGAGCGTAAATGTAGAGTCCCTTGATTTGGAAAATGCAAAAAAATTCATAGGCGGCAGAGGATTAGGAACTAAGCTATTTATGGATGAGGTTGATCCTAAGGTAGATGCTTTAAGTGCAGAAAACAAACTTTTCATAGTTGCAGGTCCTTTGACTGGTACTAATGTACCAACAGGCGGCAGATATATGGTAGTAACAAAATCACCATTATCAAATACAATAGCAAGCTCCAACTCAGGCGGTTTTTGGGGAGCTGAGCTTAAGGCGGCTGGCTATGACGTAATAATCATAGAAGATAAAGCTGATGAGCCAGTATATATAACTATAGAAGATGACAAAGTAGAAATAAAGGATGCAGCTAGGCTGTGGGGAAAAGTTGTTTCTGAGGTTACAGACGAACTGAAAAATGAAATGCCTGAAAAGTCCAGAATACTGACAATAGGACCAGGGGGAGAGAAATTATCCAGAATGGCTTCAATAATGAATGACTATGAAAGAGCAGCAGGTCGTTCGGGTGTTGGTGCTGTAATGGGTTCAAAAAATCTTAAAGCTATAGCAGTAAAAGGAAGCGGAAAAGCACAAGTATTTGATGAAGAAAAGCTTAAAGAAGTAAACTCCGAATGTCTGAAAAAAATTAAAGAAAATGGAGTTACAGGAGCAGGACTTCCAACCTACGGTACAGCAGTATTGGTTAATATAATAAATGAAAATGGTGTATTCCCCACAAACAACTTCCAAACATCAGTTTTTGAAAAAGCAGATGATATAAGCGGCGAGACAATGGCTAAGGATTATCTGTTAAAGAAGAGTCCTTGCTACAGATGCCCTATAGCTTGCGGCAGAATTGTTAAGATTGAAGATATGGGTCTTGAAGTTGGAGGACCAGAATACGAAACACTTTGGGCTTTTGGTTCAGACTGCGGAGTATCCGATATAGTAGCTATATTTAAGGCTAACTACTATTGCAACGAATACGGCTTGGATACTATATCTGTAGGAGCTACTATAGCTGCTGCAATGGAGCTGTATCAAAAGGGATATATTAAAGAGGAAGAGCTGGAAGGCTTATCACTAGAGTTTGGTAATGCTGATGCAGTTGTAGAGTGGACAAAGAAAATAGGTAAAGGTGAAGGCTTGGGAGCGAAAATGGCAGAAGGTTCATATAGATTGTGTGAGCAATATGGTGTGCCGGAGCTTTCAATGTCAGTTAAAAAACTTGAATTACCTGCATACGATCCAAGAGGTATCATGGGTCACGGTCTGCAATATGCTACCTCAAACAGAGGCGGCTGCCATGTAAGAGGATATATGATATCACCTGAAATACTTGCACTGCCAGAAAAGCTTGATAGATTTACTTTAGAAGGCAAGGCTCAGTGGGTTAAGACATTCCAAGACCTTACCGCTGTTATAGATTCCTTAGGCTTATGTCTGTTTACATCCTTTGCAATGGATGCTTCTATGTATACTGCTGCTTACAACGCTGTTTGCGGTACAGAGCACACTGCAGAAACCTTATTGGAAGCAGGAGAAAGAATATATAACCTGGAAAGATTATTTAATATAGCATCCGGTATAGATCCAAAAGAGGATACCTTACCAAAGAGACTTTTAGAGGATCCAATTCCTGACGGTCCTTCAAAAGGAAATGTTCACAGATTATCAGAGCTTCTTCCTGAGTACTACACGCTTAGAGGCTGGGGAGAAGATGGAATCCCAGAAGCTGAAAGGTTATCTAAGTTGGGATTGTAATAACAAGCCCCTGGCTAATACCCAGGGGTATTTTTTATTATGAACGTACTATAATAATATAAGAAAAAGCAATTTGCATCAGGGAGGTGATATTGTGAGAATTACAGTTAAGTTATTTGCAACCTTTAGAGATGGCAGGCAGAAAATTTACGATATGGACTTGCCGGAAGTGACAACTGTACAAAACATAATCAGCAGCTTGGGAATAGAAAAATCGGAAGTGGCTATACTGCTCATTAATGGAAGAGATGGAGATTTTGATAAAGAATTAGTTGAGGGTGATACGGTATCGCTTTTCCCACCGGTAGGAGGAGGTTAAAATGCTGCCCAAAAGATATTCAAGAAATATTGCAACCATTTCTGAGGAAGAGAATCAGAGTATATGCAATAAAAAAGTCTGCGTAGTGGGCTGTGGAGGTCTTGGAGGATATGTTATAGAAATGCTTGCAAGGCTTGGAATTGGGCACATTATTGCAGTAGACGGAGATGTTTTTGAGGAATCCAACCTGAATAGACAAATATTATCGGATGTTGAATCCTTGGGAATTAAAAAGGCTTTGGCTGCAAGGGAACGTATTAAGAAGGTAAATCCATTGGTGCAGGTGGAGGCCATAACAAAAAGGCTTACTGCTGAAAATGCAAAACAAATAATTGATAACGCTGATGTAGTAGTGGATGCACTGGACAGTATAGAAACACGACTTCTATTGGAAGCCTTTTGTCAGGAGCTTGAAATTCCTCTAGTGCATGGTGCTATAGCAGGCTGGTATGGTCAGGTTTGTACTGTTTTGCCTGGGGAACGGACTCTAAGTCGTTTTTACAAAGATAAAAGCTTAAGCGGAGTAGAAAAAAAGCTGGGTAATCCATCCTTTACGCCAGCATTGATTGCATCTATGCAGGTCAGTGAAGTCTTAAAGCTTCTTATAAAAAGGGGAGACTTATTAAATAAAAAGATACTTCTTATAGATCTGCTGAGACATGAATATGACATTATAGACTTTTAAAAGATAAAAACAATAGCCGCTAACGAAAAGTTAGTTCATTATGGCTATTGTTTTTTTATTACGATTAAAACCTAATCTGCAAATCGGCTAGGCTCAGGTACTGCGATCACTTCAAAATTGAATTTTTCCACTCTATAACCCATTTATTAACATTATCATACTATAGGGTTTTTGACTTAAAACTTAAATTATACCAAGCTAAAAACCTAGAAGGGGAGCAATAACTAACCCATGAATAAGTTAAGTTTTATGGTTGATTCCCTATAATAGTGAATAATTATAAAAGACATGTTGCGACCCATGGGCCTTGCGACAGTTGTATAAAATACTTAGGTATAAGTGAGTTTTTAATAAAATGTAAGTAGAATAAAAATGACAGTTTGCATAGCATACAGCAGTGCATTGAGTATGTTGTATACTTGAGCAGGATGTGACGTGCAAATCAACTAATTAATTATAGAAACTAATTACAATAATGCATTGTAGATTTCGACAAAATGCACAAAAATGTAGCAAGTTAATATTGACATCTGTTTTTTGGTATAATATACTATCATAAATGTTAATGTTTTCCGAGTGTTATTTTTTATTGTAAATACAAGTAATAAAGAAAATAAAATGTTATGACTAATTACTAAAATATGATATAATAAGACTCAGGTTATTTTCACTTAAAACTATAATTTGATTTCGACAAAACCGATTTAATAAAGTATGTATAACAAAAAAAATGTTCTGTATAGTTAGTGAAGTTTGTGGATATATAGTGTAAGACAAATTAACAGTTTGTGGTTGTAAACAAACTATAAGTTTATTTTGACATATTTGCTGCCATATCTTGATGTTGACAATATGTGAAGTATAAATATGAAAAAGTGTAGTTAAGCAGCTGATTATTTGCAGGCTCAAAAAAATTGACCATAGAAATGGAGGTGAACTGTATCGCATAATCATATGCAAATAAATCAAACTTAAGATAATGAATCAGGTGAAATTATGCTAACCTATAAAACAGTCAGCATCAAGTAGATATAATTACAATGAATTTTAAATCAATGTAGTATTAGTAAGGGAGAGTTATATGAAGAATTACAAAAAATTAATTATTATCATACCTGTAGTTATAATAGTATCAATAGTTGCGTTTTTAGCTTTTTTTATAGTCCAGGAAAATATTGAATATCGAAAGATGACGCCATTAAACACACAAGAAATAATACCAGATGTATATGCAGTTAATAATGGAAACGTTAATCTTTATTTGATTAAGAACAATGAGGGATATATAGCTATTGATGCTGGTTCAAGTCCTAATGTAACTAAAAGGGAATTGGATAAGCTGGGAATCAACCCTGATGATGTAACGATGGTATTTTTAACCCATACAGATATGGATCATGTAGCTTCTGTAAAGCTTTTTAAAAATGCCAAGATTTATATTTCAGAAGAAGAAAAGCAAATGATAACTGGTGAGACCAAACGTAAACTAATATTTGGTAATAAACTGGATTGTGAATACAGTACATTAAAGGATGGGGAAAAAATAAATTCTTCCAATACGGAAATACAATGCATATTAACACCGGGACATACTATAGGATCCGCATGCTACATAGTAAACGGAGAGTTGCTTTTTTCAGGAGATACTATAAGCTTAAAGGTTGGAACAGTAGACACATTTAATAAACCGCTGAACATGGATACTGAAGCTCAAAAGGATAGTATCAATAAGCTTAAGCAGTTGACAAACATAAAATATATTTTCACAGGTCATTACGGTTATTCCGATAATTTCGAAAAGGCTTTTAAAGAAAATTAGCATTTTAATAATTCCATTATTAGTAATTGAACATTAAGATTACATTACAAATAATGGAATTATTTGTAATGTAATCTTAATCTATATCACAAATGCAATTATTTATTTCGTTTGTACAATAAGTGTTTTAAGTATAAGTATTATTATTCAGTGATGGGTTTGCTTTGAAGAAGCGCATAGCAGTTCAAAGTTTATATGTTTTTCTTAAATAACAATAATCTAAATCAGAGGTGAAGAATATGAAATTAGCAATGTTATTTCCAGGCCAAGGTTCTCAATATGTAGGAATGGGAAAAGCCTTATGTGATCAATTTGATGTTGCACAAAGGACTTTTCAGGAAGCAAATGAAGCTTTGAATTTTGATATTCAAAAGCTGTGCTTTGAAGGAAGCATGGATGAACTAACAAAAACAGAAAACAGTCAGCCGGCTATTTTAACAGCCAGTGTTGCTGCTTTCAGAGTATATATGCAGGAAATAGGTGTTGCTCCGCATATTTTAGCAGGACATAGCTTAGGAGAGTATTCGGCTTTAGTATGTACAAACAGTATTGAATTTGCTGATGCCGTTAAAGTTGTTAGGCAAAGAGGTCTATTTATGCAGACTGCTGTTCCGGTAGGAATGGGGGCTATGGCAGCAATCAGTGGTTTGGATATAGAAACTGTCGAAAAGGAATGTAACAAATACTCAGCCAGCGGCGATAATATCGCAAGTGTGTCTAATTACAATGCTAAAGACCAGATTGTTATCTCGGGTCATAAGCCAGCAGTTGAAGCACTAAGTGAGACCTTCGGCAAAATGGGTGCAACAGTTATTCCTTTAAAAGTAAGTGCACCATTCCACTGCTCATTAATGAAACCCGCAGCAGACAATTTGAGGCTGGAGCTGGAAAAATACACTTATAAAGATTTTACATATCCGGTAATTTCAAATGTTGAGGCTGTTCCTTATACAAGTAAGGATACAATAGTTGATATTCTAACCAAACAGGTGGTAGATGCTGTAAGATGGCATGAATCAATGAAATATCTGGCTGGCTTGGATATAGATTTTGCAATCGAAATGGGACCCAAAAATGTATTGAAGAATCTGATGAAGAAAAATCTTAAGGAACTGACTGCTTATACATTTGACAGAGAAGATGATAAGAAAATGATAAGAAATAGACTTGCTGTCAAAGAAAACAGCAGTAACGGCGACGATAAGTTTATGGCTGTAATAACAAGATGCATGGCTGTTGCGGTATGTACTAAAAACAGTAACTGGAATAATGATGAATATAATAGCGGCGTAATTGAACCATATAGATACATAAAACAAATGCAGATGAGCATGGAAAAGGATGGTATTAAGCCAACTAAAGAACAGGCTGAGGAAGCCATTGATATGCTTAAATCTGTGTTTAAAACAAAAGGAACACCTAACGAGGAGCGAATTAAGAGATTTAATCAAATATTAGATGAAACTAACACAATAGAATTTTTTGAAAGCATCATAACAGCATAATATTTGCGATGGAGAAGTGATTATGAAAAAAATAAAACTATTTTGCTTGCCTTATGCAGGTGGAACAGCAGCAATCTATAATAAATGGAAAAAATCCGTTAACAAGCATATAGAGGTATGTCCCATTGAATTGCCAGGCAGAGGGAAGCGGTTTATCGAGCCTCTATTTCATAATATGTCAGACGCTGTTGATGATATTTTTCATAGTGTAAGAAACTATTTAGATGTTCAGCCATATGCCTTTTTTGGTTATAGTATGGGAAGCTGGCTGGCTTATGAGGTTATACGAAAAGCACTAAAGGCAGGCTACAGACCTCCAGTACATGCATTCTTTGCTGCAAAGGATGCACCTTCTGTAGTTCGTGATAAGGTAAAAATGCATTTGCTTGAACATGATGAGTTTGTTAATAGAATTTTAAAGCTCGGAGGCACTCCAGAAGGGATATTTGAAAATGACGAGCTGATGGAGATATTTGTTAATATACTAAGAACCGACTATGAGGTTGTGGAAACCTATAAGCATTGTGCCGCTGATAATAAAATAAACTGCAATATATCAGTTTTATATGGTGCAAAGGACAGCTATCCAGAGGAGGATGTAAAAGCTTGGACTGATATTACTAGCGGAAATTGCAGCTTTACCAGTTTTGATGACGGACATTTCTTTATTAATAATTATCAGGATAAAATAATAAATATTGTAAACACAATGTTATAGAGAAACAACTTCAAAATTAAATTCAACTATAGAAAGCACTAAGTATTATATTTACTGTCCCTAATTAGTGCTTTCTTAAAATCATAAATGACAAACATAGTATCTTTAGCAGAATAAGTATTAACATAAATACTGTATCGTTTTGATAGAGAAACAACTTCAAAATTGAATTTTTCCAGTTGTTTGAGTTTTAGAGTTGGTTATCAATAAGACTGCAAAGCTGCTAAGTCATAAATCGTACAGCAATTATAAGATTTTATTATAACTGTAATTAGGGGGATAAAAAAATGATCAAGCACAAGAACCTTATCGAAGCATTAGAGGGAGCACGAAAAGAGACAGAAAAAGGAATACGGTTTATTAATGGCGATAAGGACAGTACATTTGTTACTTATGAAGAATTATATCAAAATTCACTCATCATTTTAGGCTATTTGCAATCAATTGGAATAGAGCATGGTTCTGAATTAGTATTTCAGATACAGGATAATGATCATACAATCTATATGTTTTGGGCTTGTCTTCTTGGCGGCTTTATACCAGTGCCTGTAGCAGTAGGAAATAATGATGAACACAGACTTAAACTGTTTAAAATATGGAGCTATCTAAATAATCCATATTTAGTTATAGATGCAAAGTCGCTCTCAGCATTAACTGTATACGGTAAAGAAAACAATTTAGAAAGTCAAATGGAAACAATGAAAAACAAGACTATCTATATTGAGAGTGTTTTCAACAAAAACTCAATCATTGTAACATCAAATCAAGGCGTTATTCATATGCCGGAACCGGGCAGTATTGCCTTCATTCAATTTTCTTCTGGCTCAACAGGAGACCCAAAGGGCGTTATATTAACTCATGAAAATCTGATAGCAAACATAATGGGGATAGTTATAGCTACAGAAACAACTAGCGACGATTCATTCTTATCTTGGATGCCTCTTACACATGACATGGGAATGATAGGTTTTCACTTAGTACCCTTAGCATTGCATATAAATCAATATCTGATTCCCACAAAACTATTTGTAAGACACCCAACCTTATGGTTAAAAGCGGTTAATGAATTTAGAGCGACATTAATAAGCTCACCAAACTTTGGCTATAGCTACCTGTTATCTCATTTTTCACAAGAAATTGCTAAAGACTGGGATTTATCATGTGTCAGACTACTTGTTAATGGTGCAGAGCCTATTTCATATGAGCTATGTAACCAGTTCTTAGATGAAATGCTCAAATATGGTCTAAAAAGAACAAGTATGTTTACAGTATATGGTATGGCAGAAGCCTGTGTTGGAGTTGCTATGCCCCACTTAGGTCATGAATTTAAGACTGTAATGGTAGACCGAAACCATCTAGGCATTGGCGAACGTATAATAGAAATGAGTGCAGAAGATGCTAATGTTGTCGGTTTTGTCGAGGAAGGATATGCAATTGATTATTGCAGCCTTAGAATATGTGATGAAAAGGATAATGTTGTAGAAGACAGGGTTGTGGGTCAAATACAGATAAAGGGAGAAAACGTTACAAGGGGATATTATAATAATCCGGCGGCTACGGAGAAAATCATTACAAAGGACGGATGGCTCAGAACTGGAGATCTTGCCTTTTTGCGTGATGGAAGTCTGGTGGTAACAGGAAGGCTTAAGGATATAATCTTTGTTAATGGTCAGAACTTTTACCCCCATGATATTGAACGAGTATTGGAAGAGATTGAAGGCTTGGAAACAGGCAGAGTAGTAGCAGCAGGAGCTTTCAATAATGAAACTAAAGAAGAGGAAATTATAATATTTGTTTTATACAAAAAGAAGCTGGAAGATTTCTTGCCTTTAGCTTCACGTATTAAGTTACTTCTAAAAGAAAAAATTGGTCTATTTATCAGACATGTTGTTCCAATTAAGAAAGTACCAAAAACAACCAGTGGAAAGGTGCAAAGATACAAGCTGGCTGATATGTATCAAGGAGGTAGCTTTTCAGAAGAGCTAAGCAAAATTGAGGAACTGAAAGCAGAAATTGCAGCTACGGAAAATAATGCTTTAACATATAGCGATACAGAGGAATTGGTTATTAAGCTGTGTAGAGATACCTTTAAAAATAATAATATTGATATTAATGGAAGCTTTGTTGAGCTGGGTATAAACTCACTGAAGCTTACTTCATTAGCATCAGCTATACACGAGCATCTGAATGTAGAAATTCCCTTAAAGGACATGTTTCAGATCTCAACCGTAAGGGAATTGGCAGAGTACATTTCAGATTATCATGAGCAGAGTATATATTCATCTATTGAAGCGGTTGCAGGAAACCCTGAACATCCACAAGGCTGCTTTGAAGCATCCTCGGCACAGAAGAGGCTTTATGTAATAGATCAGATAGATACTGATACAATAGGGCCTAATACCGGCTATAATATGCCGGAAGCACTGCTTATTGAAGGTGAGCTGGATATAGCTGCAATGGAGCAGGCATTTCGTACACTAATAAAAAGACATGAATCCCTGAGAACATCCTTTACAACTATAGACGGTGAACCTATTCAGAGAATTCATGATAATGTAGATTTCAAAATAAGCTGCTTTAAGACTACAGAGGATAAAGTAAATGATATCATGAGAGACTTTATCCGACCATTTACAATGGATGTTCCACCGCTTTTCAGAGTTGCTTTAATAGAAATAGCAGCTAATAAATATGTACTTGTACTGGACATGCATCACATCATATCTGATGGCTGGTCCGTAATGGTGCTGATAAAGGAGTTATTGCTGCTGCTTGAGGGGGAAAGTCTTCCTGATTTAGAGATTCAATACAAGGATTTTGCAGTATGGCAAAACAAGCTTTTTAAGTCGGATGAAATGCAAAAGAAGGAAGAATACTGGCTGAAAAGGTTTGAAGTAAAGGATGGCGGTAAGCTGCCAGTACTAAACATTCCTACTGATTTTCCAAGACCTTCAAATAAGTCCTATGAAGGCGACCGATTGGTAATAACAACCGGCAGAGAGCTGATTGATGCACTTAATAAAGTTGCAGAAATTACATCAAGTACTTTGCACATGGTAATGCTTGCAGCCTATACTATACTTCTTTCAAAATATTCGGGTCAGGAGGATATTATAGTAGGCTCGCCCATAGCTGGAAGACCTCACAAGGACTTACAAGACATTATAGGAATGTTTATAAATATGTTAGCCAATAGAAATACTCCAAGACGTGATATGACCTTTAAAGATTTCCTAGCTGAGGTAAAAGAGAACTGCTTGAATACATATCAAAATCAGGAATATCAGTTTGATGAGCTTGTAAGCAAGCTTAAGGTAAAGCGAGACATGAGCAGAAATCCGTTGTTTGACTATGTTTTTGCGGTTCAAAATCTTGATATACCAGATATGCAAAATAGCAAAATATCAGTAAGACCATATGATTTTGCCTACAATATTTCAAGATTCGATATGTTCCTTTCTGTAATGGAAATGGGTGACAGTGTTAGATTCTTGCTTGAGTATTCAACTGCACTTTTCAAGAAAACAACAGCAGAGAGAATTATTAAGCACTACATGGAAATCCTGGAACAAATCAAGGATAACGTAAATATTAGACTTGAAGATATAGTACTTAGTCATAACCTATCAACAGCTAAAAGCAATATTTTAAAATCAGATGATGATTTTGATTTTTAAGCTTTGCAGTCAAAGGATATGAGATTATGACACCTCAAATATTCTAATTTATGGAGGTAATTATGGAAATTAAAAATGTTTCACAAAAAAAGGATGAAAAAGCTCTAAAGGTTGTTCTGGGGATGATGCCCTACTGGACTCCTTTAAATCCACCCCAAGGAATAGGTATGCTAAAGGCATATTTGCAGAAGTTTGGGTATAAGGTAAAGATTCTTGACCTTAATGTTCATGAAACCTTTAAGAAGGTTTACGTAGACTATTTTAAAAAGCTGGAAGAGTTTGTGCCTCCAGAGAAAAGAGGTAATTTCTATAATATCGGACATGATGTACTGCATAACCATATGATGGCAGCCTTCAAGTACACAGATGAAAATAAGTACATAGAGCTGGTAAAAATATTAATATATCATACATATTATGTAAACATCAACAATGATCAAGCAAAAGAATTAAATGCGTTAATGAGCTTTTTCTACAAGGAATTAGAAGCATATTATACTAATCTGGTTGAAACAGAGAAGCCTGATGTTGTAGGATTCAGTATATTTAAAGGTAATATACCTGCTTCAATATTTGCTGCAAGAGTTGTAAAAAAACTGAATTCACAAATTAAGGTAGTTATGGGTGGAGGAGCTTTTGCTGATTCACATGCTGTAGGTTCACCAAATTACGATACACTTCTTAAGGAAACTGAAGACTGTGTAGATTTAATAATGAGAGATGGTCAAGGGGAGCAATCCTTATTAAAATTCTTGAGAGGCGAGATATCTGATAGGAGAGTTGTTTCCCTCAGTGACTTAGGGTTAACTCCAATACCTTTTAACCAGTTAGATATAGCAGATTTATCAGATATTAATACAGCAAGCTATCCATATATAATAGCAACAGGTTCTTCAAGCTGTCCTAATGAATGCAGCTTCTGTAACTCATCAAGATATTGGGGCAAGTATAAAACAAAGGATATAAAACAGACAGTAAGCGAAATGATAAAGATGTATAAGAAATATGGAAACCAGTTATTCTTTATGTCTGATGCGCTGTTAAATCCAATAATCAGCGAGCTTTCTGCTGAATTTATAAATTCAGACTATACATTGTATTATGACTGCTATTTTAGAGTAGACGAGCCATCTGGAAACCTGGACAATACTATCCAGTGGAGACGTGGTGGTATGTATAGAACCAGAATAGGTGTAGAAAGCGGTTCTCAAAAGATACTTGATTTAATGCACAAGGAAATAAAGGTAGAGCAAACCAAGGAAACACTATATGCTTTGGCTACTGCGGGAATAAAAACCACAACGTATATAGTTATCGGACATCCAGACGAGACAGAGGAAGATTTCCAAATGACCCTTGATCTAGTTGAGGAGATGAAGGATTATATCTGGCAGGCTGAACCAAATCCTTTCTACTATCATTATGCAGGTCAGTTTGATTCAGATCAATGGGCAGATAAGAGAGAACTGCTTTATCCGGCAGAGGCTAGAGATATGCTGGTATTTGATACATGGACATTAAAATGCGAGCCTATGAGAGAAGAAAGATATAACAGATTACATCGTTTTATGGCTCACTGTGCTAAGCTTGGCATACCAAATCCATATAATGCTACTCAGCTGCACAATGCGGATGAAAGATGGAAGAAGCTTCATAAGAATGCAGTACCATCAATATGGGAATTCGAAAGATGGGGCAAAATGGTGCATGAAGCTAAGCAAATCGTAAAATTAGCTGGTGCAAAGAATATTTTAAGTAATGATGATGACTTCGGTTTTTAAGTGTGTAAAAGTTAATTGAAATTATTATATATTAATAAATCAAGTTTTACGGAGGGTTGAAAATGAATAAATCTGGCATAGCAGCAATAGCTGCGAGTCAACATGTAAAAGAAGGCGAATATTGGTTAAATAAACTATCAGGTGAGCTTGTAAAAAGCTTCTTCCCATATGATCACAATGTTACTGATACAAATAAATACAAAACAGTAACAGCCAAAGCCAGCTTTGAGCTTTCAGGAGAAATATATTCAAAGCTGTCAAAGCTAAGCAATGGTGCAGACGCAAGACTATTTATGATTTTAGTAACCGGCATCAGCTTACTGCTGGACAGATATACAGGAAACAGTGACGTAGTTATTGGCGCACCAATATTTAAGCAGGAAGAAGAAGCGGAATTCGTAAATACAGTGCTTGCCTTAAGAAATGAAATTAAGAGAGATGGTTCCTTTAAGGATTTGCTGCTTCAAGTAAAGGATACAATTTTTGAAGCCTCCGAAAATCAAAACTATCCTATGGAAACACTACTGTACCAGTTGGGTATGGAACAGGAAGAAAACAGCTTCCCATTATTTGAGGTAGTAGTATTATTAGAAAATGTACATAACAAAAGCTATATAAGCAATATTATGACAAGCATAGTAATGTCCTTTAATAATACAAAAGACGTTATTAAGGGTGAAATAGAATACAATACGTCCTTATATGAAGCTGAAACCATCGAAAGAATAATAACACATTTTAAGAATCTGCTTTTATGCGGAGTAAGCAATGTTAATGCCAAGCTTTCTGAGCTTACTATGCTTCCAGAAGAAGAAAAGCAGCTTATACTAAATAGCTTTAATAACAGTGCAGTACCTTATCCAAAGGAAAAAACCATATCCGGGCTATTTGAAGAGCAGGTTAAGCTGACACCGGAATGCATGGCTGTACAATTTGAAGGTGAAGCACTTACATATGCTGAGCTTAATAAGAAAGCAAACAGCCTTGCAAGAATATTGAGAGAGCATGGTGTAGGAACCTCAGAAGGCAACAATATTGTTGCAATTATGGTTGACAGATCCCTTGAAATGGTAGTTGGCATGATGGCGATACTTAAGGCTGGCGGAGCTTATCTTCCAGTTGATCCAGAGTATCCTGCTGAAAGAAAGCAGTTTATGCTGAAGGATAGTGATGTAAAGGTTCTGCTAATAAAGGGTGCAGTTAATGAAGAAATAGAGTTTGAAGGCACTATAATAGACTTAGAAAAAGAAAAAAATTACCTAGGAAATTCTGAAAACCTAGAAACAATTTCTTCAGATTCATTGGCATATATCATATATACATCAGGATCAACAGGGCAGCCAAAGGGTGTACTTGTAAAGCACACTACTATTGTTAATACACTGACATGGAGAAAGGACTACTATCAATTTACTGATAAGGATGCTGTACTGCAAATTCCTTCCTTCTCCTTTGACAGTTCAGTTGAAGATATATTTACACCACTTATAAGCGGTTCAAAGCTGGTACTTGTAAATAACCAGAACAGATTTAACGTTGCATATCTGCAAGAGGTTGTTACTGACTGCAAGGTAACACACTTCCTGATTACTCCTGGTTTATACAAGGTATTTATGGATGAGTATCCAGAAAGCTTAAAGTATCTGAGAATCATAACTGTAGCTGGAGATAAGTTTAACGAAGATTTGGTTAAAGAGCACTTTGAGAAGCTTAATAACGTTAGATTTATTAATGAGTATGGGCCGACAGAAAACAGCGTTTGCTCAACGGTTTACGAAATTACACCAGAAAATATGAAGGTACTTATTGGTAAACCAATAAATAATGTAAAATGCTATATCGTTGATAAATACGGCTGCTTATGCCCAGTAGGGATACCCGGCGAGCTATGCGTATCGGGGACAGGCTTGGCAGTAGGATACCTAAACAGACCAGAGCTGACAAGTGAAAAGTTTATTAATAACCCATATGCAGAGGGCGAGAGGTTATATAAAACTGGTGACCTTGCAAGATGGCTGCCAGATGGAAATATAGAATTTTTAGGCAGAATAGATCATCAAGTAAAAATCAGAGGCTTTAGAATAGAGCTTGGTGAAATCGAAAACCAATTGTTAACTCATGAACAGGTAAAAGAAACCCTAGTAATAGCTAAAGAAAATTGTGACGGCACAAAATATCTTGTTCAATACTTTACAGCCAATGAAAAGCTGACTGTACCTGAGCTTAGATGGTGTCTGGCAGACGCTCTTCCAGAGTACATGATTCCAGCTCATTTTGTACAGTTAGACAAAATGCCATTGACTCCAAATGGAAAGATTGACAGACGAGCTCTTCCAGAACCAGAAGAAAATCTGGACTCATCAGCTATATATGAGGAGCCAACCAACGAAACAGAAGAAGAGCTTGTAACAGTATGGAAGGAAATACTTGACCTGGAAAAGGTAGGTATAAACGATAATTTCTTTGAAGTAGGCGGACACTCTCTTAGAGCAACTATACTGGTTTCACAAATAAGAAAGAGATTCCATGTTGATGTGCCATTAAGAGAAATATTCAGAAAGCCAACAATAAAACAGCTGGCAAAGTTCATAGATCGTGGAGAAAAGAATATCTATATATCCATTCAGCCAGTTGAGAAGAAGGAATACTATCCAGCATCTCCAGCACAAAAGAGAATGTATCTGGTTAACAAGGTGGATGGTATAGGGGTTACATATAACGTACCATTGGCTATGCATATTGACAAACATCTGGATAAGGAAAGAACTCAGAATGCTTTTGCTGAAATAGTAAAAAGACATGAGGCCTTTAGAACCTCCTTTGACTTTGTTGAGGATGAATTAGTACAAAGAGTACATGATGAAGTAAATTTTGAAATAGATTACATGGAAGCTGAAGAAAATCAGGTTAACAAAATAGCTGAAAGCTTTGTACGTACCTTTGATTTCAAAGCAGCACCACTTCTCAGAGTTATGCTAATAAACCTGAAGGAAGGCAAAAGCATCCTAATGACAGATATGCACCACATAATATCTGATGGTGTGTCAATGGATATATTGGTTAAAGAGTTTGTTACATTATATGAAAATAAAGAACTGCCTGAGCTTAGAATCCAATACAGAGACTTTACTGCATGGCAGAATACAATGATAAACAGCGATGCAATGAAAGAGCAAAAGGAATTCTGGTTAAGGGAATTCGCAGGAGAGCTTCCAGTGCTTAATATGCCAACTGATTATCCAAGACCGGCAGTACAAAGCTTTGAAGGAGACAAGGTAAGAGTAAAGGTAGATGAAGAAACTACCACTGCATTATTAGGACTAGCTAATAAGACAGGTACAACCTTATTCTCAGTAATGCTAGGAGCATACAATGTATTGCTGTCCAAGTACTCAGGACAGGATGATATAGTTGTTGGTACTCCTATAGCCGGCAGAACCAGCACGGACTTAGAAAATGTAATAGGTATGTTTATCAATATGCTTGCATTACGAAACTACCCAGAAAGCACCAGGAGCTTTAGGGATTTCTTAAAGGATGTAGGAGAAAATTCAATAAGAGCATTTGAAAATCAGGATTATCAATTTAACGATTTAGTTGATGCTTTACGTCCAGACAGAAATATGAGCAGAAGTCCTCTATTTGATACAATGTTTGCACTTCAAAATATGGAGTTCAGACAAACAGAGATAGATGGCATCAGATTTGGTCTGGAAGATGTTGAAACAAAAATCTCCAAGTTTGATATAACAACTATTGCTATAGAAAGAAATAATCAGATAGATTTAATATTTGAATACTGCACAAAGCTGTTCAAAAAAGAAACCATGGAAAGATTTGCTAATCATTATGTGAAGCTGTTAAAAGAAGCTGTTAATAACCCAGATAATAAACTATATGAGCTTCAAATGATTTCAGAATGTGAACAAAAGCAAATACTAAACAGCTTCAATAACAATAAAGTAGAATATGATAAAACCAGAACGATACAAAGCCTGTTTGAAGAGCAAGCAGCTAAAACTCCTGACAATGTCGTTGCAGTATATAAAGATAAGTCCATGACCTACAAGGAAATGAACGAAAAGGCTAATCAGCTTGCTGCTGCATTAAGAAACAATAAAATCAATACTAATGATATAGTAGGCATAATGGTTGAAGAGTCCTTGGAGATGCTAGTAGGAATAATGGGTATCTTAAAGGCAGGAGCGGCATATCTGCCCATAGATCCTCAATACCCGCAGGATAGAATCAAATACATGCTGGAAGACAGCAAAGCAGTAATGCTGCTTACACAAGAGCATTTGCTTGAGCAGGTTAAATATGAAGTCAAGATAATAAATCTTGACAGTTCAGAAGCATATGCAGCAAATAAAGAAAATGTGACATGTGAAAGCAAGGCGGATGATATAGCATATGTAATATATACCTCTGGTTCTACAGGAAAGCCTAAGGGAGTTATGGTGGAGCACAAGGCTCTTGCAAATCTATGTCAGTGGCACAATAAATACTATGAGGTTACTGCTGAAGATAGAGCAACAAAATATGCAGGTTTTGGCTTCGATGCTTCTGTTTGGGAAATATTCCCTTACCTAATATGCGGAGCATCAATCCACTTAATAGACAAGAAGATTAAGCTGGATACTATTAAGCTTAATGAGTACTTTGAGAAAAACAATATAACCATAAGCTTTTTACCGACACAAATATGCGAGCAGTTTATGGATTTAAACAATACCTCCCTAAGAAAGCTTTTGACTGGCGGAGATAAGCTGAATCAATTTACAAAGAAAGCCTATGAGTTGATAAACAACTACGGTCCAACTGAAAACACTGTTGTAGCTACAAGCTTCGTAGTAGATGAATATTACAGTAATATTCCTATAGGAAAGCCAATAACAAATACAGAAGCTTATGTACTGGATAAATACAACAACTTACAGCCAGTTGGAGTACCGGGAGAATTATGCATAAGCGGTGACAGTCTGGCAAGAGGATATCTGAATAAACCAGAGTTAACAAAAGAAAAATTTGTAGAAAACCCATTTGAAGCAAACACACTGATGTATCGTACAGGAGACCTTGTAAAGTGGCTGCCTGATGGCAATATAGAATTCCTTGGCAGAATAGATTATCAAGTAAAAATCAGAGGCAACAGAATAGAGCTGGGTGAAATAGAAAATCAACTGCTTAAGCATGAAGACATTAAAGAAGCTGTAGTAATAGCAAGAGACGACAAAGGCGAAAACAAATACCTCTGTGCTTACTTAGTTACTGAAAAGGAAATGACCGTAGCAGATATAAAGGAACATCTGTCAAAAGAGCTTCCTGAATATATGATTCCATCATATTTTGTTCAGGTAGACCAAATACCAATGACCTCAAACGGCAAGGTAGATAAGAAAGCACTGCCTGAGCCAGATGGAAGCATAAGTACAGGCGTTGAATATGCAGCACCAACAAGTGAAACAGAAGAAAAGCTTGTTGCAATATGGCAGGAGGTACTAGGAGTTGAAAAGATAGGTACTAACGACAACTTCTTTGACCTTGGCGGTAACTCGCTGCTTATGATGAAGGTAATAAGCAAGATCTGTACTCTGTTTAATGCATCAGAAGAGGAAATTACAGTTATGACAATGTTTAAATATCCTACTATAGCACTTATGGCTAAGCAGTTGGACGGAGAATCTGCTGTTGATAAGAGTTCCTTTGAACAAATCTCCAGCAGAATCGAAAGGAGAAACCAAGCTGCAAGAAGACCTACAAGCGGGAGGGGCAGAAATGAGTAACGACAACACTCAAAATTTTGGCGATAATATAGCAATTATCAGTCTGGCTGGAAGATTTCCGGGGGCTGACAGCATAAATGAGTTTTGGAATAATATTAAAAACGGTGTTGAGTCAATACAATTCTTCACAGATGAAGAATTGAAGAAATCCAATATAGAACCGGCTTTATTTAATGATTCCAACTATGTAAAGGCTGGAGCTGTAATTGAAGACATAGACATGTTTGATCCACAGTTCTTTGGCTTTAATAAAAGAGAAGCAGAAATACTAAACCCACAGCACCGTATGTTTCTTGAATGTGCTTGGGAAGCCATCGAAAGTGCAGGCTATAATCCAGAAACATATAATGGCAGGATAGGAGTTTACGCAGGTGAAGGCTTTAATACCTATCTGCTGAACATTGCATCAGACCCGCATTTAGCAAGTACAATGAACGAAATACAGATGCTTATAGGTAATGATAAGGACTTTCTGGCAACACAGGTGTCCTATAAGCTTAACCTGAAAGGACCAGGCGTTACCGTTCAATGCGGCTGCTCAACCTCCCTTGTTGCATTGACAATGGCATGTCAGGGACTAAACAGCTATCAATGTGATATGGCACTGGCTGGGGGCATAAGGCTCGGTATTCCACAGAAGGGAGGCTACCTTTATAAAGAAGGTAGCATCCTGTCCCCTGATGGGCACTGTAAGCCCTTTGACGAAAAGGCCAATGGCACAGTAGGCGGAAACGGAGCTGCTATAGTAGCCTTAAAGAGACTTGAGGATGCTTTGGCGGACGGAGACTACATATATGCCGTAATAAAGGGAACAGCAATTAATAATGATGGTTCCCTGAAAATAGGTTACACCGCCCCCAGTATTGAGGGACAGTCTGAGGTTATATATGAAGCACAAGAGGTAGCTGGCATAAACCCTGAAAATATAGAATATATCGAAACCCATGGAACAGGTACAGAGTTGGGTGATCCAATAGAGTTTAACGCTTTAACAGAGGTATATAGAAATAAAACCAGCAAAAAAAGATTTTGTGCTCTAGGTTCAGTTAAAGCCAATATCGGACATTTGGATGCCGCCGCTGGAACTGCCGGAGTAATAAAAGCAGCACTGACTCTTAAAAATAAGACAATACCTCCATGTGTAAATTTTGAAAAGCCAAACCCAAAGCTTAAGATGGAAGATAGTCCATTTTATGTACCAACAGAAGCTCTTGCGTGGAAAAGCGAAGGAAAGCCTCGCAGAGCAGGAGTAAGCTCCTTTGGTATAGGGGGTACAAATGCCCATGTAGTGCTTGAAGAAGCACCAGAAATACAAAGTACAGTATCCAATAAGCCTTGGCATATGCTTACACTATCTGCAAAAACAGAGAACGCTTTAGATAATATGACTATTAATTTACTGGAATTCTTGAGAAACAACCCAGAGACTAATCTTGCAGATGCGGCACACACCTTGCAAATGGGCAGAAAAGAGTTTAACCATAGAAAAGCTGTCGTTTGTAATAACATAGCAGATGCGGTAGAAGTAATGGAAAAATCCTTTAATGAACGTATAGTAAAAGGCAGCGGAGAAGTAACTGGAAGAGGCGTAGTATTCATGTTCCCAGGTCAAGGCTCTCAATATATCAACATGGGACTGGAATTGTATAAAAATGAGAAAATATTTAAAGAACAGGTAGATTTATGTGCCAAGCTGTTAGAACCCCATCTGGGATTGGATCTGCGTGAGGTTTTATTTCCAAATGATCAGGAAGCAGATGCAGAGCAGATAAATCAAACCTATCTGGCACAGCCAGCGTTGTTTACCATGGAATATGCAATGGCACAAACACTAATAAGCTATGGCATAGTACCAAAGGCTATGGTAGGACATAGTGTTGGTGAATATGTAGCGGCATGTATATCTGGTGTCATTACCCTAAAGGAAGTACTGCCCTTAATCGCTGCAAGAGGCAGAATGATGCAGGGACAGCCTCGTGGAGTTATGACAGCAGTATCAGAATGTGAAAAAGAAGTGCTGCCGCTGCTTAATGAAGATGTATCTATTGCTGCTGTTAACAGCCCTATGTCCTGTGTAATATCAGGACCAGAGGAAAAGGTATCAGAGGTTGAAGCAGTATTGGAGCAAAAGGGCGTAAAATACGTAAGGCTGCATACCTCACATGCTTTCCATTCATCTATGATGGATTCCATAATAGAGCCTTTTGCAGCCAAGGTAGGCAAAGCACAGCTAAATGCACCAAAAATACCAATAGTATCAAACCTGACAGGTACATGGCTGAAGGATGAGGAAGCAAAGGATCCAATTTATTGGGCTAGACATTTGGCAGAGGCTGTAAGATTCTCTCAATGTCTGGAGGAGCTTTTAAAGGACGACAGCTTGGTATTAATAGAAGCCGGACCAGGAAATACACTTAGTACGCTGGCAAAGCAGCAAATTAATAAGGAATCCAATATAAAAGTAGTACCTACAATGAGGCATCCTCGCCAAAAGAACTCGGACACAGCAGTGTTATACTGCGCTTTAGGCAAGATGTGGTCAGAAGGCATAAAGGTTAACTTCTCAGAGCTTTATAAGAATGAAAAGAGAATGAGAATACCTCTGCCAACATACCCATTTGAAAGAATAAGCTGCTGGATGGGCGGGGATAGAAAAACACAAAAGCCTGTAGATGCCATAAAAAAAGCAGCTAAGAACCCGGAAGTATCTGAATGGCTTTATGCCCCATATTGGAAGCCGGCAGTACCAGTGGAACAAGTTGAGGAAAATAGCTTAAAATGGCTGATATTTGCTGATGAGCATGGAATAGCAGACAGCGTGGCTTCAAGACTTAATAGCATGGGTAATGAAACAACAATGGTATATGCTGGAGAAAAATATAAAGCTGACGAAAACGATTCATACAGTTTAAATCCTGAAAAAGCGGAAGATTACGTAGAGTTATTTAAGACCTTGAAGTCAAAGGATAAGCTGCCAGACAACATCATTCATTTATGGTGTGTTGATGACAAACATAAGGAAGATAAAAGCAGATACTTTGAAGAAATGCAAAACAGGGGCTTTTATAGCTTGATAAATATAGCAAAAGCAATCAGCAAGCTAAATATTATTGAACAAGTAAAAATTTCAGTAGTAACTGATTGTATGCAGGAAGTTTGCGGAGAAAAGGAGCTGCACCCTGAAAAGGCTACAGTACTTGGTGCAGTAAGAGTAATACCACAGGAATATATGAATGTATCCTGTATAAGCATAGATATAAACATAGCAGACAAGCTAAGTCAGTGTGAATATATGGCAGAAAATATTATCAGAGAAACTCAAAAGGGCGGAAGCGAGTATGCAATAGCCTACAGAGGAAGCTCAAGATGGGTACAAAGCTTTGAAAGCATAAAGCCATCAGGAAATAACATAACGACTTATCTTAAGAATGAAGGCGTTTATCTCGTAACCGGAGGTCTGGGAAATATAGGCTTGATATTTGCAGGGCATTTAGCCAAGGAATACAAAGCAAAGCTTGTACTAATCAGCAGAACTGAATTCCCGGAAAAAGATCAGTGGACACAATGGCTTGCAGCAAAAGGCAGCGAAGATTCTGTCAGCAAAAAGATAGTGAAGCTTATGGAATTAGAAGAAGCTGGAGCAGAGGTGCTAATATATGTAGCAGACGTATCCAGTGAAGAGCAGATGCAGAAAGCTGTTGAAACAGCAGTTGCGAGGTTTGGAATAATTAATGGAGTAATCCATGCAGCAGGAGTTGTCGGTGAAAAAACTTACAGCTCTATCCAAGAGCTAGATATTGCTAAATACAAAGAACAAGCTGTACCTAAAATATATGGCACAAATGTATTGGCGAAGGTTTTAAGAGACATAAAATTGGATTTCTATTTAATGGTATCGTCTTTATCAGTAGTGCTTGGAGGACTTGGACTATCTGCTTATTCAGCAGTAAATCTATATATGGATGCTTTTGCGAGAAAATGTAATACACAAAGTGAAGTACCGTGGATTAGTGCAAACTGGGACGGATGGGCATTTACAGAAAAGGTTGAAAGTCCTGACGGATTCTTCATATCACCTGAGGAAGGCGTAAAAGCTCTAGGTTATGTATTAGCAAAGGGCATGATGAAAAACACAATAGTCTCCAGTGGAGATCTAAAGCATAGAATTGACCGTTGGGTAATAAGCAGTAATGCTGGCATTAAGAACAATGCCCAGTCAAAACAAGGCAGAAAAGATTGTACTGGCGGACAAGGAAATGAGCTGGAACAAAAAATAGCTTACATATGGAGTGACTTATTGGGAGTTGAGCAGCTAGGGTTAAATGATGATTTCTTTGAATTGGGAGGAAATTCACTTATTGCCGCACAAGTCATATACCGTATGAGAGCTGAACTGCAATTGGATATGCCCATAAAAGAATTTTTTGATACTCCTACTGTCAGCGGTATTGCAAAAAAGATTCAAAGTATGGAGGATAATAAGAAAAAAATTGCTGAAGCTCTAAATTCAGTCAAGTCCCTTTCAAAAACAGAAGTGGAAAAGCTGTTAGAACAAGTTAAAGCAAGAAAGGAATAATAATAATGGATATATTAAATAGTCTTAATGAATTATCGCCGGAACAACAGGAATTATTAGCCGAGCTGCTAAAACAGCAAGGAATTGATATATCTCAATATGTAGGCAGTGAAGATAAATATTCATCTATACAGCCTGTAGAAAAGAAAGATTATTATGCAGTTTCTTCTGCACAAAAACGTTTATATGTATTAAGTCAGATGGATGGAACTTATATAAGCTATAATATGCCAGGCTACATGGAAATAGAAGGGCGTATTGACAAGGAAAGATTTCAGCATGCCTTCAGCCATCTGGTGAAAAGACATGAGGCTTTAAGAACTTACTTTGAAGTAATAGATGGAGAACCAGTTCAAAAAATCCATGATGAACTTGAATTCATAGTGGAATATGCAGATGTCAGAGAAGAAGACTTAGATGATGTATTGACACAATTCATTCAGCCCTTTGACCTTAGCAAAGCACCGCTATTAAGAGTAAAAATAGTCAGTGTAAGCGAAGAAAGGCATATTCTTGCTTTTGACATGCACCATATAGTGTCCGATGGAATAACCATGAGCATAATCATAGGAGAGTTAAGTCAGCTTTATAATGGTGATGAGCTTAAGTTTTTAAGACTGCAATATAAAGATTTTGCTGAGTGGCAGAACAATCAGATAGAAACAGGAAAAATAAAAAAGCAGGAAGAGTATTGGCTGGAGCTGTTTAAAGGAGATATACCAGTTCTGAATATGCCCATAGATTTTCCAAGACCAAGCATACAAAGCTTTGAAGGAGAAAGCTTGGTTGTAGGCATAGGCAAGGAATTGGCAGATAAGCTCAACAATCTTGCAAAGGAGACAGGCTCAACCTTATATATTGTTCTTTTAGCTGCATATAACATACTTCTTTCCAAATATTCGGGACAAGAGGATATAATCGTAGGAAGCCCTGTAGCTGGAAGATCCCATGCTGATCTTGAGGACATAGTGGGAATGTTTATAAACACTGTTGTTATGAGAAACTTCCCTGAATCAGCAAAAAACTTTATTGAGTTTGTCAAGGAAGTAAAGGAAAACTCACTAAAAGCATATGAAAATCAGGATTACCAATTTGAAATGCTGGTTGAAAAGCTGAATATAAGAAGAGATTTAAGCAGAAATCCAATATTTGATACTGTATTTGTAATGCAAAATACAGGAAGCAGAGAACTGACTATCAAGGGACTTAAATTTACTCCCTTTGAAGCAGAAAACAAGATTTCAAAATTTGATATGACGCTTAATGTTGAAGAACTGAAGGATGGGATCGACTTTGACGTAGAGTACTCAACAAAGCTGTTTAAGAAAGAAACAATAGAGAGATTAATAGGTCACTATATTTATATGCTGGAGCAAATAGTTGATAATCCCGAAATAAAGCTGTCAGAAATTGAAGTACTTACTGAAAATGAGAAAAAACAAATACTTGTAGATTTCAATGATACAACAGCAGATTATCCGACAACTAAAACAATAAAGCAGCTATTTGAGGAGCAGGCAGAAAGAACTCCTGACAATATAGCAGTTGCATTTGAAAACCAGTATATAACCTATAATGAGCTAAACCAAAAAGCAAATCAAGTAGCACATGTACTAAGAAATAATGGTGTTGGAGCAGAATCAATAGTAGGTATAATACTGGAACGTTCAGTAGAAATGATAGTCGGCATAATGGCTATACTCAAAGCAGGAGGTGCTTATCTCCCAATAGACCCAATGTATCCAGAGGAACGCATTAACTTTATGCTTGAGGACAGCGGAGCGAAAATGCTTCTGACTAAGGGAAGCAGCAATAATATACAGCTTTCAGAAGCTAACAAGGAAAAGCTGGTTACAATTGATCTGGAGGATGCAAGCATCTATACAGGTAATACTGAGAACTTGGATACAGTAAGCACACCAGAAAATCTGGCATACATAATATACACATCAGGTACTACAGGCAAGCCAAAGGGCGCAATGATAATAAACAAAAATGTAGTAAGGCTGATGTTCAATGACAAAATACAATTTGACTTTAGCAGCAGTGATGCATGGACAATGTTCCACTCCATGAGCTTTGACTTCTCAGTATGGGAAATGTACGGCGCACTGCTATATGGAGGCAAGCTGGTAATAGTACCAAAGATAATAGCTCAAGATCCAATCGAATTTATAAAGCTTATGAAAAAAGAAAAGGTAACTGTGCTGAATCAAACACCTACAGCCTTCTCCAATGTAGTAAGAGAAGAAACA